>NZ_JBDZDQ010000003.1:346575-693151 GCF_040049295.1 Sphingomonas sp. KR3-1
ACCTGCTGCTCACCTATGGCGAGGAAGTCGCGCACATCAGCAAGGTGCGCGTGTGCATCCTCGACCCCGGCGCGACCCGCACCAAGATGCGCGCGCGCGCCTTTCCTGGCGAGGATCCAGCGAGCGTGAAGGCGCCCGAGGTCGTGGCCGAGCGGATCGCGGCGCTGGCGGTGTCGGGCTTCGAGGCCGGGCATTTCGAGCGGGTCGCGGGCTAACATCTGCTGTTCCCCGACGAAAGCGGGGCCAGGCGTCACAAGCGACACGGCGGAGAATCCGGGCCCCGGCTTTCGTCGGGGCACAGCTGGGTTGCTTTACTTCGCTGCCGCCTCGAACAGCCGGTTGAGGAACGCCGTGCGCGCCATCCCGTATGCGTCGTCCGAGGCCTTGCGCGCAGCTGCCGACACCGCGATCACCACCTTCGACTTCGGGTCCACCCGGATCGTCTGGCCGAAGATGCCCTGGGCGCCGAAGCGGCCCTCGGGATAGGTCCACCATTGATAGCCATAGCCACGCCCCGGCACGCCGATATCGGCATGCGCGGCGGTCGACTCGCGGTACCAGCCGGGCGGAACGACGCCCGTGCCGCCTTCGAGCACGAACTGGCCCATCCGGGCATAGTCGCGCAGGCTCACCGACAGGCAGCAGCCGCTGACTTCGTGCCCGGACGGATCGACCATCCAGAACGCATCCTGCTCCATGCCATAGGGCTTCCAGATCTTGTCGCTCAGATAGGTGGCGAGCGGCTGCTTCGTCGCGCGCATCACCAGCACGCCGATCAGGTTGGTCTCGCCGGTCTTGTAGACCCATTTGCTGCCCGGCGCGGTCTCACGCGGGAGCTTCTTCATGTAGAAGACGGTGGGATCCTCCCCCGCCGGCACCGGCTCGAGGAACATGCGGGCGACGTCGGACTTGGGATCGGTGTAATCCTCGTTCCACTTCACGCCCGAGGTCATGGTGAGCAGCTGGGCGATCGTCACGCCGTCATAGCCGCTGCCTACGAGCTCGGGGATGTATTTGGTCACCGGCTCGGAGACGGACTTGATATAGTCGTCCTTGATCGCGGCGCCGACCAGCGACGAAGTGAACGACTTGGCGACCGAGAAGCTGGTCCAGCGGCCCTGCTGCGAATAGCCGCGGGCATAGCGCTCGAGCACGATCTTGCCCTCCTTGAGCACGATCAGCCCAGCGATGTTCTGCGCGGCGATGAAGGCGTCGAGATCGGCGTCGGGAAAGGCGAGCGGCGTGCCGGCGGGAAGCGGACGGACCTTGGCCCCCGCCTTGACGATATGGCCGGGGAACAGCTTTTCCATGTGCGGGAAATTCTGGTCGCGCTGGGCCTGGCTCCAGAACAGCACTTCGGCGCCGACCTTGCGCAGCCCCGAATTGTCGCCGGCCTGCATCTCGACGTCGGGCGAGCTCACCGCCTGGGCGACCGCCCCCTGCCCTGCCAATGCCGCCAGCGCGAGCGCGCCCGCCGCGATCCAGCGCCTCATGTCCCCGCCTCCTTGACCAAGGTGAGCTGGACAACGTCGATCCCGCCGCCTCTGAACCCACCTTCGCAATACATCAGATAATAGCGCCACAAGTCGATGAACTTGCGGTCGAATTGCGCGGGAAGCGTGCCTGAGGCCACCGCCGCGTCGAACCGTTCGCGCCACAGGCGCAGCGTCTCGGCATAGTCGAGGCCGAAGCCGGTGCGATCCTGGGTGGCGAGCCCGCGCGCCGCGGCCAGCGTGGCGAAGCGGGACTCCGAGAGCAGCAGCCCCCCGGGGAAGACATAGGCCTGGATGAAATCGACGTTCGCGGCGTAGGCATCGAAGAACGCATCGTCGAAGGTGATGATCTGGAGCGCTGCGCGGCCGCCGGGCTTGAGCGCGCCGGCGATCGCGTCGAGATAGGCGGGCCAATAGGCCTCCCCCACCGCCTCGGCCATCTCGATGCTGGCGATGGCGTCATAGCGGCCCGCCACGTCGCGATAATCGGTGAGGGTGAAACGGGCGTTCTCGGGCACGCGCGTCTCGGCCCAGGCCTTTTGCTCGGTGGACAGCGTGATGCCGTGGACCTTGCGCCCCTCGGCCACCGCCAGCTCGGCGAAGCTTCCCCAGCCGCAGCCGATCTCGAGGATCTCGTCGCCGGGCTTCGTGTTCGTGCGCCGGAGGATCGCGGCGAGCTTGGCGTGCTGGGCCTGCTCCAGCGACTGGCCGGGCGCGGTGAACAGCGCGCTCGAATAGGTCATGCCCGGATCGAGCCAGAGCCGGTAGAAGTCGTTGCCCAGGTCGTAATGGAACTGGATGTTGCGCCGCGACCCGCCGCGATGATTGCGGTTGCGCCAATGGAGCAGGCGCTTGGCAAGGCGCGACAGGCCCGAGGCGCGCGCCTGGCGGGCGAGCGCGGCGCGGTTGAGCCCGAACAGCGCGAAGATCTGGACTGGATCGGGGCTCGCCCATTCGCCGAGAGCCCAGGCCTGGTACCAACCGATCGAGCCGCCGATCGCGAGCCGGAGCAAAGCGCGCCAGCTGCGCAGGTCGACGACTGCTGCAGGCCCTTCCGCGCGGCCGCCGAGCAGGCGGGCGGTGCCGTCGGGCAGGCCGAGCGACAGGCTGCCCTGGGCGATGCCCGCATCGATCCTGTCGAGCTGACGGCGGAAGAAGCGGGCGAGCGCGCGCGCGGACCAGCTGACGCGGCGCGGGGTTTCCGGAACAGACTGACTTAGCGGTGCATGCATTTCGGGCGCACAATGCACGCGCGGGCGCGCCGAGCAAGCCTAGCGTTCGACACGCTTCTTCTTGCGCTCGCCATTGAACAGATAGCGCAGCGCCGGGCTCAGCTTGATCAGCTTCCAGATGCCGTAGGAGCCGAAGAACGCGACTAGGCACAGCAGGATGAACTTGGGCCAGACCGGGATCGGCAGCAGGTCCAGCCACGGCGTGGCGAGCACGATCAGCGGCTCGTGGAACAGGTAGATCACGAAGGAGGCCGAGACGAGCGCCTTCACCCAGCGCCGCTCGCCGTCGATGAAGTGCGCCAGCGCGCCGAGCGACGCCTGGGTGAGGCAGATCGCGGCGACGCCGGTGAGCACCGGGCGCCAGAGGAACGGCACCAGCCGCTCGCCGAACACCACCGCGATGCTCGCCACCAGCCCGGTGAGGAACAGGATCCAGGAGAAGCGCGCGAAGCGGCGATCGAGGGCGGGAATCCGCTGGAGAACGGCACCCAGCGCGAACCAGGGCAGGTAATCGAGCGCGTAGCGGGCCGAGAGGAAATTGACCGCGAAATTGTCGAGGTAGCGATAGCGCTCGAGCTGAAGCGAACCCAGGCCAAGCAGGCCGAGCAGCAGACCGACGGCAATCGTGATCGGCACGAACCCGCGCACCAGCCCGGGTCTCTCGCCGCCGAGCTCGGCACGGGCGAGCGCGGGAAACAGCCAGACCAGCCCGGCGAGGCCCGCTGTGTAGTAGAGCAGCACCTGGACGAACCAGAGATGCTCGAACGGATTGCGCTCCGCCCATGTCATGATCTCCCACCAGCGGCCGAGCGGATCGGGGTGGCCGGCCTCGAGCAGCAGCAGGAAGTGCATTGCGGGCACCAGCAGCAGCGTGCCGGCCAGGAAGGGCGGGACGAGCCGGTGGAGGCGCGACGGGAGATAGGTGGCAACCGGGCGGCGCTGGAGCAGCATCGCCGCGAAATAGCCGGCGATCATGTAGAAGCCCGGCATGCGGAACAGGTGGAGATAGTCGGCGAGCTGGATGAAATCGCGCGAGCGCTCGTGGAAATTGGCGATCCACGGCCCCGGCCGCGCCGTGAGCGAGGCGTGGTACGGGATGCCGAACAGCAGGAACACCGCACGCAGCGCATCAAGATCGTGGCGGCGGGCGCGCTCGGTCGGGGTACGGAAGCTGTTCGGCGTGCGCTCGGCGGAGGTCATTGCGGATAGACGCTTCGGGCCGGCGCAAGTTCACGCACAAGGGCGCCGGCGGGAGCGCGGGTCAGCATTCGCCGCGGATACGGCACCGGTGGATCAATGCAAGCCGATAGCGATGCGGATCACAGCTTGTGCGGTTCCTTGTCGACCATCCAGGTCTGGCCCTTGGCGACGAGCTTCTGCAGGTCGGTGGCCTTGCCCTCGCTGGCGGCCTTGTTCTGCGCGACGACGGCGCTCTCGAAGGTGGGCGCGGGATCGTCATAGAGCACGCCCAGCGCCATCGGAAACGGGCCGAAAGGCATTTCTGCGAGCATGTGCGCGACGGCGCGATTGGTGACGTTGTGGACGATGACCCCTGCCCCCTGCCAGTCGCCATCGGTGACGTCGACGATCTTGAGCGTGAGCCGCTCGATGTCGAGCGTCAGCCCCTTGGTGCCGCCGGCGAAGAGCAAAGGCTGGCCATGCTCGGCCCAGAGCTGGTTCGCCGCGGCATTGGGCTTGGCGGTGAAGGGTTCGAAGACGTCGTCGTTGTAGACGATGCAGTTCTGGAAGATCTCGACGAACGCCGCGCCCTGGTGCGCATGCGCGGCCTTGAGTACGCTAGGCAGGTTCTTGTGGACGTCGATCGCGCGGGCGACGAAGCGTGCCCCTGCCCCCAGCGCGAAGGCGCAAGGCTTGGCGGGGTGGTCGACCGAGCCGAAGGGTGTGGAAGGGCTGCGCGTGCCTTCGCGGCTGGTCGGCGAATATTGTCCCTTGGTGAGGCCGTAGATCTCGTTGTTGAACAGCAGGAACTGGCAGTTCAGGTTGCGCCGTAGCAGGTGCATCGTGTGGTTGCCGCCGATCGACAGCGCATCGCCGTCGCCGGTGATGATCCACACGTCGAGCTCGGGATTGGCGAGCTTGACCCCCGTCGCCACCGCAGGCGCGCGGCCATGGATGGTGTGGAAGCCATAAGTCTCCATGTAATAGGGGAAGCGCGACGAGCAGCCGATGCCGCTGACGAACACCGTGTTCTCCGGCGTGGCGCCAATCTCGGGCATCGTGCGCTGCACCGCCTTGAGGATCGCATAGTCGCCGCAGCCCGGGCACCAGCGGACCTCCTGGTCGGTCTCCCAGTCCTTGGGGGTGCTTGGGCGGATGGTGGTGATCTCGTTCATCGGCTCATACCTTCTTCCCCTCTCCCACCGGGAGAGGGAGGGGCCCATCGCGTCAGCGATGGGAGGGTGAGGGTCGAAGAGTTGAGGTCGCCCTCGCCCTTCCGCGCCTTCGGCGCTCCCGCCCTCTCCCGATGGGAGAGGGAATTCATGGATTCACAGCCTCCGGGCTGGGCAGCTGGCTATTGCTCGGCGGAAGTTCCTGGTCGAAGTCGGCGCCGATATGCTCGGCGATCGCGGCTTCGATCTCGGCGATGCGGAAGGGCTGGCCCGAGACCTTGGTGAGCGACTTGGCATCGACGAGATACTGGTCGCGCAGCACCGTCTTGAGCTGGCCGGTATTCATTTCCGGCACGAGGATATGCTCGTAACTCCCTAGCAATGCTCCTAGATTCTTGGGGAGCGGCCAGATGTGGCGGATATGGACATGGCTGACGTCATGCCCCTTTGACCGCGCCCGGCGCACCGCCTGGGCGATCGGGCCATAGGTCGAGCCCCAGCCGGCCACGACGAGCTTGCCGCCCGCCTGACCCTGCTCGACCGCCTGGTCCGGAATGTCGATGCCGAGCACCTTGTCGCGGCGGATGTCGGTCATCGCCTGGTGGTTGGCGGGGGAATAATCGATGTTGCCGGTGCCCTGCGCCTTCTCGATCCCGCCAATACGATGCAGCAGGCCCGGCGTGCCCGGCTTGACCCAGGGGCGCTTGAGCTTGGCGTCCCGGGCATAGGGCAGGAATTTCTCGCCCTCGGGCGGTACCTCGGTATGGAACACCACCGGGAAGGGCGCGTAGCCCGACATGTCCGGCACCTTCCAGGGTTCGGCGGCATTGGCGATATAGCCGTCGGTCAGCAGCATCACCGGAGTCATGTACTGGGTGGCGATGCGCACCGCCTCGATTGCGACGTCGAAGCAGTCGGCGGCCGATCGCGCCGCGAGTACGGGCATCGGCGCGTCACCATTTCTGCCGTAGACTGCCTGATATAGATCCGATTGCTCAGTTTTCGTGGGAAGTCCGGTCGAGGGACCGCCGCGCTGCGAATTGACGATGACCAGCGGCAGCTCGGTCATGATCGCCAGGCCCATCGCCTCGCCCTTGAGCGCGATGCCGGGTCCCGAAGAGGAGGTTACGCCTAAGCTGCCGGCATAGGCGGCTCCTAGCGCCGAGGCGATCGCGGCGATTTCGTCCTCTGCCTGGAAGGTTGTGACGCCATATTCCTTGTAACGGGCGAGCGCGTGGAGGATCGCGGAGGCAGGCGTGATCGGATAGCCGCCGAAGAACATCGGCAGGTTGGCGAGCTGCGCGCCGGCGACGAGCCCCAGCGAGATCGACTCCGCGCCGGTGACGGTGCGGTAGAGCCCCGGCTCGGCGGGCGCGGCGGCGACCTGGCGCTGCGAGATGCCCATCGCGCCGAGCTCGGCGGTCTCGCCATAGGCATGGCCGGCGTTCAGCGCGGCGATATTGGCCTCGGCCAGCTCGGGCGCCTTGGCGAACTTGGCCTTGAGCCAGTCCACGAGAGGCTGACGGTCGCGGTCGAACATCCACAGCGCCAGGCCGAGCGTCCACATGTTCTTGCAGCGCAGCGCCTCCTTGTTGCCGAGGCCGAAGGGCTTCACCGCATCGAGGGTGAGCTGCGAGATGTTGAGCTTGAGCAGCTGCCACTTGGCGAGGCTGCCGTCCTCGAGCGGATTGGCGGCATATTTCGCCTTGTCGAGGTTGCGCTGGCCGAACTCGCCTTCGTCGGCGATGATCAGCCCGCCGGGCTTGAGCGCCTCGACATTGGTCTTGAGCGCCGCCGGGTTCATCGCGACGAGCACGTCGGGCTGGTCGCCCGCGGTGTCGATCTGGGCCGAGCCAAAATTGATCTGGAAGGCGGAGACGCCGAACAGCGTGCCCTGGGGCGCGCGGATCTCGGCGGGGAAATCGGGGAAGGTGGCGAGGTCGTTGCCGGCTAGCGCGGTCGACAAGGTGAACTGGCCGCCGGTGAGCTGCATGCCATCGCCGGAATCGCCGGCGAAGCGAACCACGATCGCCTCGGGTGCGGGATGCGCCGACGCCTCCTCGGGCGTGAGCGTATGCGCGGCAGTCGCCATTGCCGGTCTCCTGCTTCTTTATATCGTTGCGCAGATGTCTACGCCCCAATTTCAAACCTGCAAAGCCCGGCCCGCAACTGCCTGTCCCAGCGCGAGGATCGAGGCGACGTGGCGGTGCGACACTTCGAGCGCGTCCTCGCCGTATCCGCCACCCAGCGCGCTGGCGAAGGGGATGCCGCGTGACGTCATGACGCCGGAAATCCAGCGGTCGCGGGTGACCAGCCCATCATAGCTGAGGGCGAGGCGGCCCAGCCGGTCGCCGGCAAGCGGGTCGACGCCGGCCTGGTAGAGGACGAGATCGGGCGCGAATCCCTCGAGCAGCGGGAGCAAGCTGCGCTCCAGCGTTTCCATATACTCGTCGTCGCCGACCCCGTCGGCCAGCGGCACATCGAGCGTGGAGCGCGCCTTGCGGACCGGGAAGTTCTTCTCGGCATGGATCGAATAGGTGGCGATCTCGGGCCGGCCCGCAGTGAGCGAGGCGGTGCCGTCGCCCTGGTGGACGTCGCAATCGACGATCAGGACGCGGTGGCCCTCCTCGACCAGCCGGTTCGCGGCGATGGCGAGATCGTTGAACACGCAGAAGCCCGCGCCGGTATCGGCGAGCGCGTGGTGGCTGCCGCCGGCGGTGTTGGCCGCGAAGCCGTGCTCGAGCGCGAGCTTGGCGGCGAGGTACGTGCCGCCGGGCACGGCCTGGGACCGCCTCGCGACCTCGGGGGTGACCGGGAAGCCGATGCGGCGCTCCTTCTCGGGCGGAACCGACGCCGTGAGGACCTGCTCGACATAGTCGGGATCGTGCACCGCCTCGAGCCAGGCGCGGGGCATCGGCTCGGGCTGGTGCCAGGCGAAGAGATCGCCCTCTTCGCGCAGCAGGTCGCGGACCAGGCCGTTCTTGTTCCACTGATACTGGCTGCGAGCCGGCGCCGGGGCGACATAATCGGGGTGATGGACGAGATGGATCACGCGACGAACGTAGGTCGCCCTCCCCCTTCCGTCATCCCCGCCTGCGCGGGGATGACGAGGGTGGCTTGGCGGGCGATCCCGCGCTACGAGCGCGCCATGACCGATATCGCTTCCCTTCCCTATCGCCCCTGCGCGGGCGTGATGCTGCTCAATCGCGACGGCCAGGTGTTCGTCGGCCAGCGGCTCGATTCGGTGGTCGAGGCCTGGCAGATGCCGCAGGGCGGGATCGATCCCGGCGAGGACCCGCTCGACGCGGCGTGGCGCGAGCTGTGGGAAGAGACCGGCGTCGAGCGCGAGCATGCCGAGCTGATCGCCACCGCGCCCGACGAGCTGTTCTACGACCTGCCCGAGGATCTGGTCGGACGGATCTGGAAGGGCAAGTGGCGCGGCCAGCGCCAGCGCTGGTTCCTGTTCCGCTTCCTCGGCGAGGACAGCGACGTCAACATCGAGACCGCCGAGCCCGAATTCCGCGCCTGGCGCTGGGCGGAGCCAAAAGATCTCCCCGACATCATCGTGCCGTTCAAGCGGGAGCTCTATAAGGAACTGTTGACCGTCTTTGGACAACATCTCGTCTGATCCTGCCCTAGTTTCGCTCCCATAACGGCGATACGGACCCGTTCATGCGCGCCTTGCTCCTTGCCCTGCCGCTGTTCCTCGCCGCCGCTCCGGCCATGGCGGACGACGATGACGGTGCTGCCGCCGCGCTGGCGGCCGCGAACGTGCCGCCGGCGCTCAAGCTGATGCTCGAGGCAGCGATGGAATCGGGCAACGAGAACGACGTCGCCGTCATCGTCAAATATGCGCGCAGCGCCGCGCCGGACAGCGCCGACCAGCTGGTGAAGATCGCCGCCGACTGGCGCGACTCCCGCCTGAAAAAGGCGCAGGCCAAGATCCGCAGCGCCGACTTCTTCGACCTGGTGAAGGGCCATGCCGAGCTGGGCGGCTATGTCACCACCGGCAATACCGAGAATGTGGGCATCACCGCCGCGTTCGAGATCAAGCGCGAGGCGCTGGAATGGCGCCACAAGCTGCGGGCGCAGGCCGATTACCAGGAGAGCCTGGGGGTCACCACGCGCGAGCGCTACCTCGTCGCCTACGAGCCCAACTGGAAGTTCGACGACCGCGCCTATCTCTACGGCGCGGCGCAATATGAAAGCGACCGCTTCTCGGGCTTCACCGACCGCGTGTCGCTGTCTACCGGCATCGGCTACAGCGCGATCAAGTCGCCCGCGGTGAAGCTCGACCTCGAAGTCGGTCCTGCCTATCGCTACACCCACTTCATCGACGCGACCCAGCAGGGCAATGCCGCGGCGCGCGGCAGCATCGATTTCGGCTGGAAGGTCGCCAAGGGCATTTCGGTGACGCAGGTCGCCTCCGCCTATGTGCAGGACGCCAACAGCACGGTCTCGTCCAAGTCGGCGCTGCTCACCAAGCTGATCGGGCCGCTCTCGGCGCAATTCAGCTATTCGATGCAGTTCGAAAGCGCGCCGCCGCTCGGGCGCAAGACCACCGACACGACCAGCCGCGCCGCGCTCGTCGTCGATTTCTGACGCGCCATACCCAAATTGCATGAGCCTCACCCCTCGCCGGGGCTGACGGCAATAATATTTCGCGCTACGCCCGCGGGATGACCGAGCTTTCCAAGACAGAATGCGCGGCAGTGGAGAGGGCCGCGGCGGCGCCGATGCTGGCGCGGACCGAGGCGTGGACGGCGATCAACAGCGGCACCCGCAACCTGGCGGGCCTTGTGCGGATGGCCGATGCGCTGGCGGATGCCTTCTCCGTACTGCCCGGACACCTCGCGCTGGTCGAGCCCGAGGCGGCCGACAGCGTCACCGCGGCAGGCGAGGTGCTGCCGCTGGCGCATGGCCGCCATTTGCATCTCGCGGTGCGCCCCGATGCGCCGGTGCAGATCCTGCTGACCGGGCATATGGACACGGTCTACGGCGCCGATCACCCCTTCCAGGCGAACCATTGGCTGCCGGATGGCAACCTCAACGCGCCGGGCGCCGCCGACATGAAGGGCGGCCTGGCGCTGATGCTGGCCGCGCTCGAGGCCGTGGAGGCGAGCCCGCTCGCCGGGCAGCTCGGCTATGAGGTGCTGATCAATTCCGACGAGGAGACCGGATCCTTCTCCTCCGCCGGGCTGATCGCCGGGGCGGCGCAGGGCAAGGTCGCGGCGCTCACCTATGAGCCTGCCCTGCCCGACGGCACGCTGGCCGGCGCGCGCGGGGGCACGGGCAATTTCTCGATCATGGTGCACGGCAAGTCCGCCCATGCCGGGCGCAACCCGGACGAGGGGCGCAACGCGCTGGTGGCCGCGGCGGATCTGGCGATGCGGCTGAATGACGCCAAGGCCCCCGGCCTGGCGGTGAACCCGGCCAAGATCGACGGCGGCGGGCCGAACAATGTCGTGCCCGATCTCGCCATCCTACGCGTGAACTTCCGCCCCAAGGATGCCGAGGCGATCACCAGGGCGCGCATCGCGATCGACCAGGCGGTGGCGATCGTCGCGGTGAAGCATGACGTGCGCGTGCACGTGCATGGCAATTTCAACCGCCCGCCCAAGCCGTTGGACGCCGGTGCCGAGAAATTGTTCGAACTGGTGAAGCGGTCCGGCGCCGACCTCGGCATTCCCGTCTCTTGGAAATTCTCGGGCGGCGTGTGCGACGGCAACAACATCGCCGCTGCAGGCGTGCCCGTGGTCGATACGATGGGCGCGCGCGGCGGGCTGATCCACAGTCCGGAAGAGTTCCTGATCCCGGAGAGCCTCGCCGAACGCGCCGCGCTCTCCGCCGTCACCATGTTGCGTATCGCCGAGAAGGGGAAGTTATGAGTTTCGTGATCCGGGCTGCCCGCGACGAGGATCTGCAGGCGCTCTACGAGATGGCGAAGCTCACCGGGGGCGGCTTCACCAACCTCCAGCCCGAAAAGGACGTGCTGCGCGCCAAGCTCGCCCGCAGCCATGTCGCGTTCGAGCGCGCCGAGGGTGAGACCGGCGACGACGTGTTCGTGCTGGTGCTCGAGAATGCCGATACCGGCGAAGTGCGCGGCACCTGCCAGATCTTCACCGCGGTCGGCCAGCGCTGGCCCTTCTATTCCTATCGCCTCGCCACCGAGACCAAGCATAGCGAGGAACTCGGCCGCACCTTTCGCGCCGAGACGCTGAGCCTGGTCAACGACCTGGAGGGGGCGAGCGAAGTCGGCGGACTGTTCCTCCACCCCGGCGAGCGCGCCGGCGGGCTGGGGATGCTGCTCGCGCGCAGCCGCTATTTGTTCATCGCCCGCCACCGCGCGCGCTTCGCCGAGAAGATCCTCGCCGAGCTGCGCGGGGTGATCGACGAGGCGGGCGGATCGCCCTTCTGGGACGGCATCGCCGGCCGCTTCTTCGGGATGAACTTCCAGGAGGCGGACAGCTTCAATGCGGTGCATGGCAACCAGTTCATCGCCGACCTGATGCCCAAATACCCGGTCTACACCGCGATGCTCCAGGACAGCGCCCGCAGCGTGATCGGCCTGCCCCACCCCTCGGGCCGGGCCGCGATGCGGATGCTCGAGAATGAGGGATTCGCCTGGGAGCGCTACGTCGACATCTTCGATGGCGGCCCGACGATGACGGCGCGCACCGACCAGGTGAACACCGTGCGTGACGCCAAGGCTGCGCCGGTGGCGGCGGTGGAGGGCGGCGGCGAGCCGGCGCTGGTCGCGACGGGCACGCTCAAGGACTTCCGGGTGACGCAGGGCCGCGTGGCGGCGCGCGAGGGCGGCGTGGCGATCGATCCGCGCGCCGCCGAGCTGCTCGGCGTCGGCGTGGGAGATGAGGTGCTGCATGTGGGCCGGTAATATTCCTCCCCGAGCTTGTCTCGGGGAGGGGGACCGCCGCGCGCAGCGCGGTGGTGGAGGGGCCGTCGCATCCGCGACGGTCTCCCGCGCGGCGGAGGCGCCCCGCGCCTATGGCGCGGCCCCTCCACCACGCCCTTCGGGCGCGGTCCCCCTCCCCCAGCAAGCTGGGGAAGGAATTTGATGCTCCTCGAGATCAACTTCGACGGGATCATCGGCCCGAGCCACAATTATGCCGGGCTCAGCCCCGGCAACCTGGCGGCGACGCGCAACCGGGGCGAGACCTCCTATCCGCGCGCCGCGGCGCTGCAGGGCATCGCCAAGATGCGCGCCAACATGGCGCTGGGGCTGACCCAGGGCATCCTGCTGCCCCATGCGCGGCCCGATCACCGCTGGCTCGCCAGCCTGGGCACTCGCTTCGAGGACGCGCCGCCCCATAGCCAGGCGCAGGCGCTGTCGGCCTCGCCGATGTGGGCGGCCAATGCGGCGACCGTCTCGCCCGCGCCCGATACCGGCGATGGGAAGTGCCATCTCAGCGTCGCCAACCTGGTGACGATGCCGCATCGCAGCCACGAATGGCCCGAGACGCTGGCGCAGCTCCGCCTCGCCTTCGCGAACCCCGCCTTCACCGTGCACGGCCCGGTGCCGGCGCCGTTCGGCGACGAAGGCGCGGCCAATCACATGCGCCTCGCCGCCGAGCACGGCGCGCCCGGCGTCGAAGTCTTCGTCTACGGCATCTCGGGCGGGCCCTTCCCGGCCCGCCAGCATCCCGACGCCAGCGCGGCAGTAGCGCGGCGGCACCGGCTCGAGCGCGTGCTGTTCGTCCAGCAGTCCGAGGCGGCGATCGCGGCGGGCGCCTTCCACAACGACGTGGTCGCGGTGGCGAACGGGCGCGTGCTGTTCGCCCATGAGCACGCCTTTGCCGACAAGGCGCGCTTCCATGCCGATCTGCGCGCGATGCTGCCCGAGGTCGAGATCGTCGAGGTGCCCGCCGCGCAGGTGAGCCTGGCCGATGCGATCAAGTCCTATCTGTTCAACGCCCAGCTGGTCACGCTCCCGTCCGGCGAAATGGCGCTGGTGCTGCCCGGCGAGGCGCGCGAGACGCCGAGCGTGTGGAACTGGCTGCAGGCGCATGTCGCCGGCAATGGCCCGATCCGCCGGCTCGAGGTGGTCGATGTGCGGCAATCGATGGCGAATGGCGGCGGCCCTGCCTGCCTGCGGCTGCGCGTCGTCTGCGATCCCGGAAAGGTCGACCCGCGCTTCCTGCTCGATCCTGCGAAGGCGGACCGGATAGAGGCGGTGATCGCGGCGCACTGGCCCGAGGCGATCCCCTTCGATTCGATCGCCGACCCCGCGCTGGTCGGCCGGATCGAGGCGGCGCGGCGGGCATTGCTCGAAGCGCTGGACCTGTCGGATTTACTTACAGGTAACCATTTAATTTAACGCGAAACTACGCGTTTTCGCGCTTGGCACGGCGCGTGCTTAACCCTTGGCATGTTGCATCGTCTCGGCCGCCTCTTCGTGATCAAGACCAAGTTCGAGGCGTTCCTCGTGATCTACGGGCTCGCCTGCGGTGCGACCGAGCGGGGGGTGCATTATCTCGGCCAGTTCCCGGGCTGGGGCGGCTGGATGATGTTCGCCGTCTGCCCGGTCGCCGTGTTCATGGCCGGGGCCAAGATACTGGACAGCTTCGATGTTCCGGAATGAACGTCGGATTGCGTCTGTAACAGGCGGGGGCTACGCCGGACGTAATCTGGGGAGATCGTAAGCGCGTGCGTTTGTTTCGGGGCATATTTTCCTCTTTGGCGGCGCAAGCGCTGCTCGCGGCGATCGTGCCGGGCGGCCTGATGGTCTTCGTGATGCACGAGGGCCAGCAGGCCGAGCTCGCGCAACGCGACGGCGAACGGCTCGACGCCTTTGTGCAGACCGCTGCCGAGGCATCGCGTGCGGGGCGGCCGCTCGATCAGGTGACGCAGCTCTCCGGGCCGCTGGCCGGGCGCGTGCTGCTCGTCGACCCGCAGGGCCAGGCGATCTCGGGGCCGACCAGCTCGCTGGCGCCGCGGGCCGAGCGCCCGGTGGTGGTCGATGGCCGCACCGTGGCGAGCGCCCGGATCGTCCGCGCGCCCGAGCTCAGCGACCAGGACCGGCGGGTGCTCGCCACGCAATATATCGGCGTCGCCGCGATCGTGGTGGTGCTGTTCGTGCTGCTGCTGGTGATGGCCTATGTCTTCGCGCGGCGCTGGTCCAGGCCGCAGCTCCAGCTCTACCGGATGAGCCGCGACGTCGTGAACGGCGATCTCGACCTCCATTTCGATGAGGATGGCCCCGCGGAGGTCGTGGCGACGATGCGCAACCTGCGCCGCATCGCCAGCCAGTTCAGCCGGCTTGAGACGGCGCGCCGCACCTGGCTCGTCTCGATCTCGGGCGAGCTCAAGGGCCCGACCGAGAATATGGGCGAGCATTTCATCAAGCTGTGCGAGGTGCAGCCACCCCTCGCCCCCGAGCTGATCGGCGCGATCGAGGAGGATACGCGTCGGCTGATCCACATGGCCGAGGACCTGAATGCCGTGGCGCTCGCCGATCTCGGCCGCCTGCCGGTCACCTTCGCGCCGGTGGACCCGCGCGCGCTGATCCACAACGCCATCTATGCCGACAAGAAGCGCGCCGAGGCGCAGGGCGTGCGGCTCGAGACCAGCACGCTGCCCGAATATACCGTGATCGTGAAATGGGACGGCGCGCGAATCGAGCAGCTGTTCGGCGCGCTGATCGACAATTCGCTGCGCTACACGCCGAAGAACGGGCGGATCGTGCTCGGCCTGGAAAGCTCGCGCGACGCCTGGCGGCTGATCATCGACGACAATGCCCCGGGCGTGGACGTGATGCTCGCCCAGCGCCTGTTCGAGCCATTCTACCGCTCGTCGGACCGCGCCGACGAATCCGCCGCCTCCGGCCTGGGCCTGGCGACCGCACGCGCGATCGTGGAAGCGCATCATGGCCGGATCGAAGCGAGCCGCTCGCCGATCGGCGGCCTGCGCGTAACGGTGATTCTGCCGAGCAACCCGCCGACCGCCTGAGCGACGGCCCGCTGAACCCCAAAACATAAAAACCCCGCTAAGCCATTGGCCTAGCGGGGTTTTTAGTGGCGCGCCCGGAACGATTCGAACGTCCGACCCTCAGATTCGTAGTCTGATGCTCTATCCAGCTGAGCTACGGGCGCGCATTGGAGGGGTGCCTTTAGAAGCGGTTTTCAGATCGCGCAAGCCGTTGCGTGCAGTTTTCCACAGGCATAAGGCACATTCATGCGATTTATTCTGCTGCTCAGCCTCACCGCCCTCGCCGGCTGCACCCAACCGGCGGGGCGCTACCCCTCTCTGCTGCCTCGTCCCATCGAGCAGACCAGCCTCGCCGAGCCTGATCGGCCCGTGCCGGTCGCCGCGCCGGATGCGGCGCTCGACCAGCAGATCGCGGATATCCGCGCGAGCCTGGACGCCGGCACCAAGGCGTTCAACGCCGGGGCGCAGGATGCCGAGGCCAAGATCGCGGTCGCGCGCGGCCTGCCCCAGGGATCGGAGCGCTGGCTCGACGCGCAGGTGGCGATGGGGCAGCTCGCCGAGCTGCGCCGCCCGGCCGCGGCAGCGCTGGCCGATCTGGAGGCGCTGGCGACCCAGCGCGGCGTGAACGGCCTGCCGCCCTACCCTGCGCTCGATTCGGCCTCTGCCGATGCCGAGAAGGCGGCGACCGCACAGCAGGCCCGGATCGATTCGCTCGAGGCGGCGCTGGGCGACACCGGCAATTGAGCTAGTCGTTCGCCAGCTCGGGATGGAGCAGGCGGAGGACCGGGATCACCGAGGCATAGTCGTCGGTCCAGGGCTGGAAGCCCGGCCAGGTGCCGAGCTGCCGCCAGCCGCCACCGCGGGCGACCAGCCGGTTGAGCAGCACGGGATCGTGGCTGAGCGCGATCCATTCGGATGCCGATTCGGCCTCTGTCTCGACCTGCTCGACCTTGGTGCCGCCGCTGGGCGTCTCTTCCGCGACGAAATTGGGCCCCGGTTCATAGGATAGCCGCACAGCGTGCCAGCCGCCGTCGCGCGCTGCCGCGGAGACCACCGGGGCCAGCGCCATGAAGCGGTTCGAGATATGGACGAGGAGCAGGCCATTGCGCGCCAGCACCCGGCCATAGGTGGCAAAGGCCTCGCGCGTGAGCAGGTGCATCGGCACCGTGTCCGACGAAAACGCATCGAGCGCGAGCAGGTCGAGGCTGGCGCTGGCCGATTCGGTGAGGCGCACACGCGCATCGCCGATCGAGATGCGCGTCTGCGGGGCGCATTGGCGCAGGAAGGTGAACTTGCCCGAATCGCGGGCGAGCTGGACGATCGCCGGATCGATCTCGAAGAAGCGCCAGCTCTGGCCGGGCCTGGCGTAACAGGCCAGCGTGCCGGTACCGAGGCCGACCACACCGACGCGCGCCGCCGGGCCATAGAGGTCGGGCAGCGCCTGCATCGCCTGGCCGACGCCCGATCCGGGGACATAATAGGTGGTCGGCTCGGTCGAGCGCGCGCCCTTCAGCTGGACGCCGTGGAGCGTGGTGCCGTGCGCGAGCTGGCGCTCGTCGGGATAGTCGGTGACGGTGTAGACGCCGAAATAGCTGCGGGTGCGCGCATCGGTGAGCGAAAGCTGGATCGATCGATAGCCGCCGAACAGGATCAGGCCGCCGGCAAGCGCCGCGAGATAGGCCGGGCGGCGGCCGATCGCGACCAGCCCGAGCGCGGCGACCAGGACGAAGGCGATCTGCTCGTGCATCTCGCCGAAGACGCCGCCGGGATTGGCGATGCCGAGCCAGACCAGCACGGCGACGACTGCGATCAGCGCCACCGTCTTCGCCGGCCTGTGGCGATCCCACAGGTCGCCGATCAGCGGCACCAGGAAGATTTGCGGGCACAGCGCGCCGGCGGCGAAGACCAGCAGCGGATATTCATAAGTCCAGTCGAACAGGATCGGCGCGATCAGCCCGGCGAATACCCCGCCCAGCGCCCCGCCGACCGACATGGCGAGATAGAAGCCGGTGAGATGATCGGGCGCCGGGCGCAGCGCGTACATGCGCGCGTGCAGCGTCACCGCGACGGTGAACAGCAGCAGCAGCCCGATGATCGCGTTGATATAGGCGAGCTTCTGGTGGCCGGCGATCAGCGTCGCGCCGAACATCAGGATGATCACCGGCGCGAACTTGGTGAGGATCTCTGGCAGCACCGCATCATCACGAAAGGCGACCGAGAAGCTGAGCAAGTAGAGCCCGAGCGGCAGCACCCAGAGCATCGGCACCGCGACGATATCGGTGGTGAGGAAGGTGGTGGTCGCCAGCATCAATCCCGAGGGGACGAGCGCGAGCACGATCCAGTGGAGGATCCGGCCCCATTCGGGCGCAGGCGTGTGCGTTGCGACGTGCGGCTCGCCCTCGGCCTGGCGCGGCAGCCGCGCGGCGCAGCCCGCCACCAGGATCAGGACAAGGACATAGCCGACGGTCCACAGCCAGCTCTGCGCCTTGAGCGCCAGGCCGGGCTCGACCAGCAGCGGATAGGCGAGCAGCCCGCCGAAGCTGCCGATATTGGAGGCGGCGTAGAGCGCATAGGGATCGCGGCCATGGCTGGCGATGCTGTACCAGCGTTGGAGCAGGGGCGCCTGGGCCGAGATGGCGAAGAAGAGCGGGCCGATCGAGGCGATGAGCAGCCAGGGCACCCATAGCGCGGGCTGGGCATCGGCGGGCAGCTCCATCGCGATCACGCCGATCGGCAGCCAGAGCGCGGCGCCGACCAGCACCGCAAGATGGATCGTCGCCTGCATCCGCGGCGGCACGCGGCCGAGCCAGTGCGCATAGGCATATCCGCCGAGCAGCAGCGCCTGATAGACCAGCATCGCGCTGTTCCACACCGCCGGCGCACCGCCGAGCTGGGGCAGCGCCATGCGCGCGACCATCGGCTGGACGAGGAAGAGCAGGAAGGAGCCGGCAAGGATCGCGGCGACGAACAGCCAGCGCGGCGCGCGCGCCAGGGCCTGCTCGTCGGTGTCGTCGTCCATCAGCATCCTCCCCCGACCCCGCTTAGCCCGCGGGGCTTGCGCGCAGATGAACGGCCGAAGCGCCAGGCCGGGCGATCCGATAGGTGATGTGCGGGTTCAGCCATTCGGGCGCCATCGGGTGGATGAAATCCTGTTCCGGAACGCGCACCATGCCGAGGCGCTCCATCAGCCCCCAGCTGCGCGTGTTGCCAGGCACGGTCATCGCCGCGACCGTGGCGGCGTCGAGCCGGGCCCAGGCCCAGTCGAGGCTCGCCTGCGCCGCTTCGCGCGCATAGCCCTTGCCCCAATATCCCGGGGCGAACCGCCAGCCGATCTCGGTCTCGCCGAACAGCGGCGTCCCCTCGGGGCCGGGCTTGAGCCCGCAAAAGCCGAGGAACGCGCCGTCTTCCCGGCGCTCGACCGCCCAGAAGGCGTGGCCGATGCTGTCGATCAGGGCGTTCTGGCGTTCCATCGCAGCATCGGCAGCTTCCGGGGTGAGCGGCGGGCCGAGGAATTCCATCACCGCGGGATCCCGGCCCATCGCATGCCAGGCCGGGCGGTCGCGCTCCTGCCAGCGGCGGAGGATCAGGCGTTCGGTCTCGATCATTGCGGGCGCTCCAGCGCGTACACGATCATCGCGCCAAGCGGGGCGCCGGGCGGATGATCCTGATGGTGGAAATCGAGATCCGGCCGACGCGCCATGCCCAGCCGCTCCATCAGGCGCCAGCTCGGGACGTTGAGCTGCGTCGTCCAGGCGCCGATCGCAGGCGCGTCGAGGTTCGTCCAGGCCCAGGCGATGCTCGCTTCGGCCGCTTCGCGCGCATAGCCCTTGCCCCAATGCGCCTCGGCGACGCGCCAGCCGATCTCGTGCATGCCGGCGACCGGCACCTCGGCTGGGTAGTTCGAAGCGATGCGGATGCCGCAGGTGGCGACCAGCGCTCCGGAATCCTTGTGTTCGACCGCCCAGTAGCAATGCCCGTCGCGGGCCTGGTCGGCGAGGCGCCGTTCGAACATCGCATCGACGCGTGCAGGCGCATGGACGCCGCCCAGATAGCGCATCATCGCCTCGGTATTGAACCGCTCGAACGCCGGACGGTCCTCGCGCTGCCAGGGGCGCAGGCGCAGGCGGGCGGTCTCGATCATGCCGGGCGGTCGATCGCGTAGACGATCATCGCGCCGACGGGGTCTTCGGGGGCATAGTCGGGGTGGCGGAAATCGAGATCGGCGCGCCGCCGCATGCCGAGCCGCTCCATCAGGCCCCAGCTGCGCGTGTTGCCGATCACCGTCCAGGCGGCGATGCGCGGGCGATCGGTGTTGGCCCAGCCCCAGGCGAGGCTCGCCTCCGCCGCCTCGCGCGCGATGCCCTGCCCCCAGAATTTCTCGCCGATCCGCCAGCCGATCTCGAGCTCCTCGGGCACCGGCGTGTCCGGATGGCCGCCGATGCGGACGCCGCAGACCCCGGCGAGCTCGCCGGTCTCGCGCAATTCGACCGCCCACATGCAATGGCCGTAGCGCTCCTGCTGGGCGATCTGCTTGTCGAGGATCGCGTCATGCCTGGCCTGCGGCACAGGCCCGCCGAAATGCGCCATCATCGCCGGCGTGTTGACCAGCGCGTGGAAGGCCGGCTTGTCCGCCTCGCGCCAGGGGCGGAGGAGCAGACGTGGTGTTTCGATCATGTTCTTGCCCCTCTCCCCGGCTCTCTCCCCGATGGGAGAGGAAGATCAGCCCAACAGCTTCGCCGCCAGCGGCGCATGATAGGTCAGCACGCCCGAGCAGCCGGCGCGGCGGAAGGCCATCAGCGTCTCGAGCACCAGCGCGTCGCGGTCCCCTGCCCCTGCCGCGGCGGCGGCCTCGATCATCGCATATTCGCCGCTCACCTGGTACGCGAACACGGGCACCTGGAACTCGCTTTTCACGCGCAGGATGATGTCGAGATAGGGAAGCCCGGGCTTGACCATCACGCTGTCGGCGCCCTCGGCGATGTCGAGCGCGACTTCGCGCAGCGCTTCCTCGGCATTGGCCGGGTCCATCTGATAGGTCTTCTTGTCGCCCTTGAGCAGCCCGCGCGAGCCGACCGCGTCGCGAAACGGGCCATAGAAGCCCGAGGCGTACTTCGCGGCATAGGCCATGATCTGGACGTTGACGTGGCCGTTCGCCTCGAGCGCGCCGCGGATCGCGCCGACGCGGCCGTCCATCATGTCCGACGGGGCGACGATGTCCGATCCCGCCTCGGCCTGGAGCAGTGCCTGGTCGACCAGCACCGCGCTGGTCTCGTCGTTGAGGACATAGCCCTGGGCATCGACGACGCCGTCATGGCCGTGCGCGGTATAGGGGTCGAGCGCGACGTCGGTGAGGATGCCGATATCGGGCACCGCATCCTTGATCGCTCGAATCGCGCGGCACATCAGATTGTCGGGGTTGAGCGCCTCACGGCCATCCTCGGTGCGCAGTTCGCGCGGGGTGTTGGGGAACAGCGCCAGGCACGGGATTCCGAGGTCGCGGGCCTCGCGGGCGCGGGCGACGATGCCGTTCAGCCCCCAGCGCGACACGCCGGGAAGCGCGGCGATCGGCTCCTCCGCCTCGCCTTCGGTGACGAACAGCGGCCAGATCAGGTTGGCGGGGGTGAGGACGGTCTCGGCATGCATCCGGCGGCTCCACTCGGAGGCACGGGTGCGGCGGAGGCGGAGGGCGGGATACTGGCTCATGGAGGCGCTGATGCGCCCTCAGCAATTGGGTTGCAAGCGCCCCGCGGGTTCGCTGGTGGCCTGCGCCTCTTCCTCCACCTCGGTCGGCTCGGGCGGCACCGCCAGCACCTGCTTGCGCCAATTGCCGTGGCGATAATAGAGCGCCGCCAGCGCGAGCGAGCAGGCGGATCCGATCGGGAAGGCGATCCACAGCGCGTCCGGGCCGAACCAGCGCTGGCCGAGCACCGCGAAGCCGAAGCGGATCGGGAAGAGCGTGATCGCCAGGATGACCAGCGGCGGGATCGTCGCGCCATTGGCGCGGACGGTGGAGAACAGCACCATCGTCGCGCCGAACATCACGAAGGTCCAGCTGGCGAGCAGCTGGATGTGGCGGGCGATCGGGATGGCGGGCGAATCGCCGCCGACGAACAGCGCCATCACCGGGCGGTCGAACAGGATGATCGCGCCGATCACGACCAGGGTGATCGCGGTGTTGTAGGTCAGGCCGGCACGGGTGATCGCCCCCACCCGCTCCCATTTGCCCGCGCCGATATTCTGCGCGGCCATGCTCGAGACGGCGACGCCTATCGCCATCGCCGGCATCTGGATATAGGTCCACAGCTGCTGCGAGACGGCATAGGCCGCGGCGGTATCGACGCCGAGCCGGTTGACCAGGCCGATCATCGTCAGGCCCGCGGTCGACATCACCAGCATCTGCGCGCCCATCGGCAGCCCCTTGGCGACGATCGTGCGGACCAGCGCCTTTTCGGGGAGCAGGTAGCGCAGCTCCGGGCCGCGCAGGCGGATCGGCAGGTCGCGCCAATAGACATAGATCAGCAGGCCGAGCGACGAGGTGATGCCGGCGAGCAGGGTCGCGGTCGCCGAGCCGGCGATGCCCATGCGCGGGAACGGGCCGATGCCTTCGATCAGCAGCGGGTTGAAGCTTGAATCGATCGCGACGCTCAGCACCATGAACCAAAGCGGGGTGATCGAATCGCCGGTGCCGCGCAGGCTCATCTGGATGAGCACGCCGAGCATCGAGAATGGCAGCCCTAGGAAGATGACACGCAGATAGTCGCGCGCCATGTCCTGCGCCTCGCCCGGCGTGGCGAGGAGGCGGAGGATCTGCGGGGCGAACAGCCAACCGAGGATCGCGATCACCACCGCGCCGCCCATCACCAGCCCGATCGCCGAGCCGAAGGCGCGGCGTGCGGCCTCGACATCGTGGCGGCCCATCGACTGACCGATCAGGATCGTCGCGGCCATGCCGAAGCCGAACACCGCCGAGAACATCAGGAACATGATGATGTTGGCGTTGCTGGTCGCCGCCAGCGCCTGCTCACCCAGGAAGCGGCCGACCCAGATCGAGTTGATCGACCCGTTCAGCGACTGGAGGATGTTCGAGCCCAGCGTGGGCAGCGCGAAGAGCAGCAGGGTGCGGCTGATCGGGCCCTGGGTGAGATCGTGACGCGGTGCTGGCATGGTGGCTTAGACCCCTCCCCCTACGGGTTTGTTCCCCGTTTCAGAAACCGTCATCCCCGCGAAGGCGGGGATCCAGGGTCACAAGCGCAACGCCCTTGGCTCTGGATCCCCGCCTGTGCGGGGATGACGAACTAAATCAACCCAGCCGCGCCAGCGCCGCGCTCAACCGCTCGGCCTCGGCCGCCTTTTCGGCATGATCGGCACGGGCCTTCTCGACCGCTTCCGGCTTGGCCCGCTCGACGAAGCTCGGATTATTGAGCCGCCCCGCGAGGCCGTCACGCTCCTTCTCCGCCGCGGCGATCGCCTTGGCGAGACGGGTCTTCTCGGCATCGATATCGACCACGTCGCCGAGCGGCACCACGAAGGTCGCCTTGTCGACGACGATCTGGAGCGAGCCGCCGGCGGGGACTTCGCCCGAGGCCTGATCGACGCGCGCCAGGCGGGCGAGCGCCGCCTGTTGGCGCTCCAGGCGCGCGCTGGTTTCCGCCGAGGCGTCGCGGACGAAGATCGGCAGGCGCGCGCCCGGGGGCACGTTGAGCTCGGTGCGCGCGGCGCGGATCTCGCTGACCAGCCGGATCAGCCAGTCGATCTCCTGCGCGGCCGAGGGATCGAGCGCGCGGGCATCGGCCATCGGCCACTTGGCGACGATCAGTTCATGCTCGCGCGGGCCCATCTTCGACCACAGCTCTTCGGTGATGAAGGGCATGAACGGGTGGAGCATCACCAGGATCTGGTCGAGCGCCCAGCCGGCGACCGCGCGGGTTTCCGGGATGGAGTTGCCGCCCTGATCGGCATCCGCGACTTCCGCGGTTTGAAGCGTCGGCTTGATCAGCTCGAGATACCAGTCGCAGAAGCGGCTCCAGACGAACTGGTAGATCGTGTTCGCCGCCTCGTCGAAGCGCAGGTCGGCCAGCGCCAGGTCGAGCGCCTGCACGGTAGCGACCGTCTCGGCGATGATCCAGCGGTTGACCGCCAGCTCGGCCGCGGGCGGCTCGAGCGTGGTCGAGGCGCCGATGCCGTTCGACTGGGCGAAGCGCGCGGCGTTCCACAGCTTGGTCGCGAAGTTGCGATAGCCCTCGATCCGGCGCTCATCCATCTTGATGTCGCGGCCCTGGCTTTCCATCGCCGCCATGAAGAAGCGCAGCGCATCGGCGCCGTAGCTGTCGATCAGCCCGAGCGGATTGACGACATTGCCCTTCGACTTGGACATCTTCTGCCCGTCCGCGGCGCGGACCAGGCCGTGGAGGTACAGCGTCTTGAACGGCACCGCCTTCATGAACTGCAGGCCCTGCATCATCATCCGGGCATCCCAGAAGAACAGGATGTCGAAGCCCGAGATCAGCACGTCGTTGGGGTAGCGCCCGCCGAGCGTGGGATCCGGGTTCTCCGGCCAACCCATCGTCGCGAAGGGCCAGAGCGCCGAGGAGAACCAGGTGTCGAGGACGTCGGGATCACGCCATAGCGGCACCCAACCGACACGTGGATTGCGAGCAAAGGCCTCCATAGCCTCTGAAAAATTGTCAAAAAGCTCGATGCTGTCTTCGCGAAAACCATACCGCGCGGCTGCCTCTCGGCGAATTTCGGCCTCCTCTTCGGCAACGAAGGTCCAATTGCCTTCCAACCGACCGGATGCGTCATTGAACGCAAGCGATTCACCATCCCACGACGGCCCGAACCACGCCGGAATCCGATGCCCCCACCACAACTGCCGGCTCACGCACCAGGGCTGGATGTTCTCCATCCAGTTGAAATAGGTCTTTTCCCAGCTCTTCGGCACGATCTTGGTCGCGCCCGAGCGGACCGCCTCGATCGCCGGCTTGGCCAGCGTCGCCGCGTCGACATACCATTGATCGGTCAGCCAGGGCTCGATCACGTCGCCCGAGCGATCGCCGAACGGAGTCGCGATCGTGCGCGGCTCGGCGTCGTGCTCCTCGCCGTCCTTATCGACATGCGGGATCAGGAAGCCCTCTTCCTTCAGCCGCGCGACCACGAGCTTGCGCGCCTCGAACCGGTCGAGCCCGAGCAGTTCGGCGGGGATCAGCCCGTCGCTGGTCTGGGCGATGCGCGCCTTGGCGTCGAGCATGTTGAGCATGTCGCGCGCCTCAATCCCGGCGCGGCGGCCGACCTCGAAGTCGTTAAAGTCATGCCCCGGCGTGATCTTGACCGCACCCGAGCCGAGCTCGGGATCGGCATGCTCGTCGGTGACGATCGGGATCAGCCGCCCGGTGATCGGCAGCTTGACCATCTTGCCGACCAGATCGGTGTAGCGCGTGTCCTCGGCATTCACCGCTACGGCCATGTCGGCGAGCATCGTCTCGGGGCGCGTGGTGGCGACCTCGATGAAGCCCGAGCCGTCGGCGAGCGGGTATTTCAGGTGCCAGAAGCTGCCCTTGACCTCCTTGGTCTCGACCTCGAGGTCGCTGATCGCGGTGCCGAGGCCCGGATCCCAGTTCACCAGGCGCTTGTCGCGGTAGAGCATTCGGGAGCCGTCAGGCTTCACCGTGTTGTAGAGTTCGACGAACACCTTGAGCACGGCCTTGGAGAAGCCCTCGTCCATGGTGAAGCGCTCTTCGGACCAGTCCATCGAGCAGCCGAGGCGGCGGAGCTGCTGCGTGATCTCGCCGCCGCTCTCTTCCTTCCACTCCCAGACCTTCGCGACGAACTCCTCGCGCGTGAAGTCGATGCGCTTCTGCTGCCTGGCGTTGAGCTGGCGCTCGACGACCATCTGCGTCGCGATGCCCGCATGATCGGTGCCGACCACCCAGCGCGCGTCCTTGCCCTTCAGGCGGGCGTGGCGGACCAGGATGTCCTGCAGCGTGTTGTCGAGCGCATGGCCGATATGCAGGCTGCCCGTCACGTTGGGCGGCGGGTTGACCAGCGTCCAGGGATCGGCGCCGTCACGCGCGGGACGGAACAGGCCGTTGCTTTCCCAATGCTGGTACCAGCGGGATTCGAGTTCGGCGGGGTCGAAGGTCTTGGGGAGTTCGCTCATGATCGAGCGGCTTTAGCGGCGAGCCGGGGCCCGGGTCGATACAAAAGTCGCGGAGGGCGATGGTTGTTGATACAAATGCGTAACGACCTGTCTGGGGAGATAGAGACATGATGCGGCTGGAAATCACCGTGCTCGTTTGGGGTTGCGTGCTGGCGCTCGTACACATCTTCGCGGCGGCGCATGTGAAGACGCGGCAATATGGCACCAAGTGGAATGTCGGCGCGCGCGACGAGAGCCTGCCCCCTGCCCAGCCGATCGTCGGCCGCCTGGTGCGCGCGCAGGCGAACTTCTTCGAGACCTTCCCGCTGGCGATCGTCGCGGTGGTGGCGCTGTGCTTCACGGGCAAGCAGACGATATGGACCGAGCTGGGCGCGCTGCTCTGGCTCGGCGGGCGGATCGTCTATCTGCCGCTCTATGCCGCCGGCGTGCCGGTGGTGCGCACGCTGGTATTCCTGGTCAGCCTGACCGGCATCCTGATGATGCTGTGGCCGTCGCTGGCGGCGGGGCTCGGCGCCTCGCTGCTGCTCGGCTGAGCCGGGCCGTCACTCCGCGCGCGCGGAGTGACGGCGACGGGCTTACCTGGCCGGCTTGGTGTACTGGTCGAGCCAGCCCAGCACGGTGCCGTACCACTGCATCGAGTTCTTCGGCTTGAGCACCCAGTGGTTCTCGTCCGGGAACACCAGCAGCTTGGACGGGATGTCCTTGCGCTGGAGCGCGGTGAACGCCGCCAGGCCCTGGGTATAGGGGATGCGGAAGTCCTTCTCGCTGGTGATCACCAGCTGCGGGGTCTTCCAGGCGGTGACGTGGTTGACCGGGTTCCACTTCTCGAACGCGGCGGGGTCCTCGAAATAGGCCTTGCCGCCATGTTCCCACTCGTCGAACCACAGCTCCTCGGTCTCATAGGCCATGGCGCGCGCGTCGAACACGCCGTCATGCTGGACGATGCACTTGAACCGGTCCGGCCAGTTCCCCTCGATCCAGTTCATCATGTAGCCGCCGTACGAGGCGCCGAGCGCGCAGGCATTGTCGGCATCGAGGTACGAGAATTTGTCGGTCGCGGCCTTGAGGCCCTTTTGCAGGTCCTCGAGCGGCCAGCCGCCCCAATTGTTGCGGATCGCATCGGTGAAGGCCTGGCCGTAGCCGGTCGAGCCGTGGAAATCGACGGCGACCACCGCATAGCCGGCGCCGGCGAACACCGCAGGGTTCCAGCGCCAGGACCAGCTGTTGTTGCTCGATCCCTGCGGTCCGCCATGGACGATGAAGGCGATCGGCGCCTTCTGGCCCTCGGCCAGCCCGGCGGGCTTCACGGAATAGCCCCAGACGGTGTCGTTGTTGGCGCCGGTGAAGCTGAAGCGCTCGACCTTGGGCATCGGGATGCCGGCCAGCTTCTCGGCGTTCACCGCGGTGAGCTGCGTGTTGGTCTTGCCCTTCAGCGCATAGAAATCGTCCGGCGCGGTGAGGCTGTTCATCGAATAGACGATGCCGCCCTTGGTCGGCACCACCGCCGAGACGTTGCCGATCTGGGTGAGCCGCGCGACCTTGCCGGTCTTCGGGTCGACCGACCAGATCGGAGTTTCCTGCGTGTCCTCGGCCGTGACGTAGATGGTCTTCGAATCGGGCGACCAGGCGATCGAGCCGACCGAGCGGTCCCAGGCCTGGGTCAGCGCCTTCACTTCGCCGGTGGCGAGGTTGCGCAGCTGGAGGACCTGGCGGTCGGCCTCATAGGTGGCGCGCGCCATCGAGAAATAGGCGAGCCACTTGCCGTCGGGCGAGACGGTGGGGAGATTGTCCATCCCCTCGTTCGCCTTGGTCAGGTTCACCGGCGCCGAGGAGCCGTCCGCGGGCGCGGCGAAGATGTCGAGATTGGTCGATTTGGGCTCGATCCGACCCGCTTCGCGCAGCGCGAAATAGACGGTCTTGCTGTCCGCGCTCCACGAAAGCTCCTCGCCGCCGCCGAACGGCTTGGACGGCGCATCGCCGATCAGGCCGCCTTCGATCGGCGTGCCGTTGCCGGTCGCGCCCTGCGGGCCGAAGGGCAGCACGAAGAGCTGCGAGCGCTCGCCGTTCGACCAGGTGTCCCAGTGGCGGATGAAGAGCTGGTCATAGGTGCGGCCCACCCCGGCGTTCGGGTCCTTCTTGACCATCGCCGGCTCGAGGCTGGGCGCGCCGGGCTTGCGATCGGCCCAGACGAGCAGCTTGGTACCGTCGGGCGAGACCTTGAAGCCGCTGAACCCGCCCGGGATATGGGTGAGCTGGACGGGGGCGCCGCCGGTGACGGCGACGCTCCATACGGCATCGTCGCCGCCCTTGTCCGACTGGAACCACACGGTCTTGCCGTCGGCGGAGAATTGCGGGGCCGTCTCGTTGACGTCGGCTTCCGCGACCAGCTTCTCGGGCTTGGCGCCCTTCACGGTCAGGTCGAGGCGCCAGAGGTCGTAGCGGCCCTTGTTGGCGGCGAGGTCGGTCTCGCGCTGCTGCCAGACGAGCCAGTGCCCGCCGGGCGACACCGAGGGAGCGCCGACGCGCGACAGGGTGGCGACGTCCTGGATGGTGAGGTCACGCGCGAAGGCAGGCGCGGCGGCGGAAGCGAGCGCGACGCCCGCGAGCAGGATGTGCTTCATGGGGGTGACGATAGCACCAACTGCCCTCCCTGCAAGGGAGGGGTGGGAGTGGGTTGCGCGCGTCAGCGAGCCCGGCCAGCCGGCCAGTGAAACAGAACCGGCAGTGAAACAGAAAAGGCCGGGCATCGAGCCCGACCTTTTCTATTTCACCCCTAGCCCCTCCCTTGCAGGGAGGGGAATTTCGTTACTGCCGGCCGGTGATCCGCGAGATTTCCTTGGCGACCATGTCTTCGACCAGCCGCGGCAGGTTGGCGTCGAGCCACTCGCTCAGCATCGGCTTGAGCATCGCGCGGACCAGGCCCTCGATCGTGTCGGTGCCGTGCACTGCCTCGGGCGCCTCGGCCGGCTTGACCATGCGCGACAGCGCCTCGAGCGGGCCGCGGGTGGCCTGGGCGGCGCTGTCCGACACGATCGGCTCTGCCGGGGCTGCAGCCGTTGCAGGTGCAACGGCAGGCGCCTTTTTCGCGGCTTCGGGCGGCGTGGGGGAACCCATCGACATCGGGGTCGGCGTCTCCAGTCTGTCGTTGTCGTCGACCGGTTGGCTCAGTTCGAGAATCTCGTCGATCGCGGCGGACTTCTCCGCCACCGTGGTCGCCGTCCGTCCGCCACGACGCGCACGCGTCGCAACGGCAGCATCGCCTTCCTCGGCGATGATGCGCTTGATGGAGGAGAGAATCTCTTCCATCGACGGCTCGCTACTGATGTCCCCCATCAACCGGCTACTCCAAAAAGCCCCGGAGGCGCGTAATCAGGGCTTTTTACGGTTAATGTCAACAGGCCGCGTGGCATCGTTGCGCTGAAGCACCGGATCGAGCGCGGTCGTCGAGACGTCCGGCGTCTGGGCCGGGGTCTGGTTGGTGCGCGTGCCGACCGCCTGGGGCTCGGGGTCGCTGCCCCAGTCCGACCAGCGATTCTTCACCCGCTTGTAGTTCAGACCCGGGTCGTAGAGCGGCCCGCCATCAAGGTTAAGATCATTGGCCTCGGCCCGGCCCATCGCCGCGAGCAGCGAGAAGCCGGCGACATAGGCATCGCGCTCGGCGGTGACATAGTTGACCTGGCTGTTGAGCAGTTCCTGCTCGGCATTCAGGATGTCGAGGATCGTGCGGGTGCCGACGCTGTTCTCGGCGCGGACGCCCTCGAGGCTCAGCTTGTTGGCATCGACCGCGATGCGCGACGATTCGATCACGCGCAGCGCCGACTGGTAGCTCGCATAGGCCGAGCGGACCTGGGCGATCACGCCGCGCTCGGTGAGCGTGACGGTCTCGATCGCGGAGGCTTCGCGCGCCTGGGCCTGGCGCACCTGCGCTGCCGGGCGACCGCCCTGGAAGATCGGCAGATTCACCTGGGCGCCGAGCGTGGTCGAGACGCCGTCCGGGCTGAGACCGGTGACCGAGCGCGCCTGGCTCGAGAGCGAGCCGAGATAATTGTAATAGTTGGTGCCGACGCCGACGCTGACCTGCGGCATGCGCGATGCCTTGGCCGAGTTCACGTCGAAGCGCGTGGCATCGCGCTGCTTCTGCGCGGCCTCGAGGTTCGGATTGTTGGCGAGCGCGATCTGCTCGGCGTCCTGCACGTCGACCGGGATGCCCGGCAGCGCCGGTGGCTGGGCGAGCACGCCCGGCGGTGCGCCGATGATGCGGATGTAATTCTCGCGCGCGCCGATCAGATTCGCCTCGGCGGTGCGCAGCTGGCTCTGGGCGAGCGCGAGGCGCGCTTCCGACTGGGCGACGTCGGTGCGAGTCAGGTCGCCCACCTCGAACCGGTCGCGCGTCGCCTGGAGGTTGACCTCGAGCACATGTGCGTTCTGCTGGTTGAGGCGGACGATCGCCTCGAAGCGGAGCACGTCGACATAGGCAGTGACGGCATCGGTGAAGATGTCCGCCTCCGAGCCGCGCAGGCTGGCGAGGCCGGCATCGACGCGGGTCTCGGCGGCGCGCACCGAATTGCGCACCGCGCCGCCGGTATAGATCGGCACCGACAGGTTGAGGCCCACCGTGCCGGTGCGCGTCGGGCTAACCTGCGAAGAATCGCTGTCATACGGGCTCGTGCTGGCCGAGGCCGTGCCGTTCAGGCCGGGGCGGCCCGCCGCCTTGGCGATCGGCACATTCTCGTCATTGGCGCGCTGGTTGGCGCGCTGGCCCTGCAGCTCCGGATTGGTGTTGTAGGCGAGCACGAGCGCGTCGCGCAGCGTGGTGGTCGGCTGCGCGGTCTGGGCCGGCGCAGTCGTGCCGACCTCGACCTGCACCGGCGTTTGCGTGCCGGCGCGCGTGGTCGTGGTCTGCGCCATCGCGGGCGCAGCAAGGGCAACAAGACTGGCGCCCAGGAACAGAGAGGAAATTCGCATGAGCCTCATCTTCAGATCAGAATTGAAAGGTTCGTAGGCGCTCGAAACCAGGAAGTACTGCACACTCGATGTCGAGGAAATCGGTCAGGCCGAAGCCGCCCTCGGTGACGCGGCCCGCGGCAAGCCGGGTGACGCCGCGATCGAGGACGCCGGTCACCACGCGGGCGCCGGGGGCAAGCTGGGCGAGCAGCGCGGCGGGGAGTTCCTCCACGGCACCGTCGATGACCAGCAGGTCATAGGGCGCTTCCGTGGCATGGCCGGCGGCGAACGGCCCCTCGACCGGCTCGACATTGGCATAGGCGGCCAGCGCGGTGCGGGCGAGCGCGGCAAGCGCGACGTCCTCCTCGACGGCGACCACCGACTTGGCGAGACCGGCGAGCAGCGCGGCGGCATAGCCGCCCGTCGCGCCGATCAGCAGGACCTTGTCGGTCGGGCGGACCTCGGCGGCGGTGAGCAGCCGGCCGGTGGCCAGCGGCGAATTGTGGCGGCGGCCGCCGGCGAGCGGCAGCAGCGTGTCGCGATAGGCGATCTCGCGGTGCGCCTCGGGCAGGAAGTCCTCACGCGGCAGCGCGGCCATCGCCTCGACGATGCGAACATCGTTCACGGCGTTGGTGCGCAGCTGGCTGGCAACCATAGCGTGGCGCATCACCTCGAAACGGGTAGTCTCGGCGGGCGCGGAATCGACCGAAAGAGCCATCATCACTCCGGATATCTGGCACAACCGTGTTAGTTGCGCAATACACTGAATATGTAGGGCGGCTTGTATCGCCTTCGCAACCCCCCGCCAAGCTCATGCGGGCAGCTATTTTTGCACTGCAATGTTGACAGCGCGCGAACAGCTGCGCATTGCCGCCGCTCGCTCCGAGGCCCGATGGCGGAGTGGTGACGCAGAGGACTGCAAATCCTTGCACGCCGGTTCGATTCCGGCTCGGGCCTCCACAGCAAAAAGCAAAGGGCGCCAGCGAGTTCGTCTCGCCGGCGCCCTTGCCGTTTCGGATCAAAAAGATTTAGCGGCGATAGCAGTTGTTGCCGCCCCGCTCGACTTCGCGGCCGAGCAGCGCACCGGCGCCCGCGCCGATGATCGTGCCGGTGCCGCTGCGGCCGCGCCACGAGCTGCCGCGGCCGATCTCGCCGCCGAGCAGCGCGCCGACCACGCCGCCCACCACCGCGCCAGTCGTGCCCGAGCTGCAGCGGCGATAGTCGCCGCGATAGCCGCGATAGTCTTCCCGGTAATAGTCGCCGCGCGGGCCATCGTAGCGGCCGCCATAATAAGGCGCGGGGGGCGGCGGGCCGCGGAAATCGCGGTCGCCACGGTAATCGCGGTCGCCGCGATAATCCCGGTCACCGCGATAGTCGCGGTCGTGATGCCCAGTGTCCTGCGCATAGCCGCCGCCATAGCCGTAGCGATCCTGCGCCGCGGCCGGAGTCGCGGCGATGCCGCCAAGGGTCACGCTGGCAGCCAGCACGGCGCCGATCAGGGTCTTCTTCATTGCCATTTCTCGCTCTCTGGCGGCGGCACCTCGCCACCGTTGCACCCCTTCTAGGCGCCGGGCGATGCAGCGATGCTGAACGCCCTCGTTAGCTGACATTCATGTAAGCTACGGAATTCTACGTAAGAACAGCAGCTTGCTACCGGTTTCGCAGCAGGATGCCGGTCCCCGCCAAGCCTCCCGCAAGTCATTTCCGCCCGGGCCAAGGTGTGGCTTTCGAGCCACTTATCTACGGATTTGCACGGACTATCGGGGGCGTTTCGACCCGATACCGGAACAAAGCGCGACTCGTTACCGTTGAGTTTCCGACTATCGGGAGACGAGACATGTACGATTTCGGCATCCGACACGCGCTCATGGGCTACCGCGTTGCGTATCGTAGCGAGCAGACCAACTATTGCCCGGGCTGCGGCGGATCGCATTGGGTGGTCGGCCGGCTGACCGCCGAATGCGCCTTTTGCGCGACGGCGCTGCCGCTCGTCGCGGGCGGCGCGAGCGGAGGCGGCCTGATCCGCCAGGCCGGCGTGGCGCTAGCCGCCTGAACCCTATCGCGATGACGCGCGTTTCGCGGGGGGAATCCGCAGGAGCGCTTATGACCGATGTTTCCGTGACTTCCCCCGTGGAGCGCATCGCGCGCGTCATCGCCGCCGAGATGGTGAGCCCCAATGGCGAGGCGGCCGAAGGGCCGGACGAGCCGGTGAGCATCATCGTCGAGCGGATCTGGCGCGCCGAGATCGAGCGCGCCGTGGCGATCCTGCACACGCTGCGCGAGCCGACTCGCCAGATGGCAGAGGCCGGGCGCGCCGCGGGCGACGACCCTGCCGCGATCTGGAACGCGATGGTCCGCGCGGCGCTGGAAGACACGGTGGAGCGGCTGGCCGAGCCGGCCTGAGGGTTGCAGCCCCGCCGCGAGGCGCTATGCCGCCCGGCATGACCGCGCAACTCACGCTCTACAATTCGCTGACCCGCAGCCTGGAAGCCTTCCATCCGCTCGACCCTGCCAAGGGCGTGCGCGTCTATTCGTGCGGGCCGACGGTCTACAACTATGCCCATCTCGGCAATCTGCGCGCCTATGTCTTCACCGACACGCTGAGCCGGGTGCTGAGCTGGAAGGGCTATCCCCTCACCCACGTCATCAACATCACCGATGTCGGCCATCTGACCAGCGATGCCGATGCCGGCGACGACAAGATGGAAGCGGCGGCCAGGGCCCAGGCGAAGAGCATCTGGGATATCGCCGCGCATTATACCGCGGCGTTCAAGGCCAACATCGCCGATCTCAACATCCGCCAGCCCACACGCTGGTCGGTCGCGACCGATCACATCGCCGAGATGATCGACTTTGCCGAGAAGATCGCGCCCGAGCATTGCTACCAGCTCGAAAGCGGCCTCTATTTCGACGTGAAGAGCGTGCCCGACTATGGCCGCCTCGCCGGCAACCAGGACGATGCGGCCGAGGGGCGGATCGATCCGGTGGCGGGCAAGCGCCATCCGCAGGACTTCGCGATCTGGCGCAAGTCGCCCGAGGGCGAGCAGCGCCAGATGGAATGGGACAGCCCCTGGGGCAACGGCGCGCCGGGCTGGCACCTGGAATGCTCGGTGATGAGCATCAAATATCTGGGCGCACCGTTCGACATCCATACCGGCGGCATCGATCACCGCGAGATTCACCATCCCAACGAGATCGCGCAGAACCAGGCCTTTTGCGGCTGCGCGGACACGGGCTCGCATTTCTGGATGCACAACAACTTCCTGGTCGATCGCCAGGGCAAGATGAGCAAGTCCAAGGGCGGCTTCACCACGCTCCAGTCGCTGATCGACGCCGGGGTGCACCCCCTCGCCTATCGACTGCTCTGCCTCCAGGCCCAGTATCGCAGCGAGCTGGAATTCTCGGCGGAGAACCTCGCCGCGGCGCTGACCCGGCTCAAGCGGCTGGTGATGACGGTGAATGCGCTCAAGGCGAAGGCCGCGGGCGAAGGCGTGGCGCCGGTCGCCTGGATCAAGCGGCTCGACGAGGCGGTCTCCGACGATCTCAACACGCCGCGCGCGCTGCCGGTGCTCGACGAGCTGCTCGCGGAGAAGTCGCTGTCGCCCGCGGATCGGCTTGCGGGCCTGGCCGAGTTCGACGCGGTGCTGGGCCTGAAGCTGCTCGAGCTGCGGCGCGAGGACCTGCGCATGCGCCCCGTCGCGGCAACCACCACCGTCGAGGAGATCGAAGCCCGCCTGGTCGAGCGCAAGGAAGCGCGCGCGGCCAAGGACTTTGCCCGTTCGGACGCGATCCGCGACGAGCTCGCCGCGGCCGGCGTCGAAGTGATGGACGGCGATCCGCTCGGCTGGGACTGGAAGCCGCTGCTCGGCGGATAAATCGGAGACCTGCGCGCGTTGCACCTCCGCTGCGCTCGCCGGGACGGTGGGCGACAACGGAGTAGGATGCGTATGTTGAAGTCCCTTCCCCTCACCGCGCTGGCCGCGGCGCTTGCGCTCGGCGCGTGCAACCAGGCGCCCAAGACCACCGACAACGCGTCGGTCGATGTCGAGAATGCCGTCGCGCCCGACGATTCGACGCTCAACGACACGCCGGTGGTCGAGGATGCCGATGACGCGACTGCGGTGACCGTCGCCGCGGTGCCCAAGCCCGCGCCCGGCATCGCCGCCGCCGATGCCGCGCCGCTCCATGACGCCAGCACGATCGAGGACGAGATCCGCGACGGCAAGAACGTCCAGCGCATCCGCTATGGCGAGGGCTGGGCCTGGACGCGCGGCGGCAAGATCGTCCGCACCGCCGACCGCGACGGCAAGGACGTCTCCTATTTCCGCCCCGGCGATAGCAAGCCGTTCTTCGTGCAGAAGGGCGACCGCAGCTATGCCTTCCAGGGCGGCAAGCCCAGCCGTGAGTTCGATCATGACGGCAAGGCGAAGGCGCCGGACGCCGATCGCGCCCGTGAGGCCAGCGAGGCGGCCGACAAGGCGCATGAGCAGCACCAGCAGGCCGACCAGGCGCGCGACCATGCCCGCGACACTCCGCGCGGGGATCGCGCCGACCATCGCGGCCCGGGCATGAAGCCCTCCCCCACCCCGTCGCCGACCGCCACGCCCGACGATCATGGGCGAGATCGTGATCAGGGTCGCGATCGCCACTAGCATCCAGGCATTCGTCACCCCGGGCTTGACCCGGGGGTCCCGCTGCCTTTGGTCCAGATCGCGAATGGTGCCAGAAGCGGGACCCCGGCTCGAAGGCCGGGGTGACGGCAAAGGGTGCGGGTTCGGATTTGAAACCGACCCGTACGCACGCTAGCCTCCCGCCCATGAAGGCCGTCCTCCCTGCCCTCGCCCGCCCGCTGGTGGAGCCGCAGCTCCCGTCGGGGCTCGATGTCCACTGGTTCGCCAGCACCGACGAGGCGGTGGCGATGGCCGCCGACGCCGATATCGGCTGGCTCGACAGCAACAACCCGCGCGAATGGGCGCGGACCGTCGCGGCGGCGGGCAAGCTGCAATGGCTCTCGACCATCTACGCCGGGCTCGACGCGCTCGACACTGGGCTACTGCGCGAGCGCGGCACCCGGGTGACCAATGGCAGCGGCGTCAACGCCCATGCCGTCGCCGAATATGCAGTGATGGGCGCGCTGGTGGCGGCCAAGCGCTTCGACCAGGTCGTGCGCGCCGCGGATCGCCACCAATGGCCGACCGATTCGCCGGGCAAGCTCGAGCTGTTCGAAAGCAAGGCGCTCGTGATCGGCTATGGCACGATCGGGCGGCTGATCGGCGAGCGGCTGAAGGGCTTTGGCGTCGACGTGACCGGGGTCACGCGTTCGGGCGCCGAAGGCACGGTGGGCCCCGATGCCTGGCGCGCGCTGCTGCCGGAGACCGACTGGGTGTTCCTCGCCGCGCCCTCCACCGCCGAAAGCCATGCGATGATCGGCGCCGGGGAGCTGGCGGCGATGAAGCCGAGCGCCTGGATCGTCAATGTCGGCCGCGGCGACCTGATCGACCAGGAGGCGCTGATCGAGGCGTGCACGAAGCGGCGGATCGCCGGCGCCTTCCTCGACACTGTCACGCCCGAGCCGCTGCCGCCCGAGCATCCGCTGTGGACCACGCCCAATGTGATCCACTCGATGCACCTGTCCGGCCGCAGCCAGACGCGGATGTTCCTGCGCGCCGCTTCGCTGTTCGTCGAGAATGTGCAGGCGTTCGTGGAGGGGCGGCCGCTGCGCAACGAAGTCGATCTCGCGGCGGGATATTAGTCCGCCTTCCGGTCTTGCAATGTAGGATTTCGCATGGTTGCGTCGAAGCGCCGCGGCACGCCGCGGCCGCTCTTTGAACCGTAGGAAATATAGGACCGGTCCTTCCGCCCGCAGCGCAACAATGCTGCGAAGGTCACAGGCCTGCGCACTCCCCTGGGTGTAGCGGCTTTCGTGACTTTCCGCGTCGAGTCGAAGCCGCCGCTGTTGGACGGGCGCAGGCCGATAAAATCCGCTGTCGACGCGTACTTCATGAACATTGGCTGGAAATGGTTCTGCCGGAGCCTAAGTTTCCGCTTGCAGCCCGCCGTGCCTCGGCATTACTTAGTTTCATGCCTAACCAAATCGACGCCGCCTTCGCCGCGCTTGCCGATCCCACCCGCCGCGCGGTGGTCGAGCGGCTCGGCGACGGGCCGGCCAGCGTCAGCGCCCTCGCCGGCGGCTTCACCATGGCGATGCCGAGCTTCCTCCAGCATATCCGCCTGCTCGAAGGCGCCGGGCTGGTGCGCACCGAGAAGCAGGGCCGCGTGCGCACCTGCACGCTCGAGCCGCTGGCGCTCGCCGCGGTCGAGCAATGGATCGTCGAGCGGCGCCGCACGACCGAGGCGCGCTACGATCGCCTCGCCAAATTCCTCGACGCCCAGGACCAGGAGAGCGACCATGGCTGAAGCAGTCCACGACACGTTCGTCATCGAGCGCCGCTTCCGGCAGAGCCCGGCCAAGGTGTTCGCCGCCTTCTCGACCGAGGAAGGCAAGGCGCGCTGGTTCTCCGGGCCGAACGACCAATGGGATGCGACCGACCGCCATTTCGACTTCCGCATCGGCGGCGCAGAGCATCTCGAGGGGCGCTGGAAGAGCGGCATGGTGACCCGCTTCGACTGCACCTATCACGACATCGTGCCCGATGGCCGCATCGTCTACGCCTATCGCATGAAGATCGGTGGCAAGCCGATCTCGGTGAACCTCTGCTCGATCGAGCTGCTGCCGGACGGCGACGGCACTCGCCTGCTCCACACCGAGCACGGCATCTATCTCGACGGCTATGCGGACGACGGCGCGCGGCATCACGGGATCGGGCTGCAATATGACAAGCTGGCCGAGACCTTGCCCGATTGATTTACCCCGGCGGGGAAATTTTCGCTTGCTTGCTTTTACCCAGCGGGGGTAAGCCGCCCGCATCATGACGACACTGGCAGGCACCAAGATCCACCGTTTCCGCGAGGAACGCTCTCTCACCCGAGCCGCGTTCGGCGCTTGGTTCGACATCCCCGGCTCGACCGTGCAGGGCTGGGAGAAGGACGGCAAGCGCGCGAGCGCGAAGGTCGCGAGCCTGATCGCGGCGCATGGCATCGCCGATCATGGCGACTGGAACGTCACGGTACGCGACGCGGAGAATGACATGAGTGCGAGCTGGAGCCCTTCGAGCTGGACCGCGGCCGAGGCGCGGCAGCTGCCCAAATATCCCGATCAGGGTGCGCTCGACGCCGCGACCACCCAGCTCGCCTCCTATCCGCCGCTCGTCTTCGCCGGCGAGGCGCGCGAGCTGACCAGCGAGCTGGCCAAGGTCTCGCGCGGCGAGGCGTTCCTGCTCCAGGGCGGCGATTGCGCGGAGAGCTTCGCCGAGTTCCATCCGAACAACATCCGCGACACCTTCCGTGTGCTGCTCCAGATGGCGGTGGTGCTCACCTTCGCCTCGAAGCTGCCGACGGTGAAGCTCGGGCGGATGGCGGGCCAGTTCGCCAAGCCGCGCTCGGCCGATACCGAGACGATCGATGGCGTCGAGCTGCCCTCGTACCGCGGCGACAATGTCAACGACATCGCCTTCACGCCCGAGGCGCGGATCCCCGATCCGCAGCGCATGGTGCAGGGTTATTCGCAGTCGGCCGCGACGCTCAACCTGCTGCGCGCCTTCGCGCAGGGCGGCTATGCCAATCTCCACCAGGTCCACAAATGGACGCACGACTTCATGGGCCGCAGCCCCTGGGCGAAGAAATATGCCGATGTCGCCGACCGGATCGGCGAAGCGCTGGACTTCATGGCCGCCTGCGGCATCGATGCGGACAGCGTGCCGCAACTGAAGGCGACCAGCTTCTACACCAGCCACGAGGCGCTGCTGCTGCCCTTCGAGCAGGCGATGACCCGCCAGGATTCGCTGACCGGCGACTGGTACGACACCAGCGCGCACATGCTGTGGATCGGCGACCGCACGCGGTTCGAGGGCTCGGCGCATGTCGAGTTCCTGCGCGGCATCGGCAATCCGATCGGGATGAAGTGCGGCCCGACGCTGGAGCCCGACGCGCTGCTGCGCCTGCTCGACACGCTCAACCCGAGCCGCACGCCGGGCCGGATGACGCTGATCACCCGCTATGGCCATGACAAGATCGAGGCCGGGCTGCCCAAGCTCGTCCGCGCAGTGAAGCGCGAGGGGCATCCGGTGGTGTGGAGCTGCGATCCGATGCACGGCAACGTCATCAAGGCGGCCAATGGCTACAAGACCCGGCCGTTCGATCGCATCCTGGCCGAGGTGCGCGGCTTCTTCGCCGTCCACCGTGCCGAGGGCACGTTCGCCGGCGGCATCCATGCCGAGATGACCGGCCAGAATGTCACCGAATGCACCGGCGGCGCTATCGACATCACCGAGCAGGGACTGGCCGATCGCTACCACACGCATTGCGACCCGCGGCTCAATGCGGGGCAGAGCCTGGAGCTCGCTTTTCTGCTGGCCGAAATGCTCAACGAGGAAATGTCGGAACGCCGCAAGGCCGCCGCTTGATAAATTGTTGCGGAACCGATCCGTATTTTAGCGGATTTACATCGCTGTCAGCATCCACGAAGGGGCTTCGCTTTACGCGGAGTTAAGGTTGGCGACGGTGGAGGAACGCTTGCCGAAGGGGCTATTTGCGTCGGTGCGACCGGCGCTGTTCGTCTTTCTCGGTGCCTTCGCCGCCTGCGTGAGCTGGGCCCTGTGGTATCGCCACACCGGCCGAAATCCGCCCATTGGCATCGCTATCGGCGTGTCCGTCGGCGGGCTGATCCTTGCGGGTACCCGGCTATGGCCGCTGCCTGCGCTTGCGGTGTTTCTTTCCTATCTGCTGCTGGCGCCGCACTATCCGCTGGTCGGCAAGCTTGCCGGCGCCCTGGGCCTGGGGCTCGGGGCGCTGCTCACGGCCTCGATGATCAACCGTCGCGGCATCCGCCCGACCGAAGTGCTCGACCCGCGCTCATTGCTCTGGGTATTCCTGTCCGCCATCGCGGGATCGGCGCTCGCCGCCGGCACCTTCATGCTCGGCCAGACGCTGACCGGCGGCAAGATCGCGTTCGTCGATGTCTTCTCCCAGCAGGGCCTTGGCATGATCCTGGCGGCGCCGCTGGTGCTCGTCTGGGCCACGCCACCGCGGCACCGCTGGTCGCCCCTGCGCTGGGCAGGCTTCGTGGCGGCAATGCTGCTTTGCGCCGTCGTCGCAGCTCTGGTGTTCCTCACGCCGGATAGCGGACCGATCGGCGGCGCGATCTTCCCGCCGCTCGTCCTTGCGGCATTAGGCTGGCACCTGCGCGGCGCAACCACGGCGACGGCGATCAGCGCGGTGATCATGCTGTGGAGCACCGAGATTGGCACCGGCCCCTTCTCGCTCGCCGCGTCGGGGCAGCAAGTGCTGATCGGGCAGATGTTCGTTGCGGTGACCGCCGCGACGATCTTCCTGCTCGCTGCCTATGCCGATGAGCGCCACGCCGAAGACAAGCTGCGCCTCGCCGCCAAGCGGCTCGAAGTGTCGCGCCGCAACCTGGCCAACATGGCGCGGGATTCTTCCACCGCGGTTGCCATTCTCGATCGCGACATGCGCTATATCGCCGCCTCCCAGCGCTATATCAGCGACTATCGTCTGCCCGAGGGCGTTCCGCTCGAAGGGCGCAGCCATTTCGAAGTGTTCCCGGGCATCCCGCCCGAGCGGCACGCAATGTACCAGCGGGTGTTCGACGGCGAACAGCTCTCCGGCAATGACGAGGCGGTGCGGCACGGCGACGGCACGGTCGACTATGTCCGCTGGAGCCAGCGGCCCTGGTATGACGAGGACGACCGCATCGCCGGCATCGTCATGTCGAGCGAGATCGTCACCGCCGAGCGCGAGGCGCGCCGCAAGCTGGAGGAGGCCGAGCGCCGGTACCGCGCGGTGTTCGAGCAGGCCGGCGTGGGCGTGGGCCGGCTGTCACTGCAGGGCGAGATCCTGGAAATCAACGACCGCGGCTGCGAGATCAGCGGCTATCCGCGCGAGGCGTTGATCGGGCGCAACCTCAGCGAGTTCGGCGTCGAGGAGGAAACGCAATCGACCGTGAAGGCGATCGCCGCGCTGGTCCGCGGCGAAGAGACCTTCTTCTCGGGAGACCGGATGCTCCATACCGGCGGCGGCTTTGTGCGGCCGATCCATTGCACGGCGAACATCGTGCGCTCCGAGGATGGCACCGGCGACTATATCGCCATCGTGCTCCAGGACATCTCCGAGCGCATCGCCACGCAGAGCGCGCTCGAGGAGAGCGAGAAGATGCTCCGCCTGGCGCAGGAGGCCGCGGGCGTGGGCGTGTGGCAGATCGACCTGATCCATGGCGGCTCGCGCCAGTCTCCCGAGACGGCGCGGATGCTCGGTCTCGAGTGGCGCGAGGGCGAATATCGCATGGCCGATGTCGCGGCCCAGATCGGCGAGGCCCAAGTGCTTGAGCTGCGCAAGGCCATCGGCCAGGCACGCCATAGCCAGGGGCCGCTCGAGATGACGCTCGAGCTGCACCTCGCCAATGGCGAGACGCGCTGGGTCACGTTGCAGGGTCGCTATGACGCGCATGACGGCCATCCGCGGCTGATCGGCCTCGCCATCGACATCACGCACGACATGGAGGCCGATGCCCAGCTGCGCGAAGTGCATGAGAAACTGCTGCGCCTCGCCCGCCTGAACGCGATGGGCGCGATGGCCTCGACACTGGCGCATGAGCTCAACCAGCCGCTGGCCGCGATCACCAACTATCTGGAGGCCTGCCGCTACCTCACCCGCTCACGCGGCGATCCCGATCATTCGATCCTCGATGCGCTCGATCGCGCGCGGGTGCAGGCGCTGCGGGCCGGCGACATCATCCGCAAGATCCGATCGTTCACGGTGACGGGGGAGATCGCCAAGGCCCGGCTTGATATCGGCGAGGCGATCCGCGCCTCGGTCGGGGCGGTACGCCAGCTCAAGGTTTCCGGCGGGGTGAAGATCGACTGCAGCTTCGATCCGCAGCCTGCCTTCGTGATCGGCGATGCGCTGCAGATCGAACAGGTGGTGAGCAACCTGATCCGCAACGCCGTTGAGGCAACGGCGGGGCAGGAACGCCGCGAAGTGATGATCACCACTCGGGTCGAGACCGAGGAAGTGTGCGTGGAGGTCGCCGATAGCGGCCCGGGGCTCAGCGAAGCGATGCTCGAGAATCTGTTTGAGCCCTTCCGCACCACCAAGGAGAGCGGCACCGGGCTTGGCCTGCCGATCTGCCGCACGATCGTGGAGGCGCATGGCGGACGGCTCTGGGCCGCGAACGCACCTGAGGGCGGTGCCGTGTTCAGCTTCACGCTGCCGACGGTTTCGGAAGCCGACGAGGCCGCCTGACCCATAGCGCAACAAACTGAAACACCGGCGCAAGGCGCGCCCGCCAGAGGGGAGCGGGCCGGCACCTTGCCCCTCTGTGTTGCCGGCCCCCTGAACTACCGGGGTGGCCGAATTCCCCTATTGCGGCCACCCCGGCCTTTCAGCCGGTTCTCACGCGAACAGATCGACCACCTCGGCGCCCTCGCCTTCCGCGGCGAGCAACAGCGTGCGGTGGCAATGCTCGGGATTGCGCTCGAAGCATAGCAGCGCGCTGGGCTTCTCCTCCGCCAGCGCCCGCATCATCGCCGCCTCGGCCTGCGCCTCGGGCAGGTGAAGCTGGCCCTCATAGACCGCGCGCAGCGTCTTCACATCGCCCTTCTTGGCGGCGTCGCGGCCGAGCTTGGGTGTGCCGAGGTTCTTGAGCAGCACATAATCGATCCCCGCTTGCTTCAGGCTGGCGGCGAGGATGTTCTTCGAAAACCCCGGACGGCGCGACAACGGTACTGCGCGCACGTCGATAACCCGCTCCACCCCGGCCTTGCGCAGCGCGGCGATGAACTCGTCCATCGTCGTCGCCTCATAACCGATGGTGAAGATCTTCATGCTGGCGCCTTATTTCCGCGAAGCGCGTGGACCGCACCCCAGGCGATCAACGCCTGGCCGGCGAAATAGGTCGGCCACACGAGGAATTGCGCGATCTCGGGCAGGATCAAGCGACCTTCGCGCAGGAAGAGCAGCCAGTCGGAGACGAAGAACAGCAGCGCGCCCGCGGCGACCAGCGTGCCGAGCCGGCTGAGCATTGCCGACGCGGTCATCAGCGCCAGGCCGAATATGTAGAAGGCGAGGAGCTCTACCTGGTAAGCGCCGCGGAATATCCACCAAGCGAACAGCGCCACCCCCATTGCGACAGGCGGCGCGATCCACTGCGCAGCGGGAACGCGGCTGTTGCGCAGATAGAGATAGCTCGCGAGGAAATGGCCGGCCAGGAAAGCGAGTCCGCCGGCGGCCATGCCCTGCAGCTCGAGCAGCGCGTCGCCGAGCGCGCCGAGCGCCAGCACCGCGCCGATCATCCTGCCATAGCCATCCACCGCCTTGCTGCGCGCCCAGAGCGCGAGCAGCGCCACGCCGGCCGCCTTCCACACGGTGGCGGCGATTCCGCCGGCCTCCACCCAGCTATTTGCATAGAAGCTGATGCCGGCGACCAGCGCGGCGGCGAAGAGCGGTTCGGTACGGATACGGTTCATCAGCCCTTGATGCCGTGTGGCTGGCGCTCTGCCAAGCTTGGCTCTATCGGAGCCCCATGCACGACATTCATATCATCGGCGGCGGCTTGGCCGGCTCGGAAGCCGCATGGCAGCTCGCAAACCAGGGCTTCAAGGTTCGCCTCTCCGAAATGCGCGGTAGTGGCACCATGACGCCGGCGCACCAGACCGAAGGGCTGGCCGAGCTGGTCTGCTCGAACAGCTTCCGCTCCGACGACGCGCAGAACAACGCCGTTGGCCTGTTGCATCAGGAGATGCGTGATCTCGGCTCGCTGATCATGGCGCAGGGCGATATCCACAAGGTGCCCGCCGGATCGGCGCTGGCAGTGGACCGGGACGGCTTTTCCGACGGCGTGACCGCGGCGCTGGCGGCGCATCCGAACATCGAGATCGTCCGCGAGCGGGTCGACCAGCTGCCGGATAGCGGCCTCACCATCGTCGCCACCGGGCCGCTGACTGCGCCGGGCCTGGCCGAAAGCATCGGAACCGCGACGGGCAAGGACCAGCTCGCCTTTTTCGATGCGATCGCGCCGATCGTCCACCGCGAGAGCATCGATATGGAGACGGCCTGGTTCCAGTCGCGATGGAACAAGGGTGAAGGCAAGGACTATATCAACTGCCCAATGACCAAGGAGCAGTATTACGCCTTCCACGCCGCCCTGCTCGCCGGCGAGAAGACCGAGTTCCGGGAGTGGGAGAACGTCCCCTATTTCGAAGGTTGCATGCCGATCGAAGTGATGGCCGAGCGCGGTGTGGAAACGCTGCGCTTCGGGCCGATGAAGGGCGTGGGGCTCGACGATCCCAAGACCGGGCGCTGGCCCTATGCGGTGGTCCAGCTGCGCCAGGACAATGCCAGCGCGACGCTATGGAACATCGTCGGCTTCCAGACGAAGCTCAAATATGCGGAGCAAGTTGCTCTGTTCAGGACGATTCCTGGACTTGAGAATGCAGAGTTCGCCCGGCTGGGCGGGCTGCATCGCAACACCTTCATCAAGTCGCCCGAGCTGCTCGATGGCGAACTGCGCTTGAAGAGCGCGCCGCATATCCGCTTTGCCGGGCAGATCACCGGCTGCGAGGGCTATGTCGAGAGCTCGGCGATCGGGCTGCTCGCGGGCCGCTTCGCCGCCGCCGAGCTCGCCGGCGAGACGCTCGCCCCGCCGCCGCGCGAGATGGCGCTGGGCGCACTGCTCTCGCACATCACCGGCGAGGCCGAGGCCGAGACCTACCAGCCGATGAACGTCAATTTCGGGCTGTTTCCGCCGATCGAGGGTCGCACCAAGAAGGCCGAGCGCAAGCAGATGTATACCGGCCGCGCCCGCGAGGCGATGCGAGGCTGGATGGCTCAGTCGTCGCTGTCGTCGGCCGGTTCCTGACGCGCTGCAGGCGCCTGCGCCTTTGCTGGGGCGCAGGCGCAGCGCGGCTTGGCCTTGCGGACCACGGCAGTGGTGGCGAATTCGGCGCGACTGAGCGTGCCTGACTTGTCCTTGTCGGCTCCCTGGAAGCGGTCGACTGCCTTTACCGACCATTCCTCGAAGCTCAGCTTGCCGTCATGATCGGTGTCGAGCCGCGCGAAGAACTTGCGGCGCAGCGCGAAATACTCGTCCTTGGTGATCGTGTCGTTCTTGTCCTTGTCGATCCGGTCAAAGCGCTTCTGCTCGCGGGTCTTGGCGGAGGCGCTGGGCGGTTCGCCGGGAACATCTTGCTCCGCTTCGGATGCAGTTGACGCCGAAGGGGCCGGCGGAAGCCGGTTTTCGGTGCTCGCACTGCCGCGAAACAGGAACAGGCCGGCCACGACCAGCAGCAACGTCGCCCCCGCCCCCACCAAATAGCGCCACATCGTCTCTCTCCCCGTGTTGCCGGGAGGCTAACCCGGCCGGACGGTCAGCGTCCAGTCAGCCGGTGCCAGAGCAGCCGGCCCACGCGCCCGGGCGCACCCGCGGGCTGGGGCGCTTCGGCAAGGTCGAGCCGCGCGCGGTGCGCCAGCGCGCCGAGCGCACGGCCCTGGCGGCTCCATTTGGCCTTGGCGGCGGCAGCAAGCAGCGGCCTGGCAAGGTCACGCGCAGTGGCACGCTCCCCCTCCGCCTCGAGGTTGCGTGCAAGATCTGCAATCGCCCAGCCCTGCCCCGCCTCCGCAAGCGGATCGCCCCGGCTGCCGAGCAGCGTGCCCGCAGCGGTGAACAAGTGTCCGCGCCCTTCGCCGAACCGGCGCATCGCGTCCTCGTTCATCAGCTCCTCCTCGATAAGCACTTCCCAGCCATGGACGATCGGCACCAGCGAAGCGCCGGTGACGCCATGACGCAGCACGTCGGCCTCGAGCGCCTTGAGCACCGGCTCGGCAGGCGCCGGTGCGCGATCGAGCTTCTCCAGCGCCTCGCGCCACCAGGCGAGCCGCATCTGGCCGAGCGCAGGTTCGCGGGTGGTGCGCAATAATTTTCCGAGGGCATCATCGAGCGCGAGCAGCGCCGCCAGCCCGGCCCGGCCGGCGGGCTGGGCATAGGTAAGTATCAGATCTCGTTCCGGATCCTCCACGATGCCCGTCACGCTGCGCCCTCCAGGCATAAGGGGCGCGTTAACCACCCGGATTTATACGTACTTAGCGACAATCGGTCCAAGGTGCCTCGTTCATCGGGGATGAGGGGCCCTTCTATGCGTGAAGGACGGGGTAAAGTGGTGGCTGCGCGCGCCTTTCTGAGCAAGCTTGCGCGCGACACGCGCGCCAACACGCTCGCCATCATGGGCATGGCCTTGATTCCCCTCGCGGGCATGGTTGGCGGTGGCATCGACATCAGCCGCATGTACATCGTCAAGACGCGGCTGCAACATGCCTGCGACGCCGGCGCGCTGGCGGGGCGCAAGTCGATGGGCGGCGGCACCTGGACGCAGACCCTGAACGGGGTGGCCAACTATCCCCAGGTCACCGCGGCGCAGTTCTTCGAATCGAACTACAACAGCGCCGCCTATGGGGCGAGCAACGTCACCAAGAGCTTCACCGAGAGCGCGGGCAAAGTGAGCGGCACCGCGTCGGCTACGCTGCCGATGACGCTGATGCGACTGTTCGGCAAGACCACCGAGACGCTTACCGTGACGTGCGACGCCGAAATGCGCCTTCCGAACACCGACGTGATGTTCGTGCTCGACAATACCGGATCGATGGACTGGTGCCCGAACGGCGACACTTCCACCTGCAGCGGCAAGACCACATCGCGTATTGGCCAGCTGCGTATCGCAGTGAAGTGCTTCTACCAGATCGTGGCGCGGCTCGACATTCCCGACGTCGATTGCGATGGCGACGAGCCGAGCGGCGGTACCGGTGACCAGGTGCAGATCCGCTTCGGGTTCGTGCCTTACTCGGTGAACGTCAACGTCGGCCGCCTGTTGCCGGCCAGCTATATGCCGAGCACCTGGCAGTACCAGACGCGACAGCTGGTCTCGGTCGCCTATCCCAGCAACGGCAACGCCAGCCAGACCTCGTCGAACACGACGAGCGATGTGGGCGCCTGGATCCCCAAGAACTATACGGTAACCCGCAGCAGCAGCAACGCGAGCGACAGCTGGTGCAAGAGCAATGCTCCGTCCAGCACCACGACGAACGGTACCACCACCCAGACGACGTTGAGCACAACGGAATATCCGGGCTACCGCACCGTCACCTACAAGACCGATGCTCCGTCGACGAAGCGCGAATATCAGTACAACAGCTTCAGCGGGAAGGTCTGCTATTTCGACACGCGCGATACCGTCACCACGACGACCAAGACCTACACACGCAACGATACCGCGCAGGCAACCTGGAAATATGGGCCGATGGATGTCGACATTTCGGCATTCAAGACCGGCGCCAGCTCGATCCAGATGCGGATCGGCAACAATGGCGCGATGAAGACGGTGACGTGGAATGGCTGCATCGAGGAGCGCCGCACGATCACGGGCACCAGCTTCGATCCGATCCCGACGGGCGCGACCGATCTCGACATCGCCACCGCTCCGACCGGCGACAGCCAGACGCAGTGGAAGCCTTCGCTCGGCGACGTCGAATATATGCGCCGCAACAGCAGCAACAACTACACCCGCGACCCCATCCCGTCGTCGACGACCAACTTCGCCCAGCCGGACGATTACTGCCCAAGCGAGGCGCACAAGATGGAAGCCTGGACCCCGCAGGCATTCGACGACTATGTCGATGGACTGACGCCGGTGGGCAATACCTATCACGATATCGGCCTGCTCTGGGGAGCGCGCCTCATGTGGCCGACGGGCATCTTCCGCTCGGAGAACGAGTTCACCCCCAAGGGCGGCGAGATCCAGCGCCACATCATCTTCATGACCGATGGTGACACGCAGACCAGCTCGGCGAACTACGCCGCCTATGGCCTGCCCTGGTACGACCTGCGCAACGTCGCCTCCGGTGACCTGGGCACTTCGCCGGCGACTTTCGATCTCGACGACGAGGTCAATGCGCGCTTCCTGGCGCTGTGCAAGACGATCAGCAGCAACAATATCACGCTGTGGGTGATCGCCTTCGGCACCAGCACGTCGCAGGCGACGAAAGACCGTCTGACGAAATGTGCCAGCTTCGGCGGCGGCCACTATTTCACGGCAGACGACGGCCCGAAGCTGCAACAGACGTTCAAATCGATCGCGGACCAGATCTCCCAGCTGAGGCTCACCAAATGATCCGGCGGCGCTTCCCCAGCCTGGCCCGCGACGCGCGCGGCGCGACGGTCGTCGAATTTGCGATGATCGCGCCGGTAATGGGCATATTGCTGCTCGGCGCCTTCGATGTCGCGCACACGCTCTACATGCGCGCGGTGCTGCAGGGCATCGTCCAGAAGGTGGGCCGCGATTCGACGCTGGAGAGCGGGCTGGACGCCGCCAACCAGGCCATCCTGGACGCCAAGGTCACCGCGCAGGCCAAGGCCCTGTCGAACAACGCCACAGTGACGATCACCCGCAAATGGTATCGCACCTTCAGCGATGCCGCGGTCGCCAAGTTCGAGCCATTCACCGATACCAATGGCAACGGCACCTGCGACGGGCCGCAGGGCCTGACGCCCGGCGAGCCCTATCAGGACAATAATGGCAACGGCCATTGGGACGCGACCGGCGGCAACGAGAGCCAGGGCGGCGCCAAGGATGCCGTGGTCTACACGGTGAACGTCACCTACCCGCGCATGTTTCCGGTCTACCGGATCATCGGCGGCGGCACGACCACCACGGTCATCGCCTCCACCGTGCTGCGCAACCAGCCCTATGGCGATCAGGGCTCCGCCACCGTGAGGAATTGCCCGTGATGCGCACGCCCCGCCTCCTCCGCCGCCTGCGCCGCGATCGAAGCGGCCTGGCGATGCTCGAATTCGCGATGATGCTGCCGATCTTCGCGACGATGTGCCTCGGCGGCGCCGAGCTGACCAACTACATCATCACCAAGATGCGACTGAGCCAGATCGCGCTGCAGCTGGCTGACAACGCCGCGCGTATCGGCTCGGGCACGCAGCTCGAGGCGAAGACGATCAGCGAACTGGACATCAACGACCTGCTGACCGGCGCCGATCTGCAAGCGGGCGAGCTCAAGCTGTTCACCAACGGCCATGTGATCATCTCGAGCGTCGAGCCCGACACGGCCACGGGGCATGATGGCAAGTCGCTGATTCGCTGGCAGCGCTGCAAGGGCGACAAGACCAATCTCACCTCGAAATACACGCCCGGCCAGAACAATCTGGTGGGTGTGGGCGACGACACGCGTCTGGTCGGTGCGCCGTCCGGCGGCGTGACGATGTTCGTCGAGCTGCGCTACATCTACACGCCACTGATCAAGACCGCGCTGTCACCGACCACCGAATTCCGGGAAATCGCGTCGATGATGGTGCGCGATCGCCGCGACACCAGCGACGACAGCAAGAAGTCGGACGGCACGAACAACCCGGACTCGGTGCACCCCAACGGGGTCTACAAGGTTACCGGCGTGACCGCGGCGCAATCGGCCAACTGCTGAGCCTTCCGGGCCGGGAAAAGAAAAGGCCGGGGGCGACCCCGGCCTTTTCCATGTTCGCTCCTGGGCGAAGATCAGCCCTTGTAGGTGACCTTCTTGACCGCCGCGACCACCTTGTCCGCGGTGATCAGCGCCAGCTTCTCCAGGTTCGCGGCATAGGGCAGCGGCACGTCCTCGTTGGTGACGCGCAGCACCGGCGCGTCGAGGTCGTCAAAGCCCTGCTCCATCGCCACCGCGACGATCTCCGACGAGATCGAGCATGCCGGCCAGCCTTCCTCGACGACGACCATGCGGTTCGTCTTCTTCAGGCTTTCGAGCACGGTCGCGGTGTCGAGCGGGCGCAGCGTGCGCAGGTCGACGATCTCTGCCTCGATGCCCTCGGCAGCGAGCTTGTCGGCAGCCTCGAGCGCGACGCCGACGCCGATCGAATAGCTGACGATCGTCACGTCCTTGCCCTCGCGGACGATACGCGCCTTGCCGATCGGCAGCACATAGTCGTCGAGCTTCGGCACTTCGAAGTGGCGGCCGTACATCAGCTCGTTCTCGAGGAACACGACCGGGTCCTCGCTGCGGATCGCTGCCTTGAGCAGGCCCTTGGCATCCTGCGCGTCATAGGGCGCGATCACGATCAGGCCCGGGACGCTGGCATACCAGGGACCGTAGTTCTGCGAGTGCTGCGCGCCGACGCGCGAAGCCGCCCCGTTGGGGCCGCGGAACACGATCGGGCAGCGCATCTGGCCGCCGGACATATAGTTGGTCTTGGCCGCCGAGTTCACGATGTGGTCGATCGCCTGCATCGCGAAGTTGAAGGTCATGAACTCGACGATCGGCTTGAGGCCGCCCATCGCCGCGCCCGAGCCGAGGCCGGCAAAGCCATATTCGGTGATCGGGGTGTCGATCACGCGCTTCGGCCCGAACTCCTCGAGCAGGCCCTGGGTGACCTTGTAGGCGCCCTGATATTCGGCGACTTCCTCGCCCATCACGAAGACGCGCGGATCCTTGCGCATCTCTTCGGCCATCGCGTCGCGCAGCGCCTCTCGGACGGTCGTCTTGACCATCTCGGTGCCCTCGGGGATCGCGGGATCCTTGACGGTGGCGGCCTTCTCGCTGGCGAGCTGCTTGGTGCCGCTGTCGGCCTTCTTCGGGCCGCCATCCTCGCCCGCGGCGGGCTCGGCTTCCTTGGCCGCCGGAGCGGGCGTCGGCGCAGGCGCAGCGGCGGGCGGCGGGGCCGGAGTAGCCGAAGCGTCCTCGCCTTCTGCCGCGATCGTCGCGATCACGGTGCCGACCTTGACGTTGTCGGTGCCCTCGGCGACCAGGATCTTGGCGATCGTGCCCTCATCGACGGCCTCGAACTCCATCGTCGCCTTGTCGGTCTCGATCTCGGCCAGGATGTCGCCGGACTTGACCGTGTCGCCTTCCTTGACGAGCCACTTGGCGAGCGTGCCCTCTTCCATGGTGGGCGACAGCGCCGGCATCTTCAGTTCGATCGCCATCTCAGTAGGACTCCACCAGCACGTCGGTATACAGTTCAGCGGGATCGGGCTCGGGCGTCTGCTCGGAGAAGTCCGCGGCCTCGTTGACGATCTTGCGGATCTCCTGCTCGATCGTCTTCAACTCGGCCTCGGTGACCTTCAACTCCTCGAGCTCGCGCTTGACCTGCTCGATCGGATCGGACTTGTCGCGGACCGACTGGACCTCCTCGCGGCTGCGATACTTGGCCGGATCGGACATCGAGTGGCCGCGATAGCGATAGGTCTTCATCTCGAGGATGATCGGGCCCTTGCCCGCGCGGACCCAGGCCAGCGCCTCCTCGGCGGCACCGCGGCAGGCGAGCACGTCCATGCCGTCCACCTGGATGCCGGGGATGCGGAAGCTCTCGCCGCGGCGATAAAGCTGGTCTTCGGACGACGAGCGGTTGACCGAGGTGCCCATGGCGTACTGGTTGTTCTCGATCACATAGATGATCGGGAGCTTCCACAGCTCGGCCATGTTGAAGCTCTCATACACCTGGCCCTGGTTCGACGCGCCGTCGCCGAAATAGGCCATGGCGACGCCGCCATCCTCGTTATACTTGTGCGCGAACGCCAGGCCGGTGCCGAGCGACACCTGCGCGCCGACGATGCCATGGCCGCCATAGAACTTCTTCTCGGTCGAGAACATGTGCATCGAGCCGCCCTTGCCGCGGCTGATGCCGGCGGCACGGCCCGTGAGCTCGGCCATGATCACCTTGGGATCGATGCCGTAGGCGAGCATGTGGCCATGATCGCGATACCCCGTGATCACCGAGTCCTTCTCGCCGTCGAGCGCGGACTGCAGGCCGACCGCAACGGCTTCCTGGCCGATATAGAGGTGGCAGAAGCCGCCGATGAAGCCGAGGCCATAGAGCTGGCCGGCCTTTTCCTCGAAACGGCGGATCAGCAGCATCTGCTTGTAGAATTCGAGCAGCTGCTCCTTGGAAGCCTCGAACCGCTTCGGCTCTTCGGGCCGCTCGCGGTTGGTCTTTGCGGGTTCAGTCGTTTTGCGTGCCGGTGCTTTGGCCACAGGAAATCCTCGTCCGGGGAGGGGAAGGCGGGTGCCTATAAGCGCGTTTTCGCCCGCCGTGCAACTAACGCGCGGATTGCGGTGCCGTTCACCTGACGCAAGGGCAATTGCAGTTTATGCAATCAAGAATGACACTGGCGCACGTTGCAGTGCACCTAACTCCGTGAGCGCGAAAATCAGCGCCCGGCGGGGGTCGGTGCGTGCTTGTCGAGGGGGATGACGACTTCGTCCGGACGCACGACATTAAGCTGCTTGCGGGCGAGCTCGTCGGCCAGATCGGGATCGACGCCGCGCTTCTGGTCGAGCAGATCGACGCGGTTCTTCAGTGCAGCGCGCTTCTTGTCGAGCGTGGCATATTCGGCGCTCTTCTGGTCGTACTCGGCCTTGATTTCTTTCGAGGCCATGATGCCGGTGGGACCGAGCACGGCATTGTAGCCGAAAAAGCCCATGGCGATCAGCACCGCGGCGGGCAGGCCCGCACGGCGAAGCAGCGACTGGATCGGAGAGGCGTTACGCGAGCGCATGCTGGTGATTCTCGCTTAACCATGCGCCCCGCGCAAGGCCCGTATTGCTGCGTAAGGGGCGAGCTCGCTGCCCGCCCCTAGCGCTTTTGCTTACTTCCGGATCACCGAGCGCCCGGCATAGACCGCGACGTCGCCCAGCTCTTCCTCGATGCGGATCAACTGATTGTACTTGGCGAGCCGATCCGAACGGGCGAGCGAGCCGGTCTTGATCTGCCCGCAATTGGTGGCGACCGCGAGATCGGCGATCGTCGCGTCCTCGGTCTCGCCCGAGCGGTGCGACATCACCGCGGTGTAGGACGAGCGCTGGGCCAGGCTGACAGCCTCGAGCGTCTCGGTGAGCGTGCCGATCTGGTTGACCTTCACCAGCAGCGAATTGGCATAGCCGCCGTCGATGCCGCGCTGCAGGCGCTTGGGATTGGTAACGAACAGATCGTCGCCGACCAGCTGGACCTTGCTGCCGAGCAGGTCGGTCAGCGCCTTCCAGCCTTCCCAATCGTCCTCGGCCATGCCGTCCTCGATCGAGAAGATCGGGTATTTCGCCGCCAGGTCGGCGAGGAAGGCGGCATTCTCCTGGCTGGAGAGCGTCTTGCCTTCGCCCACCATCTTGTAGAGGCCGTCCTTGTAATATTCGGTGGCGGCGCAATCGAGCGCGAGCATCACGTCGTCGCCCGGCTTGTAGCCGGCGGCCTCGATGCTGCTCATGATGAAGTCGAGCGCCTCGGTGGTGCTGGCGATGTTCGGGGCGAAGCCGCCCTCGTCGCCCACGCCGGTGGCCAGGCCCTTCTCGTGCAGCTTCTTCTTCAGCGTGTGGAAGATCTCCGAGCCGCAGCGCACCGCCTCGACGATGTTCTCCGCGCCGACCGGCACGATCATGAACTCCTGGAAGTCGATCGGATTGTCGGCATGCTCGCCGCCATTGATGATGTTCATCATCGGCACCGGCAGGACGTGCGCGTTGACGCCGCCGACATAACGATAGAGCGGCAGCCCGCGCGCATCGGCGGCGGCCTTGGCAGCGGCCAGACTCACGCCCAGGATCGCATTGGCGCCCAGGCGGCCCTTGTTCTCGGTGCCGTCGAGCTCGATCATCGCGAAGTCGAGATCGGCCTGGTCCTCGGCTTCCATGCCGACGACTTCCTCGAAAATCTCGCTGTTGACGGCCTCGACCGCCTTGTCGACACCCTTGCCGAGCCAGCGCGCCTTGTCGCCGTCGCGCATCTCGACCGCTTCATGCGCGCCGGTGGAGGCGCCCGAGGGCACCGCGGCGCGGCCGAAGCTGCCGTCCTCGAGCATCACGTCGACCTCAACGGTGGGGTTACCACGGCTGTCGAGAATTTGGCGAGCATGGACGTCGATGATTGCGGTCACGAAACGGTCTCCCTAGGTATGGGGTATTGAGGGCGCGTCGCGGCCTCTAACGGCAACCGATGGAACTCGCAAACGTGGCCGTGGTTGTTTCGCAAAAGGCATGGAGGGTTTTTGGCATGGCTGACGAAACGACGGGCGAGACGATCGACGCGACCGCCGAGGAAGTGAAGCGGACCGCTTCGGACACGATCCGCGAAAAGGCTGGCGAGATCGGCAGCCAGGCAGCCGAGCGTGCGCGCGCCTTTGCCGGCGAAGGCAAGGAACGAGCAACCGGAGCGCTCGATGAAGTCGCCAAGATGATGCAGTCCGCGGCGCTCGACGTCGATGCGCGGCTCGGCGAGCAATATGGCAAATATGCCCGCACGGCGGCAGACGGGATCTCGAGCTTCGCCGACAATCTGCGCGGCAAGGAAGTCGACGACCTGATCGAGGACGTCTCGGCGTTCGTGCGCAAGAGCCCGGCGGTGGCGATCGGCGTCGCCGCGGGCTTGGGCTTCGTGCTGGCGCGCCTGATCAAGTCCGGGGTCGATGCGGCGTCCGACGCTGCCGACAACGACAAGGCATAGGGGCAAAACGGGGGGTGGAAGCACCGGAGCCTGACGAGAAGAGCATCGGCGACCTGTTCCAGCAGCTCGTCGAGGATGGCCGCGGCTATGCCGAAGCCGAGATCGGCTATTACCGCACCCTGTTCCGCTCGAAGCTGCGCGACGCGCGGACGATGCTCTGGATGGGCGGCGTTGCGCTCGCCCTCGCTTTTTCCGCTGCGGTCGCGCTGGTCGTGGGGCTCGTGCTCACGCTAGCCCCGGTCGTCGGCCCCGGTTTCGCCACGCTCATCGTTGTTGTCGCGTTCCTCGCGATCTCCGGGCTGATGGGCTGGCTCGCCTGGACGCATGTGAAGCGCATCTTCAAGGAAAAGCCGTGAGCGAAAATCCGCATGACGTCGACGCTGCCAAGGCAAGGATCGACGCCGCGCGCGCCCAGCTGTTCGGCACGCTCGGCCAGGTGCAGGAGCGGCTGCGGCCTTCCAACCTAGCCCAGGACGCCGTGGAGACCGCGGCGCACGGCGTTGCTACTGTCGCGCGCAGGGGAGCCGAAGCGGTGCGCAGCCGCCCCCTCGCCGCTGCCGGCATCGCCGCTACCGTGGGCCTAGTGATGGCACGGGGCTGGATCGGCGACATCCTGGGCAAACGGCATGAAACTCGCGACCCGGCTACGGGTTTGAAGCCCAAAGGCAAGAAAGGATCCTCGTGATGAGCACCAACCCCGCAAACAGCCAGAAGACCGGGCAGAGCGAGAGCCTGACCGAGAACCCCTATGCGCTGGTCGCCGGCGGCGTCGCGCTGGGCGTGCTCATCGGCATGCTGATCCCGCGCAGCCAGAAGGAGCGCGAACTGCTCGAGCCCGCCGGCCGCCAGATCGCCGACCGGGTCACTGGTACCGTCCAGGCCGTGAAGGACGCCGGCAAAGCGGAGATCGATTCGCTGCTGCCGAGCAAGGAAGCGGCGCAGGACCGCGTGGGTGCGCTGTTCGGCAATCTGGTCGATGCGGCCAAGGGTGCAGCGCAAAAGGCTTGAGAAGCGGGCGCCGGCATCGCTAAGGCCTCTATAAAACCAGAAAACGTTTTCGGAGGCTATTTTGAGCAAGCTGCACCTCGTCTTCGGCGGTCGCGTGACCGATCCGCAGACGCTTGATTTCGTCGATCCCTCGAAGCTCGACATCGTCGGCATCTATCCGGACTTCGCCGAGGCGGAGAAGGCCTGGCGCGGCGCCGCCCAGCGCACGGTGGACGATGCCGAGATGCGCTATGTGGTGGTGCATCTGCACCGGCTGCTCGAGCCCGATCTCGAAGCCTGACTTATTCTGGTCCCCGGCTACGGCCGGGGGCCGGTCAGGCCTTGCGCCAGTGCCACATGAACAGCGGTCGGGCGACGCCCAGCCCGGCGAGGAAACCGCCGATCGAGGGCGCCGCGCCCCAGGCGAGCAGCTCCGTAATCGCAACCCCCTGCCCCGGCGCCTGTAGCAGCCCGGAAAGAACACTGATCGCCGTCCAAGCGGCAGCGAGCCACGCGACGTGCACCGTGCGCGCCGAAAACGGCCCGATCGGCGGATTGCGCGGCCTGCCGTACAGCAGCGAATAGGCGCCGATCACCGCGGAAAGCGCCCCGTTCATGCCGAGCAGCGGCAACACCGCTGCTCGGGCTACCAGCACATAGGCGGCAGACGACGCAAAGGCGCCGACAGCATAGAGCAGCAGGAATTGCGGCCAGCCGATCGCATGCTCGGTCTTCTGGCCGGTGATAACCAGCATCAGCACGTTGAAGAATATCTGCAGCGCGCTGACATGCACGAAGGTCGTCGTCAGCGGGGTCAGCCAGGCCGGCACCGCCCACACCTCCGGCGCGAGCAGCTCCTGCTGTATGCGCGCTGGAATGAAGCCGGCGAGCACCGCGGCTTCGGGCAGGTAGCCGGTGATCAGGATCAGGGCGCTGACCAGCGCCGTGACCGCCGAGATCGTGATCGTCGCGGGAAAGTCGCGAAAGTTCACGCTCAGATGAATTCGATCTGCGACACCAGATAATAGCGGTCACCGGCGGGCACCGAGACCTCGACCTCTTCGTCTACCTTGCGGCCGATCAGCGCGCGGCCGATCGGCGAGTTGTAGGAGATGCGGCCCTTGCTCACATCCGCCTCGGTCTCGCCGACGATCTGGTACTTGATCGGCTTGTCGTCCTCGTCGAGCAGCGTCACGGTAGCGCCGAACACGACGCGGTCGCCCGAAAGCTCGCGCGGATCGATAATCTGGGCGCGGCTGAGCTTGCCCTCGATATCGGCGATCGTGGCTTCGTTCTGGCCCTGCTGCTCCTTGGCAGCATGATATTCGGCGTTTTCCGAAAGATCGCCGTGCGCGCGTGCTTCCTCGATCGCATCGACGATCAGCGGACGCTCGATTTTCAGGCGCTTCAGCTCTGCAGTGAGCTTGTCATAGCCTTCCTGAAGCATCGGCATCTTATCGACGGTCGCCATCCAACAAGTCCTTCAAAACGCCCCGTCCACCAAGCGCTTCCGGGGAAACGCCCGCACATGGATGCTGATGGGGGAAATCAATCGTGCGAACAGGAATAATAAGACGGCCAATGCCGCACTGCAAGGCTAGGAAAGATATGTCCCCGCCGAAGCTGGATTAATCCGCCCGGTTTCCGGCAAAAAAGCCGGGAAACCGGGCGGCGGATCAGCGCCGCGAGGCGTAGAACGCCTGGAGCGGCTTCACGTCGAGACTGTGCTTCGACAGCGCCTCGATCGCGCGTGCCGCCGCCACGCTCGCCTGCGCGGTGGTGAAATATGGGATCTTGAGGTTGAGCGCCGAGCGACGGATGTCCGACGAATCCTTCAGCGACTGCCAGCCTTCGGTGGTGTTGAAGATCAGCGCGATATCGCCGTCGAGGATGCGATCGACGATGTGCGGGCGGCCCTGCGCCACCTTGTTGACGCGCTCGACCTTGATCCCCTCGGCCTCGAGATAGTCCGCCGTGCCGCCGGTCGCGACAATGATGAAGCCGAGGCCCGCGAGCAGCTGCACGCCCGGCAGCACCACCGGCTTGTCGGTATCCTTGACGCTGACGAACAGGCGGCCGCTGCTCGGCAGCACAGTACCCGCCCCCAGCTGCGCCTTGGCGAAGCTGGTCGCGAAGTCGCTGTCGATGCCCATCACTTCGCCGGTCGACTTCATCTCAGGGCTGAGCACCGGATCGACGCCGGGGAACTTGTTGAACGGGAAGACGGCTTCCTTGACCGCGATATAGTCTATGTCGCGGTCGATCTTGGGCAGGTCGGCCAGCTTCTCGCCTGCCATCACCCGGCTGGCGATCTTGGCGACGGGGATGCCGATCGCCTTGGCGACGAAGGGCACGGTGCGCGAGGCGCGCGGGTTGACTTCGATGAGGTAGACCTCGCCGTCCTTCACCGCGAACTGGATGTTCATCAGGCCCTTGACCATCAGCGCGCGCGCCAGCGCATCGGTCTGGCGCTCGATCTCGGCGACGATCTCCGCCGGCAGGCTGTAGGGCGGGATCGAGCAGGCGCTGTCGCCCGAATGGACGCCGGCTTCCTCGATATGCTGGAGCACGCCGGCGACCACGACATCGGTGCCGTCGGCGATCGCGTCGACGTCCACTTCGACGGCGTCGCGCAGATACTGATCGATCAGCACCGGCGAGTCGCCCGAGACCTGCACCGCGGTCTGGATGTAATCGTCGAGCTGCTGGGTGGAGTCGACGATCTCCATCGCGCGGCCGCCGAGCACATAGCTGGGGCGCATCAGCACCGGATAGCCGATCCGCTCGGCGATCTTCACCGCTTCGTCACGAGTGCGGGCCAGGCCGTTGGCGGGTTGCTTGAGGCCAAGCTTCTCGACCAGGTCGGCGAAGCGCTCGCGGTCCTCGGCCAGGTCGATCGCATCGGGGCTGGTGCCGAGGATCGGGATACCCGCATCCTCCAGCGCCTTGGCGAGGTTGAGCGGGGTCTGGCCGCCGAACTGGACGATCACGCCGACCAGCTCGCCCTTCGACTGCTCGACGTGCAGGATCTCCAGCACGTCCTCGGCGGTCAGCGGCTCGAAATAGAGGCGGTCCGAGGTGTCGTAGTCGGTGCTCACCGTCTCCGGGTTGCAGTTGACCATGATCGTCTCATAACCCGCGTCCGCCAGCGCGAAGCAGGCGTGGCAGCAGCAATAGTCGAACTCGATGCCCTGGCCGATGCGGTTGGGACCGCCGCCCAGGATGACGATCTTGCGGCGATCGCTCGGCATCGCCTCGTTCTCGGGCTCGCCGAAGCTCGGCGCCTCGTAGGACGAGTACATGTACGGCGTCTTCGCGTCGAACTCGGCGGCACAGGTGTCGATCCGCTTGAACACCGGGCGCACGCCCAGCTTGTGGCGATGCGCACGCACATCGGCTTCGTTCACGCCACCGGTCATCGCCTTGACGACTTCGCCGATCAGGCCGGAGCTCTTCGCCATGGCATCGGTGCCCTGGCGCAGGTTTGCCGACTTGAGTGCCAGGAAGGCCAGGCGCTTGTCGCTGAAGCCCATTGCCTTCAGGCGGCGCATGCCCTGCGCATCCTGCGGCAGGCCCTGCTCCATCACCTGCGTCTCGGCCGCCAAGATCTCGGCGATGCGCTCGATGAACCAGGGGTCGTACTGGGCGAAGGTGCAGACCTCGGCGACGGTGAAGCCCTCGCGCAGCGCCTGGGCGGCGATCAGCAGCCGGTCGGGCGAGCGGATGGCCAGCGCCGCCTCGATCTCGGCGCGCGGCGCGCCGGCGAGCTTGTCGACATTGTTGAAGCCCGAAAGGCCCGTCTCCAGGCCGCGCAGCGCCTTCTGCATCGATTCGTGGATGTTGCGGCCGATCGCCATGACCTCGCCGACCGATTTCATCGCCGTGCCGAGCGTGGCCTCGGCGCCCTTGAACTTCTCGAAGGCGAAGCGCGGGATCTTGGTGACGACATAGTCGATCGTCGGCTCGAAGCTCGCCGGCGTCGCGCCCGTGATATCGTTGGTGATCTCGTCGAGCGTGTAGCCCACCGCCAGCTTGGCCGCGACCTTGGCGATCGGGAAGCCGGTTGCCTTGGAGGCCAGCGCCGAGGAGCGGCTGACGCGCGGGTTCATCTCGATGACGATCAGGCGACCGTCCTTCGGATTCACTGCGAACTGCACGTTCGAACCGCCTGTTTCGACGCCGATTTCCCGGAGCACCGCGATCGATGCATTGCGCATGATCTGGTATTCCTTGTCGGTCAGCGTCAGCGCTGGGGCGACGGTGATCGAATCGCCGGTGTGCGTGCCCATCGCATCGATATTCTCGATCGAGCAGATGATGATGGCGTTGTCGTTGCGATCGCGCACGACTTCCATCTCATATTCCTTCCAACCGAGAAGTGACTCCTCGATCAGCACCTCGGTGGTCGGCGAGAGGTCGAGGCCCGTGCGCACGATCGCGATGAATTCCTCGCGGTTGTAGGCGATGCCGCCGCCCGAGCCGCCCATGGTGAAGCTGGGGCGGATGATCGCCGGCAACCCGACATGCTCGAGCGCGGCGAGCGCCTCGGCCTCCGAATGCGCGATCGCCGAGCGGGCGCTTTCGAGCCCGATCTTGGTCATCGCGTCCTTGAACTTCAGCCGGTCCTCGGCCTTGTCGATCGCCTCGGCATCGGCGCCGATCATGATGCAGCCGAACTTCTCCAGCGTGCCGTCATTCGCCAGCGCCAGCGCAGTGTTGAGCGCGGTCTGCCCGCCCATCGTCGGCAGCACCGCATCGGGGCGCTCCTTCTCGATGATCTTGGCGACGATCGCCGGGGTGATCGGCTCGACATAGGTCGCATCGGCCAGCTCTGGATCGGTCATGATCGTCGCCGGGTTCGAATTGACCAGGACGATGCGATAGCCCTCTTCCTTGAGCGCCTTGATCGCCTGCGTGCCCGAATAGTCAAACTCGCAGGCCTGGCCGATCACGATCGGGCCGGCGCCAATGACGAGGATGGAGGAGATGTCAGTGCGTTTGGGCATTAAAAAGAGATTCCGAGCCAAGATTTCAGAGCTTCGAGAAGCGCGGTTGCTAGTTGCCCGATCGCCTCGTCTCCGAACTTGAGGGCGAGATAGGTCAACACTGGCAAAATCAGTCCCGCGACAGCGCGGGTGCTGATCCTATCCAATCGCAATAGATCGCCAGCAGCCTTGAGTTGCTCGACAAAGCGAGGGCGATCAGCGGGATTTCCGATACGATCCGAATTGTCTTTACGGATCAGTTCTTGCAGTTCCGGCAACCCATCACTGATAATCTGCGCCTCTGGCGCGTTATGATCTACCGAGACAATACGATCAGATGCCGGAACGAGCACAGCATTGTCGGCAATGTCTTGTTCCGCTTCGTCAGCAATAAGGTTGCGCTGTTTCAGTGCCTCAATGGCGCGATTTAGCCAAGCATCTCCACCGAAGTAGAAAGTTCGGAAAATCTCATTCGCCTGAGCTGCATGCCACCTACGATCCCATTCTGTCGTAGTGTGCTCACTAGGCTCCGCGTCAGCTTCGTAAAATTGCAAAGCATTCTTCGGATCAACTTGGAACAAATCTCCGGTCAAAGGGCTTACCAGTTTCGTAGCAGCGCCGCTAACGAGCAATCTCTCCGCGACCGCGTCGGAAATAGATGTCGGAATTACTATGCCGAAGGTATCGGATATGATGCCTTGAAGATCGGACGCAAAGTAACTGTATCTGCCATTGTTCCGATTGGCGATTTCCATCATCAAGACGGCGATATGATCAGCAACGATGCTCACCGCATCATCCCCACGAACCGCTCGAACAGATACAGGCTGTCCTGCGGCCCTGGGCTGGCCTCGGGGTGATATTGCACTGAAAACGCCGGCCGATCGGTCAGCTCGATACCCGCATTGCTCCCGTCGAACAGCGACACATGCGTCTCGCGGGCATTCTCTGGAAGCGTCTCGCGTTCCACCGCGAAGCCGTGGTTCATGCTGGTGATCTCCACCGCACCGTCTTCCAGCCGCTTTACGGGATGGTTGGCGCCGCGATGGCCCTGGAACATCTTGGTGGTCTCTGCGCCCACGGCGAGGCCGAGCAGCTGATGGCCGAGGCAGATGCCGAACAACGGCTTGCCGGTCTCTAGCAGCTGGCGGATCACCGGCACGGCATATTCGCCGGTTGCGGCGGGATCGCCTGGGCCGTTCGACAGGAAGAAGCCGTCCGGGTTGAACGCCATGACCTGCTCATAGGTCGCCGCCGCCGGCAGCACGGTCACCTTGGCGCCGGCCCGGACCAGGTTGCGGAAGATGTTGCGCTTCGAGCCATAGTCGAGCGCGACGACATGCGGGCGGTCGTCCTCGGCACCTTCCGGGCCATAGCCGAAGCCGAGGCGCCACACGCCGCCTTCCCAGCCGAAATGCGTCTCGGTGGTCACGGTGATCGCGAGGTCCATGCCTTCCAGGCCCGGCCAGCCGCGCGCCATCTCGAGCAGCAGCGGAATGTCGAACTTGCCCTCGGCCGAATGCGCGATCACGCCGTTGGGCGCGCCGGCAAGGCGGATGCGGCGGGTCAGCGCGCGGGTGTCGATGCCCGACAGGCCGATGCGCGCATGCTTCTTCATCCAGGCATCGAGATGCTCGGTCGCGCGGAAGTTGCTCGGCTCGGTCACATCCTCGCGCACGATCATGCCCAGTGCGTGGGGATCGTCGGCCTCGATATCGTCCGGGTTCGCACCGACATTGCCGATGTGCGGAAAGGTGAAGTTGATGATCTGCCCGGCGAAGCTCGGGTCGGTCATGATTTCCTGATAGCCGGTCATCGCGGTGTGGAAGCACACCTCGCCGACTGCCTGCCCCTCGGCCCCGAAGCCACGGCCCCAAATCACGTCCCCCGACGCCAAAACCAGTACGCCGGTGGCTCCGGCAGGCATAGGCGTAGGCGTGGCATCGGCCATTTGTGGGTGGCTCTCCATTTGAGGTGCAGCAATGTCGCTAAGTGCCGCCCGCTAGACCCCTACCCCCCTCGCGTCAACCGGTTCCCGGGTCTATTGCGGGGTCAATTCCCGATTCACGAGAGATGAAATGATCCGAGACGATATCAAGGCAGCCCAGATCGCAGCGATGAAGGCCGGCGACAAGGAAACCCGCGGCGCGATCAGCCTGATCCAGAGCGCGATCAAGAACCGCGACATCGAGGAACGGGTGAAGGCGGTCCAGGCCGACGACGACGCGTTGGTGATCGAAGTGCTGCAGAAGATGGTCAAGCAGCGCCGCGAATCGATCGAGATGTTCGAGAAGGGCGGCCGCCAGGAGCTCGCCGACAACGAGAAGGCCGAAGTCGCCGTGATCGAGCGCTTCCTGCCGGCCCAGATGAGCGACGAAGAGACCAGCGCGGCGATCGAGGCGATCAAGGCCGAGCTGGGCGCCAGCGGCATGAAGGACATGGGCAAGGTGATGGCCGAGCTGAAGGCCCGTCACGCGACGACGCTCGACATGAGCAAGGCGAGCGGCCTGGTGAAGGCGGCGCTGAGCTAAGCTGAGAGCAGCCCACGTTATCCACACCCCGGCTTGCTTGCCGGGCGGGCCCGGCGCGGGCATGGGAAGGCGGTGTCGCTCACCCCTGCCTTTCTCGACGAACTTCGCGCCCGCACGCTGCTGTCCGGGCTGATCGCCAAGACGACCAAGCTGCAAAAGGCGGGGCGGGAGTTTCGTGCCTGCTGTCCGTTCCACAACGAGAAGACCCCGAGCTTCTACGTAAACGACGACAAGGGCTTCTATCACTGCTTCGGCTGCGGCGCGCATGGCGATGCGATCCGCTGGATGACCGATCAGCGCGGCCTGCCCTTTATCGATGCGGTGAAGGAGCTGGTCCAGGCCGCCGGCATGGAGATGCCCGAGCAGGACCGACGCGGCGCCGAGAAGGCCGAGCGCGCCAAGGGCCTCCATGAAGCGATGGAGGACGCCGCGAAGTTCTTCGTCGAGCGGCTCCACGGCATCGAAGGCGCCGAGGCGCGGGCAGTGATCAAGAAGCGCGGGATCAACGACGAGACCGCCAAGACCTTCGGCCTGGGCTATTCCCCCGATTCGCGCGGGAAGCTCAAGGAGGCGCTGAAGAGTTACGGCGATCCTATGCTGGTCGAGGCCGGGCTGCTGATCTCGGTCGAAAAGAAGGACCCATACGACCGCTTCCGTGGTCGCCTGATGATCCCGATCCGCGATGTGCGCGGCCGCGCCATTGCCTTTGGCGGGCGCATCATCGGCGACGGCGAGCCCAAATATCTCAACTCCCCCGAGACGCCGCTCTTCGACAAGGGGCGGACGCTCTACAATCTCGATCGCGCCCAGGCAGCGGCGCGCAAGTCTGGCCGGATCATCGCGGTCGAGGGCTATATGGACGTGATCGCGCTCGCCCAGGCCGGGTTCGGCGAGGCGGTGGCGCCACTCGGCACGGCGATGACTGAACATCAGCTCGAGCGGCTGTGGCGGATCGCCGACGTGCCCTTGCTCTGCTTCGACGGCGACTCGGCGGGGCAGAAGGCGGCGCTCAGGGCAGCACACCGCGCCCTCCCGATGCTCCAGCCGGGTCGCAGCCTCGCCTTCGTCACGCTGGCCGACGGGCTCGATCCCGACGATCTCGTGCGCACCAAGGGCCCGCAGGCGTTCGAGGCGCTGCTCAAGGCGCCGCAGCCGCTGGTCGATCTGCTCTGGCAGAGCGAAGTCGCCGCCGAGCCGCTCGACACGCCCGAGCAGCGCGCCGGGCTCAAGCGGCGCCTGAACGAGCTGGCGGACGGGATCGGCGACCCCAATGTGAAGCACGAATATGTCGCCGAGTTCCGCGAGCGCATCGATGCGCATTTCGGCCGCGGCCCGCGCGCCTTCGAGGCGCGGGGGCCGCGCGGTTCGAGCGCGCCGGCACGCGGCAAGCGCGACAAGCGCGGCAACTGGCAGCCGCCCGAGGCTATGCCGGGCGCCACGATGCGCAGCATGGGCGCCGCCGGGCTAGACCCGATCCTCGCCCGCGCGGTGCTCGCCGGGCTGATCCGCCACCCGGCCGAGATCGCCCGCCACATGGAGGTGCTGGGCTCGCTGCGCGGCGCCTCGGGCGCGCTCGGCAGGCTGTTCGAGGCGGTGGTCGATGTCGCGCTGGAAGACCGGCAGCTTGATCAGGGCAAAGTGCTCACCATATTGGCGCGGTCCGGTTTCGATCAGATGGCGAGCGAGCTGCTCCGGGCCGATACCCTGCCCTTTTCCTTTACCCGGCCCAAGGCCGAGGAAAAGAAGGCGCGCGAAGACCTGAACGAGGCGATCGCAGTGATGGTGGCGCGTCCCGCGGTGGATGCGGCGCTGGCAGAGGCAACGGCAGCGATGCTCGAGCGTTTCGATGATGAGTCGTTCGCCCGGCAAACGGCCCTGCTCCGGCAGCGCCAGGAGCTAGAAACGCGCCTCGCGAATCTGATGCTTGCGGATGACGAGAATTTAGAAGATTAGGGCGGCGTATAATGCCGCCATCCAAGTTTCGAGGATTTGAATGGCCAAGGCGAACATGGCAGACGTCACTGAGACCGGCGAGGCGGGTGACGCGCCCCTGATCGATCTGAACGAGGGTTCGATCAAGAAGCTCGTCGCGCGAGCCAAAAAGCGCGGTTACATCACTGTCGACCAGCTCAACGAGATGCTGCCGCAGGACCAGATGTCCTCGGAGCAGATCGAAGACGTGATGGCGGCGCTCAACGACATGGGCGTCAACGTCGTCGAGAACGAGGAAGCCGGCGAGGACGCCGAACCCGAGGACGACAGTCAGGACGAAGCCGAGTCGAACGACAGCGGCGACGATTCGGCCCCCGCCTTCGAGACCAAGAAGAAGGAAACCGTCGACCGGACCGACGATCCGGTGCGCATGTACCTGCGCGAGATGGGCGCCGTCGAGCTGCTCAGCCGCGAGGGCGAGATCGCGATCGCGAAGCGTATCGAGGCCGGCCGCGACACGATGATCCTCGGCCTGTGCGAATCGCCGATCACCTTCAACGCGATCATCGGTTGGTCGAACGCACTCAACGAAGGCACGATGCAGTTGCGCGAGATCCTCGATCTGGACGCAATGCTCTCCAAGGGGCCGTCGGCCGAGCAGGTCGAAGGCGCCGAGGAAGACGACAACGGCGAGATCAGCGAGAAGACCGCCGGCACTTCCTTCAAGGAGGAAGAGGAAGTCGAGGAAGTCCAGGACGAAGAGGACGAGGACTCGATGACCGAGCGCCGCACGCCGCGGCAGTCGGACGACGAGGAGGAGGACAACACCCTCAGCCTCGCGCAGATGGAAGAGACGCTCAAGCCGCAGGCGCTCGAGAAGTTCGCCAACATCACGTCGATCTACAAGAAATTCTCCAAGATGCAGCTCCAGCGCCTTGATGCGATGGCTGGCGGCGGCGAGCTCGCCGCGTCGGAGGAGAAGAAGTATCAGAAGCTGCGCGAGGAGCTGACCGCCGAAGTCGAGTCGGTCCAGTTCCACCAGCAGAAGATCGAATATCTCGTCGACCAGCTCTACAGCTTCAACCGGCGCCTGACCGCGCTGGGCGGCCAGATGCTGCGCCTTGCCGAGCGCCACAAGGTGAGCCGCAAGGACTTCCTCGATCGCTATGTCGATCACGAGCTCGACGAGGGCTTCATCGCTTCTGTCGAGAAGCTCGACAAGAAGTGGGCGGCGTTTGCGCTCAACGAAGTCGCCGCGGTCGATCGCATCCGCGTCGAGATCGCGGAGATCTCGCAGTCGACGGGCATGGCGCTCGCCGAGTTCCGCCGCATCGTCAACATGGTGCAGAAGGGCGAGCGCGAGGCACGCATCGCGAAGAAGGAGATGGTCGAGGCCAATCTCCGCCTCGTGATTTCGATCGCCAAGAAGTACACCAATCGCGGCCTGCAGTTCCTGGATCTTATCCAGGAGGGCAATATCGGCCTGATGAAGGCGGTCGATAAGTTCGAATATCGCCGCGGCTACAAGTTCAGCACCTATGCGACCTGGTGGATCCGCCAGGCGATCACCCGCTCGATCGCCGACCAGGCGCGCACGATCCGCATCCCGGTCCACATGATCGAGACGATCAACAAGCTGGTCCGCACCAGCCGCCAGTTCCTCCACGAGCAGGGCCGCGAGCCCACGCCCGAGGAAATGGCCGAGCGCTTGAGCATGCCGCTCGAGAAGGTGCGCAAGGTGATGAAGATCGCCAAGGAGCCGATCAGCCTCGAAACGCCGATCGGCGACGAGGAAGATTCGCACCTCGGTGACTTCATCGAGGACAAGAACGCGATCATCCCGGTGGACGCGGCGATCCAGGCGAACCTCAAGGAAACGGTCACCCGCGTCCTCGCCAGTCTCACGCCCCGCGAGGAGCGCGTGCTGCGCATGCGCTTCGGCATAGGCATGAACACCGATCACACGCTCGAGGAAGTCGGCCAGCAGTTCTCGGTCACCCGCGAGCGTATCCGCCAGATCGAGGCGAAGGCGCTGCGCAAGCTCAAGCATCCGAGCCGCAGCCGCAAGATGCGGTCATTCCTCGACCAGTAAGTCGGGCTGCACCGCGTTTTGGAATAGAAGGGGTCGCTCCGTTGGGGCGGCCCCTTTCTTTTCGTCCCTCCAAACGCATGCGAGTCGCCGTTGCGGCTCTGTCGGTCAAATCGCCGATGCACAGCGGCTTTCGCCGATGTCAGGAACTATCGGTATAGTTACGGATACTGGCGAGTCGGCGGAGAATTTGCTTGCCGGGCACGCTTGTGTTTTGCCTGCAACGATGCAGCGATGGACGCTTTATCCACAGTAAATTCGTGATTTACCTTGTCTTTACGTGCTTCGGTATATCCCCGAGTTGCAAAACACTGCCCGTCGGCATGGGGCCGGCTGGAAGATGTGGGGGCTTATGCCGTTTGATTCCGTACAGGTTGTGCGATTGGGCGGTGCCTGGGGCTCGATGGGTCAGCTCATCGCGTCCGACGGCAGCGCCAACCACCCCTATCTCCGGCGCCTGGCCCGCAACGAGGAGCCGCTGCGCGACCTCTCCGACGCGGCGCATCATATCTGCCTGCTGCACGGCCGCCACCCCGGCGTGATCGACCATGCGCTCGGCCATGCCCGGCTCGGCATCGAGCGCGACTGGCTGGAGGCCGCGGCCGACGCCTTCGTGATCGAGCGTGCCTATCTCGTCCGCATCGTCGCCGCTGCCGGGCCGCTGCCCAGCACCCCCGGCCATGCCGAGACCGAAGCCGCCACCGCGGCGCAGCGCCATGCGCTCGACATGCTTGCCCAATCGGACCGCGCCGGCTGCGCGACCGGCGCAGCGATCGCGATGGCGATGGACTGGGCGGTGATCCGCGAGGGGCTCGACGCCGCCGCGGAGCGCCTGGGCCTCGCCATCCCCGTCTCGCAGCTGCCGCTCGCCGAGGAGACGGTGACCGTGGTCGACACGCTGGTCCGCGAAGGCCATCTCGAGCGCGCCGTGCTGTTCGGCGCCCAGCAGCTCTTCGCCCAGCATCGCGGCCTGTGGGACCTGCTCGAGGCCCGCGCCTCGGCCCGCGACAAGCACTAAGTTCCCGGCACCAGCTTGCACTCCCCCGCCCCGGCCCTCTAAGCCGTGGCGATGCGCTTCCAAGGCACCCAGAGCTATGTCGCCACCGACGACCTGAAGGTCGCGGTCAACGCCGCCGTCACGCTGCGGCGCCCCCTGCTCGTCAAGGGCGAGCCCGGCACCGGCAAGACCGTGCTGGCCTACGAGATCGCCAAGGCGGTCGATGCACCGCTGATCGAGTGGAACGTCAAGTCGACCACCAAGGCGCAGCAGGGCCTGTACGAATATGACGCGGTGGCGCGCCTGCGCGACGGCCAGCTCGGCGATCCGCGGGTCCACGAGATCGGCAACTATATCCGCAAGGGCAAATTGTGGGAGGCGTTCACCGCCCCCAAGCTGCCCGTGCTGCTGATCGACGAGATCGACAAGGCCGATATCGAGTTCCCGAACGACCTGCTCCAGGAGCTCGATCGGATGGAATTCCATGTCTACGAGACGCAGGAGACCGTCCGCGCCGCCGAGCGGCCGATCGTGGTGATCACTTCGAACAACGAGAAGGACCTGCCCGACGCGTTCCTGCGCCGCTGCTTCTTCCACTATATCAAGTTCCCCGACCGCGAGACGATGCAGGCGATCGTCGACGTCCATTTCCCCGGCATCCAGAAGCTGCTGGTAAGCAAGGCGATGGATATCTTCTACGAGATCCGCGAGGTGCCGGGCCTGAAGAAGAAGCCGAGCACCAGCGAGCTGCTCGACTGGCTCAAGCTGCTGCTCCACGAGGACATACCGCTCGAGGTGCTGCAGAACAAGGACCCGACCAAGGCGATCCCGCCGCTCCACGGCGCGCTGCTCAAGAACGAGCAGGACGTGATGCTGTTCGAGCGACTCGCCTTCATGGCCAGGCGCCAGCAGGGCAAGTGAAGTCCTGATTTACCCGAATTGGGTACGAAAAGTCACCAAAGCCACTACACGCACGGAGCGTCGGGGGCATGACTTTCCGGCGGGCAAGTTTATCCCGGAAGGGCGCCCGCCATGCGCCATCGCCTCCGCGTGCATGATCTCGCGATGAGAAAGAGCGCGGCGAGTATCTCAGGCGAAATCCTACATTGGAAGAGGCCCAATTCCCTCGCTCTTCGGGAGAGGGAAAACACAGTTAACCACTCTTAAACCAGTCCGGGTTACGGTCCGCTTGGGGGGGACTCAGTATGAGTGCCCGAGTATGCGTAAGCGTGTTGCGTTTCCTGTGCTGCTTGCCGCCGCGCTGTGTGCCGCGGTGCCTGCCGGCGCATCTTCCCTTCTCGAATATGTCGGCGAGTGCGTGCCCTTTGCGCGCGCGGCGTCCGGCATCCAGATCTATGGCGACGCCTGGACCTGGTGGAGCCAGGCCGAGGGCCGCTACCAGCGCGGCCATGTGCCCAAGGTCGGTGCCGTCCTCGCCTTTTCGAAGAGCGCGCGGCTGCCGCTCGGCCATGTCGCCGTGGTCAGCCGGATCGTCGAGAAGCGCGTGCTGATGATCACCCATGCCAATTGGTCGCGCCTCAACGGCGAGCGCGGGCATGCCGAGCAGGACGTCACCCTGTTCGACGTCTCGGCGCGCGGCGACTGGAGCCTGGTCAAGGTCTGGTACCGCGACCGGAACGGCCTGGGCAGCTCGATCTACCCGGCCAACGGCTTCATCTATGGCACGCCCGACCGCGATGCGCCGACCACGGTGCGCAAGGCCCGCCCCGCCCCCGAGCTGACCTCGCGCCAGCCCGACTATGTCGGCTCGCTGATCGACGCCTACGCATCGCGTTGAGCTTGCCCGGGGGCGAACGGCAAGGCACTAACGCTGCATGACGGGGGTGGATCAGGGCGCGAATCGGCGCTGGTGGTGGGCGGTCTTTGCGATCGCCGTGGCAGGCTTCGCACTGCGCTTCGTCTGCTCGCTGGGCGACTTGTGGTTCGACGAGGCCTGGTCGGCGGTGCAGGCGCGCGACGCGCTGACCCCGATCGGCGTGTTCACCGGCATCAACCACGACAACAACCACCATTTCAATTCGGTCTGGATGCAGACGGTCGGCTTTGGCGGCTGGCCGCCGCTCATCCGCATGCTCTCGATCCTGAGCAGCACCGCGGCCATCCTGGTCGCCGCCCGCATCGCCGAGCCGCGCGGGCGGATCACCATGGTGATCACGGCCCTGCTCTTCGCGATCTCCCCGCTGCTGGTGACGATGGGATCCGAAGCGCGCGGCTATGCCAGCATGACGCTGGCGATGCTGGTGGCGATCCTGTTCATCGATCGCTGGCTCGCTGGCGACATGGCCTATCGCCGGCCGACCACGCTGGCGCTGTGCTTCTTCCTCGGCGCCTTCTCGCAGCTCACGATGATCTTTGCCGCCGTGGCGCTGGTCGGCTGGCCCTTCTTCGTGCTGTGGAAGCGCGATGGCTTCCAGGCCGCGGTGATCGAGACGTTCAAGCTGTTCTGGCTGCCCATGCTCGCGCTGGTCAGCGTGCTCGGTTTCGTGCTGCTGGCCGGGCAGCTCGCCGGCACCGGCTTCCGCTTCGGGCGCTACGATCCGTTCGAACTGTTCCAGTATCTCCACGGCATCACCACGATGATCGGCTACACGGTCGGCTTCCCGTGGAAGGATGTCTGGCCGATCGCCTATGTGCTGGTGCTGCTCGTGCTGGCGCCAAGCTGGGGCGCCTCGCGCATGGCGCTGTACCGGATCGCGATCTTCGGCTTCCCCTTCCTGCTCGGCGTGCTCCATGCCGGCAATGTCGCGCATGCCCGCTATTACCTCACCGCCGGCGTGCCGCTGCTGCTGATGCTCGCCGAGATGATTGGCCATGGCCTTGCCCAGACGAACTGGAAGCGCGTCGCCGCCGTAATCGGCCTCGCGGCGATGGCCGGGGGCAGCCTCTATTGCGACATGGTGCTCGCCATCGACCAGCGCGGCGATCCGGGCGGCGCGGTGCGCACGATGCAGGCACGTGCGCCCGGGGGCACGACGATGCTGCTCGACCGCGATACAGGCCTGGCGATGACCGAGGTCGCCGCCGCGCGCTGGGGCTACAAGGTCAAGATCGCCCTCGGCCGCTGCGATCCACAGGCGCACTTCCTGCTGGTCGATCGCTTCCAGGGCGAGTTCTTCCCTACCAAGGTCGATCGCTGCGGCATGCATTTCGTGCCGATCGCACAGCATCGGATGCGCAGCCTCTCGGGCACCGAGTGGACGCTGTTCGAGCGCCAGCCCTGAGGGCGGGGTGGACCGCGACGTGAATCGGCGCTGGTGGTGGGCGGTCTGCGCCATCGCCGCCGCGGGATTGGCGCTGCGCTTCGTCTGCTCGCTCGGCGATCTTTGGTTCGACGAAGCCTGGTCGGCCGCGCAGGCGCGTGACGCGCTGACGCCGATCGGCGTGTTCACCGGCATCAACCAGGACAACAACCACCATCTCAACTCGCTGTGGATGCAGATGGTGGGTTTCGGCGCCTGGCCGCCCCTGGTGCGCCTGCTCTCGATCCTGAGCAGCAGCGCGGGGATCCTGGTGGCAGCGAAGATCGCCGAGCCGCGCGGGCGGATGACGATGCTGGTCACCGCCCTGCTCTTCGCCTTCTCGCCGATGCTGGTGACGATGGGATCGGAGGCACGCGGCTATGCCAGTATGACGCTGGCGATGCTGGTGGCGATCCTGTTCATCGATCGCTGGCTCGCGGGCGACATGGCCTGGCGCCGCCCGACCACCGTGGCTTTGTGCTTCTTCCTCGGCGCCTTCTCGCAGCTCACCATGGTCTTCGCCGCACTCGCGCTGGCCGGCTGGCCCTTCTTCGTGCTGTGGAAGCGCAGCGGCTTCCAGACGGCGGTGATCGAGACGTTCAAGGTCTTCTGGCTGCCGATGTTGACGCTGGCGGGCGTGCTCGGCTTCGTGCTGCTGGCGGGCCGGCTCGCCGGCACGGGCTTCCGCTTCGGAAGCTATGACCCCTTCGCGCTGGACCAGTATCTGCGCGGCGTGACTACCGCGATCGGCTATACGGTCGGCATCCCCTGGCAGGCGATCTGGCCGATCGGCTATGTGCTCCTGCTGCTCGCCGCCGCGCCCTTCTGGGGCGCCTCGCGCATGGCGCTGTACCGGATCGCGATCTTCGGATTCCCGTTCCTGCTCGCCGTGCTCCATGCCGGCAATGTCGGGCACGCGCGCTACTATATGCCGGCGCTGGTGCCGTTGCTGCTGATGCTGGGCGAGATGGTCGGCTTCGGGCTGGAGAAGGCCGATTGGAAGCGCATCGCCGCGGGTATCGGCCTCGCCGTGATGCTCGCCGGCAGCCTCTACTGCGACTATGTGCTCGCGATCGACCAGCGCGGCGATCCGGGCGGCCCGGTGCGCGAGATGATGGCGCGGGCGCCCGACGGCGCCAAGATGCTGCTCGACCGCGACACGGGTGCGGCCGCCACCGAAGTCGCCGCCGCGCGCCGCCGCTACAAGCTCCAGATCATCCTCGGCCGTTGCGACCCCGAAGCGCGCTTCCTGCTGATCGACCGCTTCCAGGGCGAGGCGCTTCCCTCCAGCCCCGATCGCTGCACCGCGCATTTCGTGCTGATCGCGCAGCACCGGATGCGCAGCCTGTCGGGAAGCAACTGGAATTTGTACGAGCGCCGGCAGTAGAAGCGAGGGATGTTCCTCTCCTTCCTCGACGAGCTCCGCGCCGCCGGCATCCCCGCCAGCCTGAAGGAGCACCTGATCCTCCTCGAGGCGCTCGACCGCGACGTGATCGAGCATACGCCCGAAGCCTTCTACTACCTCGCCCGCGCGACCTATGTGAAGGACGAGGGGCTGCTCGACCGGTTCGACCAGGTCTTCGCCCGCGTCTTCAAGGGCATCGCCAGCAGCTATGGCGTGGCGCCGGCGGAGATCCCCGAGGAATGGCTGCGAGCCATCGCCGAGAAGTTCCTGACTCCCGAGGAGATGGCGAAGATCGAGTCGCTCGGCTCCTGGGACGAGATCATGGAGACGCTGAAGAAGCGGCTCGAGGAGCAGCATGAGCGCCACCAGGGCGGCAGCAAGTGGATCGGCACCGGCGGCACCTCCCCGTTCGGCAATGGCGGCTACAATCCCGAGGGCGTGCGCATCGGCGGCGAGAGCCGGCACAAGCGCGCGATCAAGGTGTGGGAGGGGCGCGAATTCCGCAACCTCGACAGCACCAAGGAGCTCGGCACCCGCAACATCAAGGTGGCGCTGCGCCGCCTGCGCCGCTTCGCCCGCGAAGGCGCGGCGGACGAGCTCGATATCGACGCGACGATCGACGGCACCGCGCGCCAGGGCTGGCTCGACGTGCGCATGCGGCCCGAGCGGCACAATGCGGTCAAGCTGCTGCTCTTCCTCGATGTCGGCGGGTCGATGGATCCGTTCATCAAGCTGTGCGAGGAGCTGTTCTCCGCGGCCACCGCCGAGTTCAAGAACCTGGAGTTCTTCTATTTCCACAACTGCCTGTACGAAGGCGTGTGGAAAGACAATCGCCGGCGCTTCCAGGAGCGCACCCCGACCTGGGACATCCTCCACAAATACGGCCACGATTATAAGCTTATCTTCGTCGGCGATGCCTCGATGAGCGCGTACGAGGTCAGCCATCCGGGCGGCTCGGTCGAGCATTTCAACGAGGAAGCGGGCGCAGTGTGGATGCAGCGCGCGCTCAACACCTATCCAGCCGCGGTGTGGATCAATCCGATCCCGCGCGAGCAATGGGGCTATACCCAGTCGGTCCGCCTCATCCGCGAGCTGATGGGCGACCGGATGTATCCGCTGAGCCTCGCCGGGCTCGACGAGGCGATGCGCGAGCTGAGCCGCAAGCGCTAGGGCTTGGCGTTGCTCTTCGAATTGTTGACGATCCGCCGCGCGATCGTGCCCGACTGCTTGATCGAATTGACGTCGTCGCGGCTCGCATAGAGCCCCTGCAGGAAGCCCTGGTCGAGCGCGGTCAGCTCGGGATCGGTGAAGGTCGACCCCTTGTCGAACAGCGTGATGATCGAATCGACATTGCTCCCGTCCTTCGGCGGGCGGGCGCCGGCCAGCGTGCGCATCGCGACATAATCGGCGATCTGGACCACCGATTTGCCGACCACCGCCTTGTCGTCGATCACCACGATCGACTTCACCGTCACCTGCCGCGTCGGCAGCGTGATCCGCGAGGCCTGGCTTACGCCGACATATTGGATGCCGTCATCGTCGCTGTCGGCGCCGTTGCCGAGCTCGTCGCGCACTTCGATCGTGCTCCAGGCGTGCACCGGGCCTTCGCGCAGCGCCTTGCGCAGATCGGCCGTGTTGAGGTTTCCGAAAAAGCCCGGGAAGCGGGTGCGCAGCGCCTTGACGAAATTGTCCGCATCGTGGGCGACCATCAGCGCGATGTTGGGGTGGCAGCCGGGCTCGCCGACCTTGGCGCCGGCATCGCGCGCGACGGCGCGCAGCCGCGCCTCGATCGCCCGCGCCGCATCGGGGCCGAGCCCGGCGACCAGCGGGCAGACCGGCTCGGCGAAGCGGGCGAGCTGCCCGTCCACGCTCGAGCTGATCTGGCGGACGAAGCGCTTCGCCGTCGCCGGCGGCACTTCCCTGGCGCCGACGACGACGATGTTGCTGTCGTCCTGCGGCTTTTCCGGCGGCCTGGTCTGGGCCAGGGCGGGGCTGGCGGCGAGCAGGAGCGCCAGCGCGGAGAGAAGGATGCGCATCGGCCTAGCGCTGCTTGCCGGTGACCATCGCGTGCGAGATCCGCCACGCCTGGTCCTGGCCCTGCTCATAGGGATTGCGCATCTTGTAGAGCCCGGCGAGCAGGCCCAGGTCCATGTCGGTGATCTCGGCGGGCGGCGGCGCGACATTGGGGTCGAACAACGACAGGATCGACGCGGAGGCGATCGAGCCCTTGGCGGGCGGCCTGGCGCCGACCAGCGTGCGCATCACGACATAATCGCCGAGCTGGCGCACCGATTTGCCGAGCGTGACCTTGCGGTCCATCACGACCACCGCGTTGACGGTGATCGCCTGGGTATCGCCTTCGGCGACCGAGGGATTGTCGGGATCCTGGTCCGAGTTGGCGGTGGTCATGTTGCCGACCTCGTCGCGGATCGCCACCAGGCGCCAGGCGTGGATCGGGCCGGATTGATAGGCGTCGCGCAGCGCGCCGTCGTCAAGATTGGCGAAGGCCGGGTTGCGGCGCTTGCGCATCATCTCGATAAGCGAGTCGGCATTGTCGGCGAACACGATCATCAGATTGGGCTCGCACTTGTCCTTCGCCAGGCGGACCGAGGCGGCCGAGGCGACGAGGCGGATGCGGTCCTCGATCGGCGTCTTGAAGCGCTCGGGCATGCCGACGACGAGCGGGCAGACGGGATCGATGAAGCGGGCGAGCTGGCCGTCGGCCACGTCGAGCACCTGGTGGATATAGCGCTGGGCCTTCTTGATCGGCTTCTGCGCCTGGCCGGTGACGACGATGGCGCCTTCCTGCGCCGGCGGTGCGGCGGGCTTGGCGGCGTCCTGCGCGTGCGCGATCGGCACGGCGGCAAAAGTCAGAAGAGCAAGTGAAGTCAGCCTCAAGCGCATGCGCATATGGTTCGATCCCTCTCGTGCTCGGGACCCCGCATGCGCCGTCTTCTCAGAGTCGGTCGACTGCCCGATGGAGACGACGGAGTATCGCGCCGTCATGCGCCTGTCCATTGGCTGCTTCGGTGGCGAGCGCCATCAGGCGGACCGCGCCGAAGCTGGCGGCCAGGCCCTTGAGGCGCAGCGCCGCGGACGCCCAGGCATCGGGGCTGTCGGCGGACTTCATCGTCTCGAGGCAGCGCTGCACCCCGTCGAGGAACGCCTCGCGCAGCTCGGCGATCAGCGCGGGCTCGTCGCCCACCGCCGCCGCCAGCGTCGCATCGATTGCACCGGGATCATAGGCCATGGCGCAACCCTAGCGCCGACACCGTTAACGCCGCGTTTCCATCGCCAGTCGGGTCGAGTGTTGGTGCGGCGGCGAAATGTGGTAAATGCAGGTCATGATTGGGGGAAAACACGCCGAGCCGCTGCCCGCGAACGAAGACGCGGAAGAGCTGGTCCTGTCCGAAACCGTGCCGGCGCAAGCCGTGGCCGCGGCGCCGATCGTCTATGACGAGGCCGACGAGGACGAGGCACCGCGCCGCGGCGCGGGCTGGATCGCGCCTGCGCTCGCCATCGTCGCGGTGTTGGGCTGGTTCGGCGGGATGGGCTGGCTGCTGCGCACCTCCCTCGCCACGCCGATGGCGCCGGTGCAGCTGGTCGAGCTGATCGCCGCTTTGTGCGTGCCCCCTGCCCTGATCGGCATCCTCTATCTGCTGGCGCTGCGGACGAGCCGGGCCGAGGCGCAGCGCTTCGGCGCCAGCGCCCGGGCGATGCGGGCCGAGGCCGCCAGCCTCGAGCGCGTCGTCGCCACCTTGTCGCGCAAGATCGACGAGAACCGCGCCGCGCTTGCCGAGCAGACCAACATCCTGATCGCGATGGGCGAGCGCGCCTCCGAGAAGCTCGAAAGCGCCGCCGGCAATGCCGCGAACCAGGCGCGCTCGATCGACGCGAGCACGCGCCACCTGGGCGAAGCCGCGGCCGATGCCGAGCGCCGGGTCGAGATCATCCTGTCCTCGCTGCCCAAGGCACATGAGGAGATGCGCGGGCTTTCCGACCGCGTCGACGCCGCGGGCCTGCTCGCCGGCGAGCGCGCCGCCGCGCTCGATACCCAACTCTCCGCCCTGTCGGAGCGTGGCCGCGAGGCCGACCAGATCGCCGGCGGCGCCGCCGACCGGCTCGCCGCGCATATCGCCCGGATGGAAGCGACCAGCGAGACCGCCAGCGCGCGGCTCGAAGCGGTCACCGGCGAGATGTCGACCCAGGTCGATGCCGTGCTCGACCGCGCTGCCAATGCGGTGGACGAGGCACGCAAGGGCATCGCCACCCAGGGCGAGGCGATCCTGGCGATGCTCTCCGCCAACCAGGCCGCGCTCGACCGCGCAGGCCGCGACAGCGCCGAGGCGCTGGGCGAACGGATGGCGACGATCGAGGACTCGATCGGCCGCATCGGCAACCGCCTGGCCGAGGAACAGGGCCGCGGCGACGCGCTGTTCGAGAAGCTGGCCGTCGGCATCGACCGGCTCGATCGCACGATGGACGACCTCCATGTCGCCGGCACCGAGCGCACCGAGCGCCTCGCCGCCTCGCTGAGTGCGCTGCACGGCTCGACCGAGGCGATGACGGTGGCGCTCAACACCGGCGACGAGACCGCGCGCCGGGTGATCGCCACGTCGGAGGAGTTGCTCACCGCGCTCGACGCCTCCGCCCGCGAAATCGACGAGACGCTGCCCGAGGCGCTGGCCCGGCTCGACGACCGGATCAATGCGAGCCGCCAGGTGGTGGCCGCCTCCAAGCCCGAGCTGCTCGCGCTCGTCACAGCCGCCGAGAGCACGCACGACGCGATCGAAGCGATTGCAGACGTGGTCAGCCAGCAGCGCGACACGCTCGCCAAGACCCAGGCCTCGCTGCTCGAGACGCTGCAGACCGGCGGCGACCAGGCCGAGCAGCTGGGCGCGATCGTCGACGAGACCATCGCCACCACCCGCCGCTTCGCCGAGAGCGCCGCGCCGCAGCTGCTCGAGGCGCTGGTCAGCGTGCGCGAGACCTCGAACGCTGCCGCCAACCATGCGCGCGAGACGCTCGCCGCGATCGTCCCGCATGCCGAGCGGGCGCTGGAGGAAGCCAGCAATGACGCGCTGCGCCGCGCTGTCGACAATTCGATCCGCCGACAGCTCACCGAGCTCGCCCAGACCACCGAGGCCGCGGTCAGCGCCGCGACGCGCGCCTCCGAGCGGCTGACCCAGCAGATGGTGTCGCTCGCCGACACCACCGCGCAGGTCGAGGCGCGGATCGACGAGGGCCGCAAGCAGCGCGAGGATTCGGACAGCGACAATTTCGCCCGCAGGGTCTCGTTGCTTATCGAAGCGCTCAATTCGGCCTCGATCGACATCACCAAGGCCTTCTCGGCCGAAGTGACCGACAGCGCCTGGGCCGCCTATCTGAAGGGCGACCGCGGCGTGTTCACGCGGCGCGCGGTGCGCCTGCTCGACCCGTCCGACACGCGCGAGATCCACCGGCTCTATGAGGGCGACGAGGGCTTCCGCGACAACGTCAATCGCTACATCCACGATTTCGAGGCGATGCTCCGCCAGATCCTGGCGCTGCGCGATGGATCGCCGATGGGCGTGACACTGCTCTCGTCGGACATGGGCAAGCTCTATGTCGCGCTGGCCCAGGCGATCGAGCGGCTGCGGACCTAAGGTCGTGGCGGCGAGCCTGCTGCCGCTCTCGACCGGCCACCTTTCGCTCGAGTTCGACGTGGTGGACCTGCCCGCGGTCTCGGCGGCGAGAGCTAGCTCCGCCACAGGCAGACGCGGACCGCCTTGCCGACGAAGCAGGCGCCGTCGCGGCGGAGCGTGCCCCACTCCCCCTCTCCGGCGTGGACGTCGCGGATACCGCTGTTGCCGTAACCGGTCCAATGCCCGTCTTCCGGGAAGACATCGGCCCAATAGTCGGTGGACATCCGGTCGGCCATGCCCCGCGCTTTAGGGTAATCGATCCCGTCGAAAACCTGGTGCGGGCCGTCGATGTGAAATGCGCCGCCCTTGTAGATGCGATAGCTGCATTTTCCGGAGATGCGGGTCTGGCCGTCCACCACCAGCAGGCATCGGCCCCACCGCGTGCCTGCCGGCAGGCGGTGCTGTGGTGTGCCGGCGGCGACAGGAGCGGCCAGCACGGCCAGCGTGGCGGCCAGGGCCAGCCCCAGCGCGCCCAGGCGCCTCACCGCGTTTCCGCGGGCAGATGGGCGTACCAGTCGAGCATGTCGGTGGTGACCCATCCAAAGATGTAGTTGAGGTAGAACAGCGCGAACAGGATCGTCGCCACCACCGTGGTGCGCCTGGCGACCCGTTTGATGTCGAACTCGTGCGGCGCGCTCGGCGCCTGGCCGGGGATCATCGCCACGCCCGCCTCCTCGCTCGTCTTCACGCCGAAGGGCAGGACGAGGAAGACCGAGAAGGCCCAGAACAGGAAATAGATGGCGAGCGCGGACTTCCAGGGCATGGCGCGGTGATAGGACGGGCGGGCGCGGAACGGAAGCCGCATCCTGAGCTTATCGCCTCGCTGATCCCCGGCGAAAGCCGGGGATCAGTTCGGGCCGGGACGGCTATTGCTCGATGATCAGCACATCGACCACCGGCTTCTTGCCGGTGTAGCGCACCGCGGCGCGGCGCACGCCGAGACGGAGCGTCTCGCGCAGCTTCTCGATATCGCCCTTGCCGTCCTTCTTCACCGCCTCGCGGGCCGCATCGACGGCCTCGGCGATGAAGTCGTCGCGGTCTTCCTCCACCGGGATGCCCTGGAGCCGGATCTGCGGCTCGCCTGCCAGCTTGCCGTTGCGGATCGCCACCGCGACGCTGATCTGGCCGTAGAGCGCCACCCGGCGCCGCTCGTTGATCGTGGTGCCGTCGGCGGGGAGGATGATGTCGCCGTCGAGGACGAGCCGGCCGACCGGCGCTTCGCCGATCTTGTGCGGCTTGCCCGGCGCGAGGCGGATGATGTCGCCATTCACCTGGCGGATCGACTGGGGCACGCCCTGCTCGAGCGCGAAACGCGCCTGCTCGTACATGTGGCGCACCTCGCCGTGCACCGGCACGACGATCTCGGGGCGGATCCACTTGTACATCTCGGCCAGCTCGGGGCGGCCGGGGTGCCCGGACACGTGGATGAAGGCCTGGCGATCGGTGATCAGCTCGACGCCTTTCGACGCCAGCGTGTTCATGATCCGCCCGATCGCGATCTCGTTGCCCGGAATCTGGCGCGACGAGAACACTACCGTGTCGCCCTCATGCACCTTGAGGACGTGGCTGCCCTCGGCGATGCGGTTGAGCGCGGCGCGCGGCTCGCCCTGGCCTCCGGTAGCGACGATCAGCACCTTGTGCGGCGGCATCGACATGGCGAGATCGAAGTCGATCGTCTCGGGGAAATCGCGCAGATAGCCGGTCTGCTTGGCGACGCGGATGATCCGGTCGAGCGAGCGCCCGGCGACGCAGAGCTCGCGCCCCGTGTCGCGCGCGACTTCGCCCAGCGTCTGCAGGCGCGCGGCGTTGGAGGCGAAGGTGGTGACGAGGACGCGGCCCTTGGCGGCGCCGATGACCTGGTCGAGACCCTCACGCACCGCACCTTCGGAGCCCGAGGCCTCGGGGTTGAACACGTTGGTGCTGTCGCAGACCAGCGCGAGCACGCCCTTGTCACCGATCGCGGTCAGCTCGGCCGCGGTCGACGCGCCGCCCAGCGCGGGGCTGTCGTCGAGCTTCCAGTCGCCGGTGTGGAAGATGTTGCCATAGGGCGTCTCGATCAGGACGGCGTTGCCCTCCGGGATCGAATGGGCGAGCGGCGTGTAGGTGATGCGGAACGGGCCGAGGTTGAACGGCCCCTCCTCGTCGACGACGTTGAGCTCGACCTTCTCCTCGATGCCTTCCTCTTCCAGCTTGCCGCGGATCAGCCCCGCGGTGAACGGCGTGGCATAGAGCGGCACGTCCAGCTCGCCGGCGAGATAGGGCAGCGCGCCGATATGGTCTTCATGACCATGGGTGAGGACGATGCCGATCAGGTCGTCGAGCCGCTCCTCGATGAACTGGAGGTCGGGCAGGATCACGTCGATGCCGGGATAGTTCGCATCGCCGAAGGTGATGCCGCAATCGACCATCAGCCACTTGCCCTGGCAGCCATAGAGATTGACGTTCATGCCGATCTCGCCCGAGCCGCCGAGCGCGAGGAAGAGGAGTTCTTTTTCGGGTTTCACTTGGTTTCCTCGGTCAACGGCTGCGTTCCCACAGCATCGCCAACCCTTGAATGGTCAGATCGGGTTCAATGACGTCGAATACGTCGGTTTGCTTTTCGAACAGCACGGCGAGGCCGCCGGTGGCGATCACTTTGACGGGGCGGCCGATCTCGGCCTTCATCCGCGCGACCAGCCCCTCGATCATGGCGATATAGCCCCAATAGATGCCGATGTGCATCTGGTCGACCGTGTTGCGGCCGATCACGCTGGTGGTGGCGGGCGCGGTGATCGCGATGCGCGGCAGCTTGGCGGCGGCGGTGACCAGCGCATCCAGGGACAGGTTGATGCCGGGGGCGATGATCCCGCCCTTGTAGGCGCCGCGATAGTCGACCAGCTCGAAGGTGGTGGCGGTACCGAAATCGATGATGATCAGATCGCCCGAATGGCGGGCATGGCCGGCGATCATGTTGAGCGCGCGGTCGGCGCCCAGCCCCTGCGGCTCCTCGACATCGAGCGGGAAGCCCCATTCGGCCCTGCCTTGGCCGGCGATCACTGCATCGGTCTTGAAATATTTGCTGCTCAGCACCTGGAGATTGTGGAGCGCACGCGGCACCACCGTGCCGATGATCACGCCGGTCACGTCGGCGCGGTCATAGCCCTCGAGGCTGAGCAGCTGGCTGAGCCACACGGCATATTCGTCTGCCGTGCGCCGCGGATCGGTGGCGATGCGCCAGCGCGCGCGGATCTCGCCGCTGTCGAGCAGGGCGAAGACGACATTGGTGTTGCCGGCATCGATCGCGAGCAGCATTTCCGGGCCTCTCAGAGCAGGAACACGTCGGCGGCGTGAATGACATGGCTGGTGCCATCGGCCAAGCGAAGGATGAGCGCGCCCTCGCTGTCGAGCCCGCCGAACAGCCCGTCGAGGCTGGTGCCGTCCGCCAGGCGGGCGGTGAGCGCGGTGTCTACGGGGTGCGCCCGGGCGAGCCAGCGCTCGCGGACCGGGGCGATGCCGTCGCGCCAGCGCGAGACCCAGCGGGCGAAGCTCTCGGCCAGGGTCTCGGCGAAGAGCTGGGGATCGGGGGTTACACCGTAAGCGGCCAAGCTGGTCGCCAGGCGATCCAGATCTTCGGGATGATGGGCCAGATTGACGCCGAAACCGAGGATGACGGCGCCCTCTACCCGCTCGAGCAGGATTCCAGACAGTTTCGCGCCGTCGATCAAAACATCGTTGGGCCATTTCAGCATGGGTTCTCCCCGGCGAAGGCCGGGGCCCAGACTTGCAGTCTGGGAAGCTGAGGCTGGGCCCCGGCCTTGGCCGGGGAAAAGGAAGGTCGAGACCGTCTCTTCCAGCGCCACCGCGGCGACCAGCGCCAGCGTAGCGGGAGAAGGCTCCCCTGCCCGCGTCCGCACCAGCGTCGAGACGTAGAGATTGCCGGGTGGCGACTGCCAGGCGCGGCCCTGGCGGCCCTTGCCCGCGGTCTGGCGCTCGGCTCTCAGCCAGATGCCCTCGCCCGCCCCGTTACGGGCGAGCTCGGCCATGTCCGCATTGGTGGATCCCGTCTCGGCGACGGTCCGGACCGTGGCGGTCAGAACAGCGCCTTCGCGGCGGCTGCGGTCCAGACTTCGAGATAGCCCAGCAGCGGCCAGCCCAGCGGTGAGATCGCCACCGCGGCCACCGTCAGCAGCACGCCTTCGACCGGATCGATCCGGCCCGGGAACGCCGGCGCAGGCTCGTCGAAATACATCACCTTGATGATGCGCAGATAATAGAAGGCGCCGATCGTCGAGGCAGCGGCGGCAACCGCGGCGAAGATGTACAGGCCGGCATGCACTGCCGCCAGGAACACCTGCAGCTTGGCGAAGAAGCCGAGCAGCGGCGGGATGCCGGCGAGGCTGAACATGAAGATCGCCAGCGCCACCGCCAGGCCCGGCCGCGTGCGCGACATGCCGGCCAGGCTGTCGATCGTCTCGACCGGGCGGCCCTCGTCGTCGCGCATCTGGAGCACGACCAGGAAGCTGCCCAACGTCATCACCACATAGATCGCGATGTAGTACATCACGCTCGACACGCCCGCCTCGCCTCCGGCGGCGAGGCCGACCAGCGCGAAGCCGACATTGGCGATCGACGAGTAAGCGAGCAGCCGCTTGATGTTGCTCTGGCGGACCGCTGCGACCGAGCCGAAGACGATCGAGGCGAGCGAGGCGAAGATCACGATCTGGCGCCAGTCGGCGATCGCCGGACCCATCGCGTCGATCGCGACGCGGGTGGCGAGCGCGACCGCGGCGACCTTGGGCGCCGAGGCGAAGAAGGCGGTGACCGGAGTCGGCGCGCCCTCGTAGACGTCCGGCGTCCACATGTGGAACGGCACGGCCGACATCTTGAAGGCGAGGCCGGCGAAGACGAACACCAGGCCGAACAGCAGCCCGGTCTTCTGGTCGCCCGACGCATAGGCGTCGGCAATGCCCGAGAACAGCGTGGTGCCCGAGAAGCCGTACACCAGGCTGATGCCGTAGAGCAGGATGCCCGAGGCGAGCGCGCCGAGGACGAAGTATTTCAGGCCTGCCTCCGCCGAGCGCGCGTCACGCCGCATGAAGCTGGCGAGGATGTACGCCGAGAGGCTCTGCAGCTCGAGGCCGACATAGAGGCTCATCATGTCGCCCGCCGAGACCATCATGCCCATGCCGGCTGCCGAGAGCAGGATCAGCACCGGGTATTCCGGGCGCAGGTCGTCGCCGGAGGTCTGCTGGAAGAAGCGCGGCGCGATCAGGATCGAGACGCCGGCGGCGAGGAAGATCAGCGCCTTGGCGAAGGCGGCGAACATGTCGGGCTTGTAGAGCCCGCCGAACGCCTCGCCACCCGCCGATGCCGGGCCGGCCAGCGCGATGCCCGCGCCGATCAGCACCGCCACCGCGGTCCAGCTCACCAGCCGGGTCGACTGGGCACCGCCCCAGGCGGCGACGAGCATGAGGAGGATGGCACCGACCGCGAGGATCACCTCGGGAAGCGACATCATCAATTGGAGCGAATAGTTCATCAGTGCGCCTCCCCGTGCGCAACAGGGGCAGCGGCGTGTTCGCCATTAGCAACAGGCGCGGGCTTGCCGAGGGTCGGCAGCGAGTCACCGGCAGGGGCGGCACGCTCGAGGCGCGCGACCAGCCGCTCCACGTCGCCGCGCATCGGCTTCATGAAGCTCTCCGGATAGACGCCCATCCACAAAGTGACCGCGGCAAGAGCGCCCAGCATCGCGAACTCGCGCAGGTCGAGATCGGGCATCGCCTTCACATCGTCCTTGGTGAGATCGCCGAAGGCGACGCGGCGATAGAGGTACAGCATGTACGCGGCGCCCAGAATGATGCCGGTGGTGCCGAGCAGCGCGTAGAGCGTCGAGACCTGGTACAGGCCAGCAAGGCTCAGAAACTCGCCGATGAAGTTGCTGGTGCCCGGCAGGCCGACCGAGGCCATGGTGAACAGCAGGAACAGCACGGCGTAGCGCGGCATGTTGATCGCGAGGCCGCCATAACGGTCGATCTCGCGGGTGTGCAGGCGGTCATAGATCACGCCGACGCACAAGAAGAGCGCGCCCGAGACCAGGCCGTGGCCCAGCATCACCATCATCGAGCCCTCGATGCCCTGCGCGTTGAACGCGAACAGGCCGAAGGTGACGATCGCCATGTGCGCGACCGACGAATAGGCGATGAGCTTCTTCATGTCGCTCTGCACGAGCGCGACCAGCGAAGTGTAGACCACCGCGACCGCCGACAGGCCGAACACCAGCCAGATGAACTGGGCCGAGGCTTCGGGGAACATCGGCAGCGAGAAGCGCAGGAAGCCATAGCCGCCGAGCTTCAGCAGCACGCCCGCCAGGATCACCGAACCTGCGGTGGGCGCCTGCACGTGCGCATCGGGAAGCCAGGTGTGGACCGGCCACATCGGCATCTTCACCGCGAACGAGGCGAAGAAGGCCAGCCATAGCCATGTCTGGACATGCGCCGGGAAGTCGTGCGCCATCAGCGCCGGGATCGACGTCGTGCCGGTGGTCAGGATCATGTAGATGATCGCGATCAGCATCAGCAGCGAGCCGAGCAGCGTGTACAGGAAGAACTTGTACGACGCGTAGATGCGGTTGGCGCCGCCCCAGATGCCGATGATCAGGAACATCGGGATCAGGCCGCCTTCGAAGAAGACGTAGAACAGCATCAGGTCCTGCGCCGCGAAGGTGCCGATCATCAGCACTTCGGTGGCGAGGAACGCGGCCATGTACTCGGGCACGCGCTTGGTGATCGAGAGCCAGCTCGCCCCGATGCAGATCGGCATCAGGAAGACCGAGAGCAGGATCAGCAGCAGCGCGAAGCCGTCGATGCCCAGCGCCCAGGCGAACTCGGCGCTGCCGATGCCGAACAGGCGGACATGCTCGACGAACTGCCATTGCTGGGCAGCGTCGCCGGTCTGGAAGTTCGCCCAGAGCAGCATGCCCAGCGCGAAATCGACCAGGGTGGCGAGCAGCGCGACCCAGCGGGCCGCCTGCGCGTTCAGGAACAGGCAGGCGACCGCGGCAATCGCGGGCACCGCCAGCATGACGGTGAGGATCGGGAAGCCGCTCATCGCGCGATCACCCAGGTCAGTGCGGCAGTGAGGCCGATCAGCATGATGAAGGCATAGGCGTAGACATATCCGGATTGCAGCCTGGCGGCGCCGACGCTGCCGAGCTGGACGACCTTGGCGACACCATTGGGGCCGAACCGGTCGATCGTGGCTTCGTCACCCTTCTTCCAGAACAGGCGGCCGATCGCGAAGGCGGGGCGCACGAACAGGAAGTTGTAGAGCTCGTCGAAATACCACTTGTTGAGCGAGAAGAGGTAGAGCGGGCGGAACGCCTCGGCGAACTTCGCGGGGAAGTCCGGCGACACGATGTACGCGCCGTATGCAATCGCCAGGCCGCTCAGCATCGCGATCGTCGCGCTGAGCTTCACCCACACCGGCACCAGGTGCATGTTGTGCATCAGGTGTTCGTTGAAGGCGACGGCGCCGTGCCAATAGCTCTCGCCTGCCGTCGGCTCGATAAAGAAGCCGTGGAAGACGAAGCCGGCGGCAACCGCGCCGACCGAGAGGATCAGCAGCGGGATCAGCATTACCCACGGGCTCTCGTGCGGATGATAGCCCGCAGTGCCCTCATGGCCATGATCGTGCAGGATCTCGTCGGCGGTCGGCGTGTGGCCGGCATCCTCTGCGGCGGGTGCATCGTCATGGGTATGACCGTGATCGTCATGGCCGTGGCCATGCGCATCGTGGACGGCATGCTGGATATGCTCCGAGCCTGCCCAGCGCGGCTTGCCGTGGAAGGTCAGGAACACCACGCGCCAGCTGTAGAAGCTGGTAAGCAGCGCGACGAACACGCCGACCCAGAAGGCGCTGGTCTGGCCAGCAGCCCAGCTCGCTTCGATGATCGCGTCCTTCGAGTGGAAGCCGGCGAAACCGAAAGCGGTGTTGCCGAAGATGCCGGGGATGCCGACGCCGGTGATCGCGAGCGTGCCCGCCATCATCGTCCAGTAGGTCACCGGGATCTTCTTCCACAGGCCGCCATAGTAGCGCATGTCCTGCTCGTGGTGCATCGCATGGATCACCGAGCCGGCACCGAGGAACAGCAGCGCCTTGAAGAAGGCGTGCGTGAACAGGTGGAACATCGCCGCGCCGTACGCGCCGACGCCGGCGGCGAAGAACATGTAGCCGAGCTGCGAGCAGGTCGAATAGGCGATGACGCGCTTGATGTCGGTCTGCGTCGTGCCGACCGTTGCGGCGAAGAAGCAGGTCGCGGCGCCGACGAAGGTCACCACGCCGAGCGCGACCTGGCTCTGCTCGAACATCGGCGACATGCGGCAGACCATGAACACGCCGGCGGTCACCATGGTCGCGGCGTGGATCAGCGCCGACACCGGGGTCGGGCCTTCCATCGCGTCCGGAAGCCAGGTGTGCAGACCGAGCTGCGCCGACTTGCCCATCGCACCGACGAACAGCAGCAGGCAGAGCACCGTCATCGTGTCGAAGCGGTGGCCGAGGAAGCCGATGGTCGAGCCGTGCATGCCGGGCGCGGCGGAGAGGATCGTCGGGATGTCGATCGTGCCGAACACCAGATAGGTGCCGAAGATGCCGAGCATGAAGCCGAGGTCACCGACGCGGTTGACCACGAAGGCCTTGATCGCGGCGGCATTGGCACTCGGCTTGCGGAACCAGAAGCCGATCAGGAGGTAGGACGCGAGGCCCACGCCCTCCCAGCCGAAGAACATCTGGACCAGGTTGTTCGCGGTCACGAGCATCAGCATCGCGAAGGTGAACAGCGAGAGATAGGCGAAGAAGCGCGGCTGATCCGGCTCCTCGCTCATATAGCCCCAGCTATAGAGGTGGACGAGCGCCGAGACGCTGGTCACCACCACGAGCATCACCGCGGTCAGGCTGTCGACGCGCAGAGCCCAGTCGACCTGCATCGAGCCGCTCAGCATCCAGGTGAACACCGGCGAGATCGTCGGCTCGGCATGGCCGCCGAGATAGCTCAGGAAGATCGGCCAGCTCAGCGCGCAGGCGAGGAACAGCGACCCCGTGGTGATCACCTTGGGGAAGGTCTTGCCGAACGCCTTGTTCGAAAGCCCGGCTACCGCCGCCGCGAGCAGCGGCAGGCCTACGATGAAATAGATCGCCGACATCAGCCCTTCATCCGATTGACGTCTTCGACCGAGATCGTGCCGCGGCCGCGGAAGTAGATAACGAGAATGGCGAGGCCGATCGCGGCCTCACCGGCAGCGACGGTGAGCACGAACATCGCGAAGACCTGGCCGACCAGGTCGTGCAGCGCGTTCGAGAACGCCACGAGGTTCAGGTTCACGCTCAGCAGGATCAGCTCGATCGCCATCAGGATGACAATGAGGTTCTTGCGGTTCATGAAGATGCCGAGCACGCCCAGCGTGAACAGGATCGCCGAGACGACGAGATAGTGCGTGAGGGTGATCACAGCTCGACCCCCTGCCCGACCGGATGGTTCACGTTGCGGGTAGCGTCCTTGGCGCGGCGTTGGACCTGGCGGCTGATGTTCTGCGGCTTGACATCGGTGCGCGGGCGCAGCGTCAGAACGATCGCGCCGATCATCGCGACGAGCAGCACCAGGCCGGCGCCCTCGAACACGAACAAATAGCGCGAATAGAGCAGATGGCCGATCGCTTCGATGTTGGGCACGGCGGCATCGACGGGGGCGATGCGCCGGCCGAGCTGCAGCGTGCCGGCGCTATAGGCGCCCGCCGCGACGATGATCTCGGCAGCCAGCGCGATCGCCAGCGCGAAGCCCACCGCGGCATAGCGCATCACGCCGGCACGCAGCTCCGCGAAGTCGATGTTGAGCATCATCACCACGAACAGGAACAGCACGGCGACCGCGCCGACATAGACGATGACGAGGAGCATCGCGATGAACTCGGCATTGGCGAGCACCATCAGCCCGGCGGCGTTGAAGAACGCCAGGATGAGCCACAGCACGCTGTGCACCGGGTTGCGCGACAGGATCGTCATGAGCCCGGAGGCACACACGACGATCGCGAACAGGAAAAAGGCGAGGATCTGGATCACGGAATCGGACAGCCCCTGTAAGTTGGCGTGCGCTTAACGGTACGGTGCATCGGCGGCAAGGTTCGCGGCGATGGCGCGCTCCCAGCGGTCACCGTTCTCGAGCAGCTTCTCCTTCTGGTAGATCAGCTCCTCGCGGGTCTCGGTGGCGAACTCGAAGTTCGGGCCCTCGACGATCGCATCGACCGGGCAGGCCTCCTGGCACAGGCCGCAATAGATGCACTTGGTCATGTCGATGTCGTAGCGCGTGGTGCGGCGGCTACCGTCCTCGCGCGGCTCGGCCTCGATCGTGATCGCCAGCGCCGGGCAGACCGCCTCGCACAGCTTGCACGCGATGCAGCGCTCTTCGCCGTTCGGATAGCGGCGCAACGCGTGCTCGCCGCGGAAACGGGGCGAGATCGGGTTCTTCTCGTAGGGATAGTTGATCGTCGCCTTGGGCTTGAAGAAATACTTCAAGGTCAGCGCGTGCGCCTTGATGAACTCCCAGAGGGTCCAGGTGCGGATGAAATGGGCGACGTTCACAGCGGTGCTCCGACCCGGGTCAGCATGAGATACCCGGACACGAGGAAAACGAAGAGAAGCGACAGCGGCAGGAAGATCTTCCAGCCCAGGCGCATCAGCTGGTCATAGCGGTACCTGGGCACCGTGGCCTTCACCCAGCTGAAGCAGAAGAAGAAGAAGCACATCTTGAGCAGCAGCCAGATGATGCCCGGGATGACGTAGAGCGGCGCCCAGTCGAGCGGCGGCAGGTATCCGCCCCAGAACAAAGTGGCGTTCAGCGCGCACATTAGGATGACGTTGGCATATTCGCCCAGCCAGTATAACGCGAAGGCCATCGACGAATATTCGGTCTGATAGCCCGCGACGAGCTCGCTCTCGGCCTCGGCCAGGTCGAACGGCGCGCGCTGCGTCTCGGCGAGCGACGAGATGAAGAACACGATCGCCATCGGGAAGAGCAGCGGGTTGGCGAAATAGCCGTTCACCCAGCCGAAGATCGCCCCGCCCTTCTGCTGCTCGACGATTGTGCCCAGGTTGAAGCTGCCGGCCCAGAGCACGACCGCGATCAGCACGAAGCCGATCGAGACTTCGTAGCTCACCATCTGCGCCGCGGCGCGGATCGCCGAGTAGAACGGGTATTTGGAGTTCGAAGCCCAGCCGGCCAGGATGACGCCATAGACGCCGAGCGACGAGGCAGCGAGCACGTAGAGCAGGCCGACATTGATGTTCGACAGCGCCACGCCCAGCTGGAACGGGATCACTGCCCATACGATCAGCGCCACCGTGAAGGTGATGATCGGCGCGAGCAGGAACAGCACCTTGTTGGCGCCCGACGGGATGATCGTTTCCTGCAGGAAGACCTTGAGGCCGTCCGCGAACGACTGGAGCAGGCCGAGCGGGCCGACCACGTTCGGGCCGCGGCGCAGCGCCATCGCCGCCCAGATCTTGCGGTCGACATAGATGATCATCGCCACGGCGAGCATCAGCGGCAGCGCGATGACCAGGATGTCGATCAGCGTGGCGATGAACCACGCCAGCTCGAACGGCATGAACCAAGAGAACCAGGTCGTCATTCTGCGGCCTCTGCGAAGTCTTCGCCGTGGATCAGTTCGGCCGAGCAGCGCTGCATGGTCGGCGACGCACGGCAGATGGCGTTGGTGAGATAGAAATCGGCGACGGCATAGCCGACCGGGCCCGAAGCCGAAGCCGGAAGGCTCGGCGGCGCCCAGTCATAACCGGCCAGGCCTTCGCGGCCCAGCGCCGGCACTTCGTTCGCCATCTCGGCGCGCAGCTGCTCGAAGCTGTCGAACGGCAGCGTGTGGCCGAGGCGATCGGAGAGCGCGCGCAGGATCGTCCAGTCCTCACGCGCGTCGCCGGGGGCGAACACCGCGCGGTCGGCGCGCTGCACGCGGCCTTCCAGGTTCACATAGGTGCCCGGCTTCTCGGCATAGGTCGCGCCCGGCAGGATCACGTCGGCATGGTGCGCGCCCATGTCGCCGTGATGGCCGACATAGACCTTGAAGCTGTCGGCGAAGTCCTCGAACGCGACTTCGTCGGCGCCGAGGAAGAAGGCGAGCTTGGGCTTGGCGGCGACGATATCGGCGATGCCGCCCTTCTGGGCATACCCGAGCATCAGTCCGCCCATGCGCGCCGCGGCGGTGTGGACGACGTTGAAGCCGTTCCACGCGCCTTCGGTCTCGGTGGCGGGGCGCTGGAAGGCCGAGGCCATCGCCAGCGTGGCGCCCTGCCCTGCCTTGAGCGCGCCCGGGCCGACGATCAGCACCGGCTTCTTCGCCGCGTCGATCGCCTCAGCCGCACGATCCGGCAGCTTGCCGAGGATCGACAGGTCGTTGCCGAGCCACTCGACCTTGTAGGTCAGGTCGGTCTCTTCGCCGATCGCGAAGACCTTGGCGCCCTTCTTGATCGCCTTGCGCACGCGCGTGTTGATCAACGGCGCCTCGAAGCGCAGGTTCGAGCCGACGAGCAGGATCGCGTCGGCATCCTCGATCCCGGCGATCGTGGTGTTGAACGCCACCGAGCCGAGGTTCGACACGTCATAGGCGAGGCCGGTCTGGCGCCCTTCGAGCAGATCCGACCCAAGCGCCTTCACCAGCACCTTGGCCGCGTACATCGTCTCGCAATCGAGCAGGTCGCCGGCGATCGCCGCGACGCTCGCGCCTGCGGTCTTCGCGGCGGCGGCGATCGCGTCGAACGCCTCGTCCCAGCTCGCTTCGACCAGCTTGCCGCCCTTGCGGACATAGGGCTTGTCGAGGCGGCGGCGGACCAGCGCGTCGACATGGTAGCGGGTCTTGTCGTGCGCCCACTCTTCGTTGACGTCTTCGTTGATCCGCGGGAGCACGCGCATCACCTGGCGGCCACGGCTGTCGAGGCGGATGTTGGTGCCGACGGCGTCCATCACGTCGATCGACAGGTTCTTCTTCAGCTCCCACGAGCGATACTCGAAGGCGACCGGCTTGTGGGTCAGCGCGCCCACCGGGCAAAGGTCGACGGCGTTGCCCGAAAGCTCGCTCTTGAACGCCTTTTCCAGATAGGTGGTGATCTGCATGTTCTCGCCGCGATAGATCGCGCCGATATCCTCCACGCCGGCCACTTCCTCGCCGAAGCGGACGCAGCGGGTGCACTGGATGCAGCGGGTCATGATCGTCTTGATGATCGGACCCATATACTTCTCGGTCACCGCGCGCTTGTTCTCGGTGTAGCGCGAGTGGCCGCGGCCATAGGCGACCGACTGGTCCTGCAGGTCGCACTCGCCGCCCTGATCGCAGATCGGGCAGTCGAGCGGATGGTTGATCAGCAGGAATTCCATCACGCCTTCGCGCGCGGCCTTCACCATCGGCGTATCGGTGCGGATTTCCTGGTTGTCGGCGGCGGGCAGCGCGCAGCTCGCCTGGGGCTTGGGCGGCCCCGGCTTCACTTCGACCAGGCACATCCGGCAATTGCCGGCGATCGACAGGCGCTCATGATAGCAGAAGCGCGGAATTTCCTTGCCCGCGGCCTCGCAGGCCTGGAGCACGGTGGCGCCCGCAGGCACCTCCACTTCAATTCCGTCTACGGTTAGCTTCGGCATGCCTTAGTGCCCCTTCGTCGCGTCGGGGCGACCTTGCTTGTACAGGGCTTCGGCAGCCCAACCATGGATCGCCGTGCCGCTGATATCGACTCGTCCCTTGCCCCGCGCACAGCCATTGAGTGCAGGCGAAAGCGCGCGCGCAGCCTCCCGCTCGGTCGACGACAGCCGCTTGGCGCGCACCAGGCGATCGGCCGAAGCCGGATCCTGCGCCACAGCGCAACGCACCACCGCATAGCCGGCAGGCTCGGTGTCGGACGCCGTGAAGGTCGAGCGCATCAGCGGCCTCCCGGCCGTATCGAGATAGGCCCGCTCCGCGATCGCGCCGCGCACCGCCCGATAGGGAAAGGTCATCTGCCGCTGCGTGCCGGACAGCTCGCTGACCGCCTGCGTCAGGCTCGTCTGGCCGAGGCTGACCTGAGCCGCCAGCTGCCGCCCCTCGAGCGAGGCGCCGAAGTTGACGCACTTGCCCTGCTTCCGAAGCAGCAGCTCGATCTGGCTCCGCTCGCCATCGCCGTCGGGCGCGGTGTCGAGCACCATCAGCGTCTCGCGCGGCGCCGCTCGCATGGCGCAGCGCGCGAAATCGGCCAGGATCTTTTCGCCGTCCAGATTGGGCTTCTTCTGCGCCAGTGCCGGCGTTGCGCAGCACAGCGCCAGGCTGGCCGATAGCAGCAGCCGCTTCATTCCGCCGCCTCCTGCATACCGTTGCCGGTCTGGCGCTCGTTGATGCGGCGCTCGAGCTCAGGGCGGAAATGGCGGATCAGGCCCTGGATCGGCCATGCCGCGGCATCGCCGAGCGCGCAGATCGTGTGGCCTTCGACCTGCTTGGTGAGCTGCTGGAGCGTGTCGATCTCGCTGATGTCGGCGTCGCCGGTGCGCAGCCGCTCCATCACGCGCCACATCCAGCCGGTGCCCTCGCGGCACGGCGTGCACTGGCCGCAGCTCTCATGCTTGTAGAAGTAGGACAGGCGCGAGATCGCGCGGACGACGTCGGTCGACTTGTCCATCACGATCACCGCGGCGGTGCCCAGGCCCGAACCGACGGCGCGCAGGCCGTCAAAGTCCATCGCCACGTCCATGATCTGCGCCGCCGGCACCAGCGGCACCGAGGAGCCGCCCGGGATCACCGCAAGCAGATTGTCCCAGCCGCCGCGGATGCCACCGCAATGCTTTTCGATCAGCTCGCGGAACGGGATCGACATGGCCTCTTCGACCACGCACGGCTTGTTCACATGGCCCGAGATCTGGAAGAGCTTGGTGCCGCGGTTGTTCTCGTTGCCGAAGCTGGCGAACCATTCGGGCGAGCGGCGCAGGATCGTCGGGACGACCGCGATCGACTCGACATTGTTCACCGTGGTCGGGCAGCCATAGAGGCCCGCGCCCGCCGGGAATGGCGGCTTCAGGCGAGGCTGGCCCTTCTTGCCTTCGAGGCTCTCGAGCATCGCGGTCTCTTCGCCGCAAATGTATGCGCCCGCACCGCGGTGGACGAAGACGTCGAAGTCATAGCCCGAATTGCAGGCGTTCTTGCCGAGCAGGCCGGCGTCATACGCCTCCTTCACGGCGGCGAAGAGCGTCTCCGCCTCGCGGATATATTCGCCGCGGATGTAGATGTACGCCGCGCGCGCGCGCATCGCGAAGCCGGCGATCAGTGCGCCTTCGATCAGCTTGTGCGGATCGTGGCGGATGATCTCGCGGTCCTTGCACGAGCCGGGCTCGGACTCGTCGGCGTTGATCACCAGGAAGTTCGGGCGATCCGGACGCGGCTCCTTGGGCATGAAGCTCCACTTGGTGCCGGTCGGGAAACCGGCGCCGCCACGGCCGCGCAGGCCGGAGGCCTTGATCTTGTCGATGATGACGTCCTGGCCGAGCGTCATCAGCTCCTTGGTCTTGTCCCAATCGCCGCGCTTCTGGGCAGCCGGCAGGTTCCACGGCTGGAAGCCGTAGACATTGGTGAAGATGCGGTCCTTATCCGCGAGCATCTATCGGCCCTTCCCGACCATGTTCTGGATCAGAATGTACGCGAGCACGGCGATGCCGAGCACGATCGCGATACCGACCAGCTTGAAAGCGATCTTGAGCACCCAGCCGAGCACGACGATGCCGCCGATGATCGCTAGGATGACGAAGACGAGGTTCTTGGTCTCCGGCTTCATCACCATTCCCCCCGGTAATCGTGATTTTCGGTTTCCATCGCCGCCAGGTTGGTCGGCTCTCCGACCGGCTCGACCGTGTGGCGGCCGGGCTCCTGCGTGCCGGTCTTGGGGCTCTCGCCCTTGGCCAGCGCGTCGAGGATCGTCAGCGTGCGATCGAAGTCGAGGTCCTCGTAATTGTCGTCGTTGATCTGCACCATCGGCGCAGACGAGCAATTGCCCATGCACTCGACCTCGGTCAGCGTGAACAGCCCGTCCTCGGTGGTGTGACCCTTCTTGAGCCCACGCGACTTGCACGCGGCCATCACGTCGTCCGAGCCGCGCAGCATGCACGGCGTCGTGCCGCAGACCTGCACGTGATAGCGGCCGACCGGCACCAGGTTGAACATGGTGTAGAAGGTCGCGACCTCGAAGATGCGGATGTACGGCACGCCAAGCTCGCGCGCGACGAACTCGATCACCGGGATCGGCAGCCAGCCCTGCGTGTTGGTCTCCGCGCCGACCTGGCGCTGGGCCAGGTCGAGATAGGGGATGCTGCACGAGAGCTGCCGGCCCGCCGGGTAGCGGCCCATGATCTCCTGCGCCTTCACGGCATTTTCCGCCGTCCAGGCGAAATTGCCCCAGCGCGCGCGGGTTTCCGCTTCGTTGGGAAGTTCGGGTGCGTCAGCCATTCTTCTTCTCGTTTGCGCAGGCGCTGTTGCGGCGGCGGCTTGCGATGAAGATCGGGATCATCGCGGTGTAGATCGGGATAAACGCCAGGAAGCCGGCATTGCCTTGATGCGGGTGCGCGCCCGGGAACCGGACGATCAGCACCAGGATCAGGCCGGCGGTCATCACGGTGAAGGCGATCGCGAGCAGGGTCAGGGCACGCCGGTTCATCGGATGAACTCCACACGATCGACCAGGCCATCCGCGAAGGAGTAGACCGACATCACCTCGAACGGATCGCTCTCGGGCGAGCGGGCGACCTTCTCGTGGAGGACCACGGTCTCGCCCAGCGCATAGCTGCCCAGGATGTCGGCGCGGTTCTGCGGGAACTCGGCGAACATCGCCTTCAGCCCCGAGCGCACGCCTTCCTTGCCCTCGCGCATCACCGCGCCGCGATAGCCCGCCTCGCAGGCTCCGTCGGTCATCAGCGACACGTACGCGTCGGCATCCTGCGCGTTGTAATGCGCGATCATCTCGTGCGCGATCGCGATGCGGGCCTCGCTCACCGGTCGCACTCGCCGAACACGATGTCGAGCGCGCCCAGGATTGCTGTGATGTCGGCGAGCATATGGCCGCGCGACATGAAGTCCATCGCCTGGAGGTGGCTGAACGCGGTCGGGCGGATCTTGCAGCGATACGGCTTGTTGCTGCCGTCCGAGACCAGATAGACGCCGAACTCGCCCTTCGGGCTCTCGGTGGCGACATACACTTCGCCGGCGGGCACGTGATAGCCTTCGCTGAACAGCTTGAAGTGGTGGATCAGCGCTTCCATCGACTGCTTCATCTCGCCGCGGCGCGGCGGCGCGACCTTGCGGTCGAGCGTGAGCACCGGACCCTCCGGCATCTGCTGGAGGCACTGCTTCATGATGCGCGCGGACTGGTAGACTTCCTCGACGCGGACCATGAACCGGTCATAGCAGTCGCCGCGGGTGCCGACGGGGATGTCGAACTCGACCCGGTCGTACACGTCGTAGGGCTGCGACTTGCGGATATCCCAGGGGATGCCCGCGCCGCGGATCATCGGGCCGGAGAAGCCCCAGGCCACGGCGTCCTCGCGACTGACGATCGCGATGTCGACGTTGCGCTGCTTGAAGATGCGGTTCTCGGCGACCAGGCTGATCGCGTCACCGAACAGGCGCGGCAGGCGCGTGTCGAGCCATTCCGCGATGTCGGTCAGCAGCTTGAGCGGCACGTCCTGGCGGACGCCGCCGACGCGGAACCAGTTCGAGTGCATGCGGGCGCCCGACGCGCGCTCCAGGAAGTTCATGCAGTCTTCGCGGATTTCGAACATCCACAGGTTCGGCGTCATCGCGCCGACGTCCATCACGTGCGAACCGAGGTTCAGCATGTGATTGCAGATGCGAGTCAGCTCGGCAAAGAACACTCGCAGATACTGGCCGCGCAGCGGAACCTCGAGGTCGAGCAGCTTCTCGACCGCCAGCACATAGCTGTATTCCATGCCGAGCGGCGAGCAATAGTCGAGCCGGTCGAAATAGGGCAGCGCCTGGGTGTAGGTCTTGTACTCGATCAGCTTCTCGGTGCCGCGGTGGAGCAGGCCGACATGCGGATCGATGCGCTCGATGATCTCGCCGTCCAGCTCGGTCACCAGGCGCAGCACGCCGTGCGCCGCCGGGTGCTGCGGGCCGAAGTTGATCGTGTAGTTCGCGATCTCGGTGTCACCCTTGGTCGGCTTGCCGCCGTCGGTGACGCCTTCGATCTCGTCGAGATATTCAGCCATTACGCTTCACCCTCCGGCGCCTTCTTGACGCGCGGCTTGCGGGGTTTCTTGACCAGGTCCGGATTGGCCGGCGCAGGGCCGTCGTCCGGGCCCGCCTTGCCGGCGCCGGTGTCGGCGGTGCCGTCGCTGGTCTTGGGCTTGGTCACCTTCGCCCTGGTCGGCTTGGCTGCCGGGGCCGGCTTGGCGATCTCGTCCGCGGTCAGCGGCGTCGGCGCGCCCTTGGCCTCGGGCTGCGGTGCAGCGGCGGGGGCCGGTGCGGGCGCAGGCGTCGGAGCGGGAGCCGGTGCCGCCGGAGCAGCCGCCTTCTCGTCGCCCGGCAGCACGTATTTCGCACCTTCCCAGGGGCTCATGAAGTCGAAGTTGCGGAAGTCCTGCGCCAGCGTGACCGGCTCATAGACCACGCGCTTCGCTTCTTCCGAGTAACGCAGCTCGACGAACCCGGTGAGCGGGAAGTCCTTGCGCTGCGGGTGCCCGACAAAGCCATAGTCGGTCAGGATGCGGCGCAGGTCGGTGTTGCCCGAGAACAGCACGCCGTACATGTCGTACACTTCGCGCTCGAGCCAGCCCGCGACCGGCCACACGCCGGTGACCGAGGGAACCGGCTTTTCCTCGTCGGTGACCGCCTTGACCTTGATGCGGTGGTTCCGCGTCAGGCTGAGCAGGCAATAGACCACCTCGAACCGCTCCGCGCGGTCCGGATAGTCGACGCCGGCGATCTCCATCAGCTGCTGGAACTCGAGGCCGGGCGTGTCGCGCAGCAGCTTCATCCCCTCGACCACGCGGGCGCGGTCGAGCGTCAGGTTGACTTCGCCGACCTTGTCCTCGGCATGGACCAGGATGTCACCGAGCGCGGCCGTAGCCGCCTCGATCACGCCGTCGTTCGAGGCATAGCGCGGCGCGGAGGTCTTCACGACGCTCATCGCTCGATCGTCCCGACGCGGCGGATCTTACGCTGGAGCTGCATGATCCCGTAGAGCAGCGCCTCGGCGGTCGGCGGGCAGCCCGGGACATAGATGTCCACCGGCACGATCCGGTCGCAGCCGCGCACGACGCTGTAGCTGTAGTGGTAATAGCCGCCGCCATTGGCGCAGCTGCCCATCGAGATGACGTATTTCGGCTCCGACATCTGGTCATAGACCTTGCGTAGCGCCGGGGCCATCTTGTTGCACAGCGTGCCCGCAACGATCATCACGTCGGACTGGCGCGGCGATGCGCGCGGCGCGGCGCCGAAGCGCTCCATGTCGTAGCGCGGCATGTTGACGTGGATCATCTCGACCGCGCAGCACGCCAGGCCGAAGGTCATCCACCACAGCGAACCGGTGCGGGCCCACTGGAAAAGCTCCTCGGTCGACGTGACCAGGAAGCCCTTGTCGCCGATCTCGGCATTGATGTCGTTGAGGAAGCCGACGTCCGGCAGCGTGCCGGGAGGCGGTGCGCCGATCAGGCCGCTGCCAGGCAGGGGCGACGACGACGGGCTGAGTTCTACTCCCATTCGAGCGCTCCCTTCTTCCAGGCGTAGACGAGGCCGAGCAGCAGCTCGGCGATGAAGACCATCATCGAGATCCAGGCAGTCCAGCTGGCGGCCACGGTGCCCATTTTGAACACCGAGACAGCCCAGGGATACAGGAACGCCGCTTCGAGGTCGAAGACGATGAACAGGATCGCGACGAGGTAGAAGCGCACGTCGAACTGACTGCGCGAATCCTCGAATGCCGGGAAGCCGCACTCATACTCGCTGAGCTTGGCCTCGGTCGGCTTGTGCGATCCGGTCAGGCGGCTGACCAGCATCGGCAGGAAAACGAACGCGCTGGAAAGCGCGAGGGCGACCCCGAGGAACAACAGGATCGGCAGATATTGTGACAGATCGACCAAGGGCCTTCTCTTCTCGCGGATGCGGAATCTGAGGGTGGCTTTAGGACGATGAACCGAGTGCGGCAAGGCCCGTAACCCCTGAGAATCACTCGCAATAACGGGGTGACACGCGCGCGACGGAAAACCCCGCAAAGCTGCAGGGGAAACCGTTGGAAAACCGCAATTTAATGCCTCAGGCGCGCCTTAGCGCAGCGAATTGGCGACCAGCTTGTGCAGCTTGGAATGCAGCACGTCGTTCGCCGCCAGATACTGGTTGCGCTCGCGCGACATGTCCTGGCCGCGATAATCGGTCACGAAGCCGCCGGCCTCACGGATCAGCAGCATGCCCGCCGCCACGTCCCAGGGCTTGAGGTTCGATTCCCAGAACCCGTCGAAGCGGCCTGCAGCGACCCAGGCGAGATCGAGCGCGGCCGAGCCGAGGCGACGAATGCCGGCAACCTCCGGCGCCACGGCGCCGAAGATCCGGCTCCACTCGGCGAAGTCGCCATGACCCATGAACGGAATTCCAGTGGCGATCAGCGCCTCGTCGAGGTCGCGGCGCGCCGAGACTCGCAGGCGCTGGCCCTGCAGCCAGGCGCCGCGGCCCTTCTCGGCCCAGAAGCTCTCGTCGGTGAGCGGCTGGTAGATATAGCCGTGCGTCACCTCGGGCTTGCCCTGGCTACCGCGCGGATCCTCGACGGCGATCGAGATGCAGAAATGCGGGACGCCGTGGAGGAAGTTGGTGGTGCCGTCGAGCGGATCGATGATCCAGCGCGGCTTGTCCGGATCGCCCGCGATCTCGCCGCGCTCCTCGACCAGGAAGCCCCAGTCCGGGCGCGCCTTCTGGAGCTCCTCGATCAGCGTGTCCTCGGCGCGCTTGTCGGCGAGGCTGACGAAGTCCGCCGGACCCTTGCGGCTGACCTGGAGGTGCTGGACCTCGTTGAAGTCGCGGCGCAGGCGCGGGCCGGCCTTGCGGCAGGCGCGCTCCAGAACGGTGATGAGGCCGGAATGCGAAACCATTAAACAACTCCAGCCCCTCCCCTTCCGGGGAGGAGTTAGGGGTGGGGTAGCGGCGGCGGGGCCCGATGCCCCGGCGCTGCTATTCGGGGTGAACGCGTGACGCTCGCTGCGCTCGCGATCCACCCCAACCCCTCCCTTGAAAGGGAGGGGCTAAGTGAAATCAATCTGCGCGGCGGACGTAGGTCTGCTCGTACACGTCGACCACGATGCGCGTGCCCGAGGCGATGTGCGGCGGCACGAGGATGCGCACGCCATTGTCGAGCACCGCCGGCTTGTACGAAGACGAGGCCGTCTGGCCCTTAACCACGGCATCAGCCTCGACGATCGTCGCTTCGATCGTGTCGGGCAGCTGCACGCTGATCGGCTCTTCGTCGTAGAGCTCCATCACCACGTCCATGCCGTCCTGCAGGAAGGCAGCCGCGTCGCCGAGCAGGTCGCGCGGCAGCGTGGTCTGGTCGTAGGTTTCCTTGTCCATGAAGGTCAGGATGTCGCCGTCGGCGAACAGGAACTGGAAGTCCTTGGTGTCGAGGCGCACGCGCTCCACGGTTTCCGCCGAGCGGAAGCGGACGTTGTTCTTGCGGCCGTCGCGCAGGTTCTTCATCTCGACCTGCATGTACGCACCGCCCTTGCCGGGCTGCGTATGCTGGATCTTCACGGCACGCCAGATGCCGCCTTCATATTCGATGATATTGCCGGGACGGATGTCCACGCCGCTGATCTTCATGGTCGAGACCCTGGAACTTGAGAAAGAGCTGAACGCGCGCCTTTAGCCGCGCGTCGCCGGTTCGGCAAGCGTCGCGTCGAGACGCCCTTGCCCCGCCGCTCTCGTCACTTCAGGTCCTTCAGCAGCGGATAGGGATTGACGTTCTGCCCCTGCCACCAGCCTTCGCCCGGCTGCATGAGCTTGATCTCGAAATGGAGATGCGGCGCCGCGCCCGCCGCGCTGCCGGTGTTGCCGACGGTGGCGATCCGCTCACCCTGACGCACCGCCTGTTTCTCGACGACCAGATAGGTGTCGAGATGCGCGTAATAGTGGATCGTTCCGCCATCGCGGGTGCGGACATAGATGGTGTGGCCGCCATTCACGCTCTCGAAGATCTTCTCGACCGTACCCGAGGCGGCGGCGAGCACCGGCGTGCCCCTGGCGGCCATGATGTCGATCGCGTGGTGTTCGCGCGCGCCATTGCCGCGACTCTGACCCCAGGTGTCGCTGAGCTGGCGCGCGGTCACTCCTTCGACCGGAATGATCAGCTGCACGCTGTCGTTGGTCGCAGCGGACGGCACGGCGTGCGCCTGGAGTACTGCCGGCGCCTGGCTGGCCGCCGCGGGAACCTCGCTGACCGGCGCAGGCGCCGTTGCCGGGCCGTTCACCGTGACCCGCACCAGCGACAGGAACCCCGCGACCAGCAGCGCCAGCAGCACCGCCATCCCCCAGCCGAGCCGTTTCGCCCAGAGGACCATCGCGCCTACTCCTGGAAGACCGCCTGGGTGCCCGGCTTCACCATCAGCGCGAGCCGGGCCGCGTCCCAGTTGGTGAGGCGTATGCAGCCATGGCTCTCGGTCCGGCCGATCAGCTGCGGCTCGGGCGTGCCGTGAATACCGTAATGCTCCTTCGACAGGTCGAGCCACACCACCCCCACCGGACCGTTCGGTCCCGGCGGCAGCATCGCCGGGTCGCTGTCCTTCTTGGCATCCCAGAACAGCTTGGGGTTGTAGTGGAACTTGGGATTGGTGTCCGCACCGTTGATCTTCCAGGTACCGATCGGCAGCGGATCATGCTCGCTGCCCATCGTCGCGCTGAACTGGGCGACCAGGCGGTCCTGCTTGTCGAACACCTTGAGCACCTTCTCGCTCTTGTCGACGACGATGTGATCGGCCTCGGGCACCTTGGCCTCGACGTTCAGGTCGTTGAGCGTCTGGCGCCATTCGGGCTTGATGCTGGCGGGATAGTCGCGCGAGGCGGGCAGCGCGTTGGGGAAGACGAACTCCGCCCCCGCCCTGATCGCGCCGCCGCCCGGATTGAGCTCCACCAGCACTTCCGGCGTGGTGTGGAACATCTCGGCCAGCTTCTCGAGCGGGCGGGTATAGGCGAGCGAAGGCAGCTTGGCCTGCAGCTCGGGATCCTTGGGTATCGGATTGACGTACGGCCCCTTGAGCGTGCCCGCGTCGAGCGTGAGCTTGCGCACCGGGCGCAGCGAGGCATAGGGCGAAAGCGCCCGCAACGTCGCACGATCGAGCTTGCCGCTGGTCTCCAGCCCCTGCGAGGTCTGGAAGCCCTTCAGCGCCGCGGTGAGCGACTGCCCCTCGCGCCCGTCGAGAATGCCCGGCGAGAAGCCGAGATGATCGAGGATCACCTGCGCGTGGAGGATCGTATAGTCGATCGGCGGCTTGCCGGAAGTTCCCGGCTGTGCGCCGGCAATGGGACCGAACGAGGCACAAGCGAGGCAGGCTGCAAATCCGAGAAATTTCCGCACCAAATCAAGCTCCTGCAGACTATGTTCCGCAAGAACAACGGCTGGAACTCGGTGTTGGTTGCCTTAGGCGAGCACTGCGGCGAAGGCCTTCACCGCAGCTTCCTCGTCCCCGCCCCACACGGCGTTCGAGACCGTGAGGAAGTCGGCGCCCGCCTTCACCAGCGGTGCGGCATTGGCCGGCGTGATCCCGCCGATCGCAACGCAGGGAATCTCGAACAGCGCCGACCACCAGCTGAGGATCACCGGCTCGGGGCGAAATTCGGTGTCCTTGGTGCTGGTCGGGTAGAAGGCGCCGAACGCGACATAGTCGGCCCCGGCCTCGCCCGCTTCCATCGCCAGATGGCGGCTGTTATGGCAGGTCACGCCGATCTGGGCCTGGGGGCCGAGCTCGGAGCGGGCTTCGCGCGGGTCGCCATCGCCCTGCCCCAGATGCACGCCGTCCGCGCCCAGGCGCTTGGCCAGGCTGACGCTGTCATTGACCAGGAACGCCACATCGGCGTCGGCGCAGATCTTCTGCAGCGGCTCGGCCAGCCGCGCCGCCTCGTGCTGGTCGACGCCCTTCACGCGGAACTGGAACGCCGCCACCGGTCCGGCGCCGAGCGCGCGCTTCAGCCGCTCGGGGAACGCGCCGGTCACATCGAGCGGCGAGATCAGGTAGAGCTGGCACGGCGGACGGCGCAGGTCGCGCACGAACTGGTCGGCGAAATTGGGGTCGAGCGGCGGCAGGCCATCATCATCGAAGTCGGTCATCCTGGCTGCCTTAGCGGCATCCGCGCGAACGCACCATAACGGCGATGCGATACTGGCGCGAAAGGCGATGCTCGGGCATTATCGCAGCGAATGGCGGAGGGGGGACGCATGTTCGGAATGTTCAAATGGCCGATCTGCCGTGCTGGCCGGGGCGCGATGTTCCTGTGGCTGGTGCTCGGAAGCGTCGGGTTCGGCGTGATCAAGTTCGTGGCGTTCCAGCAGATCGATCTCATGATCCAGCTCGGCTTTCGCTTCGATGCGCTGAGCCGGTACACGCGCTTCCCGCTCTGGTATATTGCGCTCGAATGCGCCTTCGACATCGCGCTCGTCTTTGTCGCGATCGCGCGGCTGCACGACATCGGCAAGCCGGCCTGGTGGCTGGCGGCGCTGGTCGGGATTGCGGGGCTCGCCGCGGTCCCCGGGCTCGGTTTCCTCATTCTGGTAGCGCTGGTGCTGTGGCTGGCGCTGCTGTTCTGGCCCGGCACCTTCGGCCCCAACGCCTATGGCGCGCATCCGCTCGGCTGGGAATCGCGTGCGCAATATGAAGCGCAGATGCAGGCGCTGCGCGATCACGTTCCGCCGGGCAAGACCTCCTAGGCCAGCACCCGCGCCAGCAGGAACCCGTCCCACCCCTTGGCGCCCACGGTCTGGATCGCGGTCGCATCGAGCCGCGGCTCCTTCGACACGGCATCGAACAGCGCCTGGGTGCCGAGCACGCTGGGATCGGTGCTCGCCGTGTCGAGGATCCTGCCGTCGCGGACCACATTGTCGACCACGATCAGGCTGCCCGGGCGCGTGAGCATCAGCGCGGCCTGGAGATAGGCGACATTGCTGGGCTTGTCGGCATCGATGAACACCAGGTCGAACGGCGCCTCGTCCGCCGCCACCATCGCGCCCAGGCTGTGCACCGCCGGGCCGACGCGCACCTCGCAACGCTCGTCCAGGCCGGCGCGCGCGAGGTTGGCCCGCGCGACCGCGGCATAATGCGGCTCGAGCTCGAGCGTCACCAGCTGGCCGTCTTCAGGCAGCGCGCGGCCGAGCCAGATCGTCGAATAGCCGCCCAGCGTGCCCACTTCGAGGATACGCCGTGCCCCGACCATCCGGGCGTACAGCTGGAGCATCTTGCCCTGCGCCGCCGACACGTCGATCGGCGGCAGTCCCTCGGCGGCATTATGGTCGAGCGCCGCCGCCAGCGCCGCGTCCTCCGCGATCAGATGCGCGCCGATATAGGCATCGACGATCGCCGAGGCAGCGCTCATCCCGGGATGCCCATGCCGGCCACGGGCCGCGTCTCGACATGCATGTCGAACCCCGCGATCAGCGGCCGGCCCTTGGCGATCGCTTCCTGCACGGCGGGCAGCTTGAGCGAGGCGGCGTGGTCGTCCTTGGTCTTCCACACCTCGGTGATCCAGATGCCGTCGGCATCCTGCACATCCTCGGCGACCAGATAGGCGAGGCAGCCCGGCATGTCGGCCGTGCCGGCGCCCAGCAGCGCCACCAGCTCGGCGCGCTTGCCCGGCTGCGCCTTGATCTTGCCGATCAGGCCATAGAGCGCGACTTCTTCCATGCGGAACTCCCCAGCAAGCGCCGGCCCGCCGAGCATCGCGAGGGCAAGCCCCGCCAGGACGGGCCGGCGGCCGATCATTCCTCGTTCTTGTAGATGCGGACGAGCTTGTCGAGCATCGCCAGCGCCTCGTCGCGCGGGCGCTGGAAGGTGTTGCGGCCGATGATCGAGCCGTTGCCGCCGCCGTCGCGGATGTCGCGCGCATCCTGGTAGACCGCATCGGCGCCCTTGGCCGCGCCACCCGAGAAGACCACCACGCGGCGGCCGGCATAGCAGCTCTGCACGACATGCTTCACGCGGGTCGCCTGGTTCGACCAGTCGGTGCCGGCATAGACCTTCTTGGCCTCTTCCTGCTCGATATGGTCGCCCGGCAGCTTCACCTTGATGATGTGCGCGCCGAGCATCGCCGCCATGTGCGCGGCATAGGCGCCGACGTCGAGCGCCAGCTCGCCCGACTTGGGCAGCTTGCCGCCGCGCGGATAGGACCAGATCACCGTGGCGATGCCGACCGAGGCGGCCTGGGCGCGCATCTCCTTGATCTCCTCCATCATCTCGAACACGTCGTCCGAGCCGGGATAGATGGTGAAGCCGATCGCCGAGCAGCCGAGCCGCAGCGCATCGTCGACGCCGCCGGTCACCGCCTGGTTCGCCGCGGTCGCCCAGCTGTTCGAGCTGTTGACCTTGAGGATCGTCGGGATCTGGCCGGCAAAGGTGTCGGCGCCCGCCTCGATCATGCCGAGCGGCGCGGCATAGGCGCTGAGGCCCGCATCGATCGCCAGCTGGTAATGGTAATGCGGGTCATAGGCCGCCGGGTTCACCGCGAAGCTGCGCGCCGGGCCGTGCTCGAAGCCCTGGTCGACGGGCAGGATGATCATCTTGCCCGTGCCGCCCAGGCGGCCCTGCATCAGGATGCGGGCGAGGTTCGCCTTTACGCCGGGATTATCGGACTCGTAGTTCGCGAGAATGGCTTTGACGGCCGGGGTGATCGACATTTTTGTCCCCTGATTCGTGTAGTGCAGCACCGCCCCTATCGACCCGTTCCGCAGGCGTGAAGGCTGACAACGCTGCCACCGATCACCCATTTGCGCTTGCCTTTGCTGCGGTGCAGCGCTTGAGCGGACGGATGAGCGAACCCGACACGCATGATCTCGGCCCCGGCCTCACGCTTCTGATGGCCGCAGCCTGTGGGCTGATGGTCGCCAATCTCTATTATGCGCAGACGCTGATCGACGCGATCGGGCCCGATATCGGCCTGTCGGCGGGGCTCGCCGGCGCGATCGTGACGCTCACCCAGCTCGGCTATGGCATCGGGCTGGCGCTGATCGTGCCGCTGTCGGACCTGTACGAGAACAAGCGGCTGATCCTGCTTGCAACCGCCGGCGCGATCCTGGGCAATCTCGGCATCGCCTTCGCCAAGGGGCCGGAGATCTTCCTCGCCGCCTCGCTGCTCACCGGCGTGTGCTCGGTCGGCGCGCAGATCCTGGTGCCGATGGCGGCGCATCTCAGCAGCGAGCAGCGCCAGGGCCGCACGATCGGCCTGGTGATGAGCGGGCTGCTCACCGGCATCATGCTCTCGCGCCCCTTCGCCAGCTTCGTGGCCGAGGTCGCCGGCTGGCGCGCGGTGTTCCTGCTCTCCGCCGGGATCATGGCGATGACCGGCGCGGCGTTGCTGTTCTGGCTCCCGCGCCGCCAGCCGCGGACCGGTCTCCACTATCGCGCGATCCTCGCCTCGCTGGTCGAGCTCCTGCGCAAGCATAGCCAGCTCCGCCTGCGCGCGATCTACCAGTCGCTGCTGTTCCTTGCCTTCAACCTGTTCTGGACCGCCGCGCCGCTGGTGCTGATCCACCGCTTCCATCTCGGGCACGGCGGCGTCGCGCTGTTCGCGCTGGCGGGCGCCGGCGGCGCGCTGGCCGCGCCGATCGCCGGGCAGCTGGCCGACAAGGGCAAGGCGAAGCTCACCACGGCCTGCGCGCTGGCGCTGCTCGCGCTGTCCTTCCTCGCGGCGGACTGGGTGGTGGCGCTGGGCAGCGTGATCGCCTTCGCGGTCACCGCGGTGCTGATCGACGCGGCGGTGCAGCTCAACCAGATCTCGGGCCAGCGGATCATCTTCAGCCTCGATCCGCATGCGCGCGGCCGGATCAACGCGATCTACATGACGATCATGTTCGTGGTCGGCGCGCTCGGCTCGCTGGTCGGCTCGGCGAGCTACGCGACGGGCGGCTGGCCGCTCGCCGCGCTGATCGGCGCCGGCATCGGCGCGCTGCTTCTCGCCATTTTCGTGCTTTTTGATCGCCGCGCCCCGGCTTGACGCTGTCCCCCCGCCCGCGACAGGATGCGCCGGGGCACAAGGGGGACAGGATCATGAGAAGCGGCATCTTCGCACTGGCGGCACTGGCCCTGCTCGGCGCGGCACCTGCGCCGAAGCCGCTGCCGATGTTCGCCTCGGTCAAGGTCGGCCAGCCCGCCCCGCCCTTCACGCTGCGGCTGATCAAGGGCGGCAAGGTCTCGCTCGACGAGCTGCGCGGCAACGTCATCGTGCTCAACTTCTGGGCGACCTGGTGCGTGCCGTGCCGCAAGGAGCTGCCGACGCTCGACACCTATTACAAGCTGCGCAAGGACGCAGGCCTGCGCGTCTACGCGGTCACCACCGAGGATTCGGTGCCTGCCTTCAAGCTCAAGGGGCTGTTCGACGTGATGACCATCGAGCCGGTCCGCGCGATCAAGGGCCCCTATGACGTGCTCGACAACGGCGTGCCGACCAACATCGTGATCGATCGCAAGGGCGTGGTCCGCTACGCCAAGGCCGGCGCGTTCGATCTCGACGACTTGAACGCGACACTGATCCCGCTGCTCAACGAACGGCCCTGATCCGCCCTAGTGGACGGTGGCGAGGCTCCGTGCCGGGGCACCGCGCGCCGGGCTGGTACTCTCTACCTTGAACCGCGCGGCCTGGGCCGCGAGCTGCGTCACTTCGTTCGACAGCGAGCGCGAGGCGGCGGAGGTTTCCTCGACCATCGCGGCATTCTGCTGGGTGGTGCGGTCCATCGATCCGATCGCGCCGTTGATCTCGGCGATCGCGCTCGCCTGGACGGCATTGTCCGCCGCCATCCCGTCGACCAGCGCATGGACTTCGCCGACGCCGTCGCAGATCCCCGCCAGCGCGCCGTCGACGCGCTCCACCGCCGCCACCGCGGCATGGATGTCGGTCTGGGTGACGGTCAGCTGGTCGCGGGCACGCTTGGCCTCTTCCTCGGCGCGCATCGCGAGCGCGGAGACGAGATCGGCGACGACCGCGAAGCCCCTGCCCGCCTCGCCGGCGCGGCCGGCCTCGACCGCGGCGTTCATCGCCAGCACGCGCGTCTGGAAGGCGATCTTGTCGAGCCCCTCGATCACCGAGTCGATGCCCTTGGCGCTTTCGCTCACCCGACCCATCGCCTGCACCGCCTCGTCGGTGACCTCGCGGCCGCCCCGGACGGTGCCGATCGCCTCGCTGGCGCGCGCGACGGTCCGCGCCGCGGCTTCGGTGCTGGCGCGCAGCCGCGTATCGACCTGGTTGATCGCGGCGTTGGTCTCTTCCAGGCTCGCGGCGTTGCTCTGCGTGCGCTCGGCGAGGTTCTCGGCCGCGTCGGCGATCTCGCTCGAGCCCGAACGGATCGCCTCGGTGCTGTCGCGCACCGCGCCGATCAGCGTGCGCAGGCCCGCCAGCGCGTCGTTGAAATTGCCCTTCACCACGGCATAGCTTTCGGGGAAGTCGCCGCCGATGCTGGCGGTCAGGTCGCCCTCGGAGAGCTTGCCCAGCCCTTCGGCCAGCGTCTCGACGACGCGGCGCTGCTCGGCATCGGCAATGGCCTTGGCGGCATCGGCCGCTTCCTTGGCGAGGGCGGCATCGCGGAAGACCAGCAGCGCGCGGGCCATGTCGCCGATCTCGTCGCGGCGATCGGAGTCGGGCACCTCGACGCGGTTGTCGCCCCCGGCGAGCTTCTTCATCACCAGCGTCATGAACACGATGGGCGACCCGAGCAGCTTGCGCAGCACCGCCCAGAGCACGCCCGCGGCAACGACCAGCGCCAGCCCGCCGAGCACGATCGAGCGCTCCTCCTCGTGGCTGGCGACGTCGATCGCGGCCAGGCTCTGCTGGACATCGTCATATTTCTCTTCGCGCAGCGCCTCGGCACCCTGGGCGAGCGAGCGCACGCCGGCGGCGGCATGCTCGTCCTGGAGCAGCTCGCGCGCCCGCGCCGCTTCGGAAGCCGACATATGGGCGAGCAGCGGCGCCACCGTCTCGGCGCGCCACTTGCCGACGCCCTGCACCGTGCTGGCGAGCATCGCCTGGTCCTTGGCGTCGCTGAGCAGCGGCTTGAGCGCGGTCGCCGCCTTGTCGAACTGGCCGATGCTGCGCTGGAAGGCGGCGGCGTCGGCGGGATCGTCGCTCATCGTGTAGCCGCGCAGGTTCGCCACCGCGGCGAGCAGCGAATTCTCGATCTCGGAGGCGAGCGCCTGTTCCTTGTCGACCTTGCCGTTCGCCTCGGTGAGGCTGCCCACTTCGGCCGAGGTCAGGTAGACGAAGGTCATGATCGCGGCGGCGATGAGGATGACGAGCGCGAAGGCGCTGGCCAGCTTGTACGAGATCGGCAGGGACTTGGTCATTGCGGCTCCGGTGGGGACGAACCGGGCGCCCGGACGCGCCTGTCCCCGCGTGAAGCATTATAGAAGGCCCGGCCTAGGGCGGGCCGGGACTCTACGTAAATGACGAAGAATTCATCCGGAATCCCGAGGCTTCAGCGCGAGAGCGCAGCGACCCCGGGCAGTTCCTTGCCTTCCATCCATTCGAGGAAGGCGCCGCCCGCGGTCGAGACGAAGGTGAAATCGTCCGAGACGCCGGCCTGGTTGAGCGCCGCCACCGTATCGCCGCCGCCGGCGACCGAGACGAGTTGGCCTTCCTTGGTCAGCGCGGCCGCGGTCTTGGCGAGGCTGACGGTCGCGGTGTCGAACGGCGGCGTCTCGAACGCGCCGAGCGGGCCGTTCCAGACGAGCGTGCGGCAGGTCTTGAGCACGTCCGCCAGCGCCTCGGTCGCCGCCGGGCCGATGTCGAGGATCATCTCGTCGGCCGCGACCTCGTGGACGTTGACAGTGCGCAGGCTCGGCGGGTTGGCGGCGAATTCCTTCGACACGACCACGTCATAGGGCAAGTGCACGGTGCAGTTCGCCTTGTCGGCCGCGTCGAGGATCTCATCGGCAGTGCCGGTCAGGTCGTGCTCGCACAGCGACTTGCCCACATCGACGCCGCGCGCGGCGAGGAAGGTGTTGGCCATGCCGCCGCCGATGATCAGGTGGTCGACCTTCTCGACGAGGTTGCGCAGCACGTCGAGCTTGGACGAGACCTTGGCGCCGCCGACCACCGCCGCGACCGGATGCTCGGGATTGCCGAGCGCCTTGTCGAGCGCGTCGAGCTCGGCTTCCATCTGGCGGCCGGCAAAGGCGGGCAGCTTGTGGGCAAGCCCCTCGGTCGAGGCATGCGCGCGGTGCGCCGCCGAGAAGGCGTCGTTGACGTAGAGATCGCCCAGCGCGGCGAGCGCGTCGACGGTCTCGGGGCTGTTCTTCTCCTCGCCCGGATCGAAGCGGGTATTCTCGAGCAGCGCGATATCGCCCTCGCCCATCGCCGCGATCGCGTCCGCCGCGCCGTCGCTGTCGATGAAGCGCACTTCGCGGCCGAGCACCTGGCTGAACGGCTGGGTGACCAGCGACAGGCTCATCTCGGGATTGCGCTGGCCCTTGGGCCGCCCGAAATGCGCGAGGACCACGACCCTGGCGCCCTTGTCCGCCAGCTCGGCGACGGTCTGCACCGCAGCACGCAGCCGCGTGTCGTCGGTCACCTGGCCATCGGCCATCGGCACGTTGAGGTCCTCGCGGACCAGCACGCGCTTGCCGGCGATCTCGCCCATATCGTCGAGCGTCTTGAAGTTCCGCGCCATCAGTTCATCACCTCTATCTTGTCGTCCATTCGCCCGCGCGCAGGCGACCCGGCTCGTCCGGCCATCATGCGCGCGTGCCGCTCCGCGATCGATCCGAACTCGTCGGGGATGAAGACGACGTTCTGCAATTCCGTGTCGTCGCCGGCGCGGCGGAGCTCGCCGAGCCGGCCGTCGCGCCCGAGCGTGTGGCAGCGATAGCCCAGCTGCGCGAACAGGCCGGCATAGGCGTCCGGCGTGCTCTGGCTCACCGAGGCGAGGCCGGGCGCATGCAGCTCGGAGAGCACGATCGGCCGGGTGCGCCCGATCAGCTCGCGCCCGCCTTCGATCGCGCGCGGCTCGGCGCCTTCGATATCGATCTTGATGAAATCGAGATGCTCGAGCTCGAGCGCATCCATCGCCAGCGTCGGAACCGCGAGCCTGGTCTCCCCGGCACGCACGCCGGTATCGCCGACCAGCCGGCCCCCGCCCCAATTGTCGGTACGGGTCGCGAAATGCATGTCGATCTCGCCGGCCCGGTCGCTGAGCGCGATCCGGTGCGCGGCGACGATATCGCCGAAGCCGTTACGCTCGATCGACATCCGCAGCGCCTCGAACAGATGCGGCAGCGGCTCGAAGCTCAGCACCCGCCCCTGCGCACCGACGATCGAGGCCATCAGCATCGTGTGATGCCCGACATTGGCGCCGACATCCATCACCCGCGCGCCGGGTGGCACGCTGCTGCGGATGAACGCCGTCTCGGCGATCTCGAAATGCCCCTCGATCGCCGGCCACGCGATCGCATGGTCGGCCAGGTTGACCCGCAGGATGAAATCCTCGCCGGCCTCCGCCCAGACCCAGGCCTGAGACTGCGCCACCAGGCCGGGATGTCGAAGCCGGAATTCCGGGCCGCCGAGAACGCTGGCGAGATACGCGGACTCGTCCGCGACATGCATCGCATTCTCGACGACCTCGTCGTTCTCCGGCGCGCGGCCGAGCAGCGCCCGGTATACGGCTTCGACGAACTCCCGGCTGACGGTCACAGTTTCGCCATGGCGCTCGCCGTATCGACCATGCGGTTCGAGAAGCCCCACTCGTTGTCGTACCAGCTGACGACGCGCACCAGCTTGCCGTCGATCACCGCGGTCTCCAGGCTGTCGACAGTCGACGAGGCCGAGGTGTGGACGATGTCGATCGAGACGAGCGGCTCGTCCGAATACCAGAGGATGCCCTTGAGCGGACCGTTCTCCGACGCCGCCTTGAGCACCGAATTCACCTCTTCGACGGTCGTGTCGCGCTTCGGCGTGAAGGTCAGGTCGACCAGCGAGCCATCCGGCACCGGAACGCGGATCGCCGAGCCGTCCAGCTTGCCCTTCAGCTCGGGCAGCACTTCGGCCACGGCGCGGGCAGCACCGGTGGTGGTCGGGATGATGCTCATCGCGGCCGCGCGGGCGCGGCGCAGGTCCGGGTGGATCTGGTCGAGGATCTTCTGGTCGTTGGTATAGGCGTGGACCGTGGTCATCAGGCCGCGCTCGATGCCGATCGCGTCGTTGAGGACCTTGGCGACCGGCGCCAGGCAGTTGGTGGTGCACGACGCGTTCGAGACGATCGTGTGGCCGGCCTCGAGCTTGTCGTGGTTCACGCCGAACACGACGGTGAGGTCGACATTCTTGCCAGGCGCCGAGATCAGCACCTTCTTGGCACCCGCATCGATGTGCTTCTGGGCCGAGGCGCGGTCGGTGAAGAAGCCGGTGCACTCGAGCACCAGCTCGACGCCGTTCTCGCCATGCGGCAGGTTGGCGGGATCGCGCTCCTTGGTCACCTTGATGCGCTTGCCGTCGACGACCAGGTCGTCGCCGTCCGCCGAGACGGTGCCCGGATACTTGCCGTGCACGCTGTCGCGCGAGAACAGCCAGGCATTCGACTTGGCGTCCGCGAGATCGTTGATCGTGACCAGCTCGAGCCCGCTATCGGGGCGCTCGAGGATCGCGCGCGCCACCAGTCGACCGATGCGCCCGAACCCGTTGATCGCAACCTTCGTCATGCCTGTTCTCCGTTCAACTTTTCGACGATCTGCGGAACGATGGCTCCCGCAGTGAGCCCGAAATGCTCGTAGAGCTTCAGATAGGGTCCCGAGGCGCCAAATCCATCCACGCCGAAGTTTAGCCCATCCAAGCCCGTGTATCGCTCCCAACCGAGTGTCACGCCCGCCTCGATCGAGACCTTGAGCGCGTGCGCCGGCAGCAGGTCGCGCTTGTACTGCGCATCCTGCGCATCGAAGCGCTCCCAGCACGGCATCGAGACGACGTCGGCGCCGATGCCTTGGGCTTCCAGTTCGTCGCGCACGGCGACCGCGATCTCGACTTCCGAGCCGGTGGCGATCAGCACCACCTGGCGCGGCGCCTCGGCCTCGCGAAGGGCGTACGCGCCGCGTGCCGAGCGGTTCTCGCCCGCCTCGGTGCGCAGCTGCGGCAGGTTCTGGCGGCTGAGCGCGAGCAGGCCGGGGCCGTCCGCCTTCTGCAGCGCCAGCTCCCAGCATTCGGCGGTCTCGACCACGTCGCACGGGCGATAGACGTCGAGGTTCGGGATCACGCGCAGGCTGGCGAGATGCTCGACCGGCTGGTGGGTCGGGCCGTCCTCGCCCAGGCCGATCGAGTCGTGCGTCATCACATAGACGACACGCGCCTGCTGCAGCGCCGAGAGGCGGATCGCGGCGCGGGCATAGTCGGCGAAGACCAGGAAGGTGCCGCCATAGGGGATGACGCCGCCGTGCAGCGCCATGCCGTTCATCGCGGCGGACATGCCGAACTCGCGGATGCCGTAATAGACGTAGCGGCTGCCGTAATTCTCGGCCGAGAAGGCGCCCAGCCCCTTGGTCAGCGTGTTGTTCGAGCCGGTGAGGTCGGCCGAGCCGCCGACCGTGTCGGGCAGCTGCGCGTTGATCGCCTCGAGCGCCATCTCGCTCGCCTTGCGGGTCGCGACCTTTTGCGGCGCGTCGATCAGCCCCTGGATATGGTCGGTCATCGAGAACCAGGCCGGCAGCTCGCCGCGCATGCGACGCTCGAACTCGGCGCGGTCCTCATGCGCTTCGAGGCGCTGCTTCCATTCGGCATGCGGCGGGGCGCCACGCTTGCCGGCTGCCAGCCAGGTCTCGCGGATGTCGGCCGGGATCTCGAACGGTCCGTAGGTCCAGCCGAGGTTCGCACGCGCGGCGGCGACTTCGTCCGCACCCAGCGGCGAGCCATGGACCTTGGACGAGCCCTGCTTGTTCGGCGCGCCGAAGCCGATCACGGTGCGGCACTTGACCAGCGAAGGCAGCTCGCTCGCCAGCGCCTCATCGATCGCGCGGGCGATATCGGTCTGGTCATGGCCGTCGCACTCGACGACCTGCCAGCCCGAGGCGCGGTAGCGCGCGGGGATGTCCTCGCTCGACGAGAGCGACACGGCGCCGTCGATCGTGATCTTGTTGTCGTCCCACAGCACGATCAGCTTGCCGAGCTTGAGGTGCCCGGCGAGGCCGACCGCCTCATGGTTGATGCCTTCCATCAGGCAGCCGTCGCCGGCGATCACCCAGGTCCGGTGGTCGACCAGATCGTCGCCATAGGTCGCGTTGAGGTGCCGCTCGGCGGCGGCCATGCCGACCGCCATGGCGAAGCCCTGGCCGAGCGGGCCGGTGGTGCATTCCACGCCGGGCAGCTCGAAATTCTCGGGGTGGCCGGCGCAGGGGCTGCCGATCTGGCGGAAGTCCTGGATGTCCTGCAGCGTCGGGCGCGCATAGCCGGTGAGGTACAGCGTCGAATAGAGCAGCATCGAGCCGTGCCCGGCCGACAGCACGAAGCGATCGCGGTCCGCCCATTTCGGGTCGGCCGGATCGAACTTCAGGTAATTCTGGAACAGCACCGTGGCGACGTCGGCCATGCCCATCGGCATGCCGGGGTGCCCCGAATTGGCCGCCTCCACGGCGTCCATCGACAATGCACGGATGGCATTGGCGCAGTCGGTGAAGCTTGCGGTCACTTGGAGTCCCCTGATGCTGGCGCGGACGCCTTTGGTGCCCTTGGGGGCCCACGTCAACCGGCTCCGGCCGTGTCGCTCGGGCCGGCGCTATTCCGATCCACCTCACCGGCCCGCAATGAAACCGGTACCGATCGGGGGTTGATAGGTTCGGATGGGGTGCGTAACGCTTGGATATGGCAAGTACGCCCGCCGATCGTATCGAACTGGCCCTCGTCCGCATCGAGAAAGCCGCAGCCGCGCGGGCCTATGCCTGCGAGCGCATCACCCAGCGCCACGCCAAGCTGCGCTCGCGCATCGAGGATGCAGTGTCGTCGCTCGACGCGCTGATCGCGCGCGAAGCGCATGGCGAGGAAGGCTGATGGCCGATATCGACATCACCGTTGCCGGCCGCAGCTATGCCGTCGCCGCGCGCGAAGGCGACGAGACGCACATCCGCCATCTCGAATCGATCCTCCAGAAGCATTCGGACACGGCGCTGCGCGCCTCGGGCGGGCTCAATGCCGAACGCACCCTGGTCTATCTCGCGCTGATCCTCGCCGACCTGCTCGACGAGACCGAGCGCAATCCGCCCGAGGGCGTCTCCCCGGTGCTGCTCGAGCGCATCGCCGACCGGCTCGAGGCGGTGGCGGCCGCGCTCGAAGAGGATGCGTCGGACGCCTGAGCCCTGCTGTTCCCCGGCGAAAGCCGGGGAACAAGAAGTGCCGGCCAAGCCGTTGCGGTTACGGACCCGAGCCCCTATATCCATTCACGGCGGGCACTGCCCGGTACGAGCCTTTGCAATTATCCCTGAGGCTATTCATCATCCATGGGGGCTGTCCCTGTGCAGATCCTGGTCTGCGGCATATGGTCCCCACCTGACGTAAACGGGCGTCGGAGGATATTCTGGCAAACGGCCATGGCGGTCCCGCCACCGCTCCCTTAAAGACGTCCGCATGATCGACAAGCTTGCCCTGCGGGCGCAGCTCCGTGCCGAGCGTGACGCCTTCGCCATCGAAGCGAGCGAGGCGATCCTCGCGCCTGCGCATTTCCTCGAGATGCTCAACCCCGGCCTGATCGTCGCCACCTATGTCGCGCTGGGCAGCGAGGCCGATCCGACCCAGCTTGCCGCCGCCGCTGCCGAAGCCGGCTGCACGCTCGCCCTGCCCTTCGTGATCGATCGCGCGACGCCGATCCGTTTCCTTGCTTGGCAGATGGGCGCGCCGCTGGTCGACGGCCCCTTCGGCCTGCGCCAGCCCGCCGCCGACAGCCCCGAGGTGCCGCCCGACCTGATCCTCACGCCGCTGGTCGGCTTCGACGCGCGGCTGAACCGCCTTGGGCAGGGTGCCGCCCATTATGACCGCGCCTTCGCCCGCTATCCCGAGGCCATGCGCATCGGCGTCGCCTGGGCGATGCAGGAAGTGCCGGCGATCCCGGCGGACATCTGGGACGTGCCGCTTCACGCAGTGATCACCGAGAAAGGCATGACATGGCACCAGGAAGCGTGAAGCCGAGTTGGCGCAAGCCCGCAGGCGCGCTGGGCATCATCGCCTGGATCTTCCTGTGGGTGATCCTGGTCGCGAGCTTCTCGCAGTGGATCGGCCAGCTCCCCGTGCTCGCGCAGCTGCCGGTCTACATCGTCACCGGCGTGGTCTGGGTGCTGCCGCTCGGCGGCGTGCTGCGCTGGATGGAGACGGGGCGCTGGCGCGCGGCCTAGCCTTCGCCCTCCTCGCCACCCTTTTCCGCCTTCCGCCCGAAATTCTTCACGGCCAGCCACACGCCCGCAACCGCCGCGATCACTGCCGCCAGCGCGACCAGCGCGCCCTTCAGGCTGGTGAAGAACTTCGCCAAGTCGTCGAAGAACTCCGGCCAGGTGCGCGGCCGGGCCTGCACGTCGATCTCGAAGGTCCTGGGCTCGAGCACGGGCTGCCAGACTTCGCCCGCAGCGCCCAGGATCGGCACGCCCACGGTCAGCGTCAGCTTGTGCTTGCCGGGAACGAGCGCCTCGACGCTCCATTGCCAGATCTGCTGCCCCCTCGCGGGCATCGGCTTCACCACCCGGCCCTCGGGCGCGATGCGGAACATGCTGTTCGGCGAGCTCAGCTCGGCCGAGACATTCTCGCCGATCGCCACCTTCTCGGTGCGCACCATGTTCGCGTCGCCGGAATCGCCGACCACTGCGTTGGTCACTGCCGCGGCATCGGCGGCCTGGCCGATCACCAGCGTGAGCGTCTCCGGCGCGCCCATCCGCATCTTGCCCGGCGGATCGAAGGCCGCGATGCCGTCGGTCAGCGCATTGGCCTGGCGGGTATATTCCGCGCATTGCGCCGGGGAGGCCTGCCGCCCGCCAATCGCAGGACAGGCAGCGGGCGCAGCCTCGGTGAGCATCGCATTGCCGGTCGCCGCGTCGATCGGCGCCTCGGCATTGTCGGTCTCGGTATAGGAAGCGTTCGTCACTTCGGTGCGGTTGTCGCACCCCGAGAGCACAAGGAGCAGGACGAGGGCCGGCAGCACGAAACGACGCATGGCTTCCTCCGTGGGAGCACAGGACAGGCGACCGCTTCGATTTGATTTGTTGGGAGGAGACTAGGCCGCGCCGGACGCGGGTACAACACGCAAAGCGCGTGGCGCGAGTGACGGGGCTCGAACCCGCGACCTCCGGCGTGACAGGCCGGCGCTCTAACCAACTGAGCTACACCCGCAGTACGCGCTTCGAGAACCAACCGGATCCGGCACGGCATCGTCGGGTCCGGGCCGCCTTTTGGGGCGCCTTCCCGTGCGATGATGTGGGGAATGGCGCGAGTGACGGGGCTCGAACCCGCGACCTCCGGCGTGACAGGCCGGCGCTCTAACCAACTGAGCTACACCCGCTCTCTCGAAGCGAGGAGGCGGGCACTAGACGCGGTGTTCGGGGGTGTCAACCGGATTGGTCGCGACTTTTTCGCCGCAGCGGACGATTATCCACAGGATCGTTCACCAAGGTGCCGTGCTCGAACAGGAAACCGGCGATGTCCGGCTTGCCCGCGGCGTTGACCACGGTCTGGATGATGATCAGCAGCGGCACCGCGAGCAGCGCCCCCGTGGTGCCCCACACCCAGCTCCAGAAGCTCAGCGAGATCAGGATCATGATCGGGCTGATCGTGAGCCGGTGCCCGACGATCAGCGGCGTCACCACGTTCGCCTCGACCAGGTGGCAGGCGATCATCACGATCGGCGGCACGAACGCCCAGCCCAGCTCGGGAAAGGTCATCAGCCCGCCCATCGCAAGCAGCATCGCGGCGAAGACCGGCCCGAAATAGGGGATGTAGTTGAGCAGCGTAACGATGCCGCCCCACATCAGCGGCGTCGGCATGCCGATGATCCACAGCACGCTCGCCACGATGAGCCCCAGCGTCAGGTTGATCAGCGTGATCGTGCCGAGATAGGCCGAGGTGTCGTCCACCACGTCCTGGATCACCCGCGCGGTCGCCATCGCGCCGCCGAAGCTCGCCCGGCTGGTGATCGCGTTGCGGCGCAGCCGGGTCCAGCCCGAGAGGAAGAAATAGATCACCAGGATCGCGAAGAACATCTCGATCAGCGCCGACGGCGCCGAGGTGGCGAACAGGTCGAGCAGCGAGCGCGGCGGGGTCGCCGCCATCACCTCGGGCTGCTTCATCGGCGCCGAGGCGAAGTTCATCACCGTCTTGTTCACGAACTGGTCGAGGTTCGAGTAGAACTCGATCAGCGGCTTCAGATTCTCCTGGATCTGCGGGATCTTGGCGGGAAGGTCCCGCACCCACTGCCAGGCCGGCACGACGATCGAGACGAGCGCGACATTGGCCGCGACCAGGAACAGCAGCACGCAGACGAACGCCGCGACCGCCGCCGGAAACCGCCGGCGCTCGAGCCATTCGAGCAGCGGCACCAGCGCGATCGCGATCACCAGCGCGGTGGTCAGCGGCAGGAAGAACTGCGATCCGGCCTGCAGCGCGAACGGCAGGGCGAGCAGCAGCCCGATCCCGGCCACCAGCGTCATCGCCGCCATCAGCCGGTCGCGCTTCTGGCCGTCGCCCATGCTTTCCTGGACCGATGGCCCGAGCAGCGGCGCCCGTGCCGGACCGGAGGGCGTGCCCTCGCCTTCGGAGTCGCCGTTGATGCTTCCGGTCTTTTCGCTCACGTTCGCCCTTCCTCGCTGCCTTCACCCTAGGCTTCGCGAGTCGCGGGAGCAACGGCATCATATGGATTTGGGCGGCGGCCCGAGCATGGGTTCGTAATCGTCGACATCGCCGAGCGCCGCCTTCCATTGCGCATTGTCGATCAGCGTGGTCCGCCCGACCTTCAGGTCCGCGCAACCGGGCAGGCCACGCAAGGCGAGCTTCACGCCCGCGGCCAGCTCGTTCGGCAGCCAGGGATTGAGCATGATCCGCGTGATCCAGGCGCGCTCGATCGGCACGTGATGGATCATCGCCTCGGGGTCGTCGCCTTCGTAGATCAGGCGGAACTCGCGCTCGTCGCGAAACCCGTAGCGCTTGAGAAACGGCAGGTCCTCGAGCGCCAGCGACCGCATCTTGCGCAGCTTGTCGAGCGACACATAGGCCATGTCGCGCCAATAATAGCGGTCGTCCTCGAGCAGGCCCGTCAGCAATTTCCGCTTGTCGATCTCGACGCACACGCCTTCGTTGTTCGCCGCGAAGACCTGCCAGTGATGATAGGTTTCCGGCGATTGGGTGAAGCAGGCCGCGAACAGCCGCGCCGCGCGGCCATGCCGGAGATGCCGCTGCCGCGCATATTCTTCGAGGAAGGCGACGTCGTTGGTGTCCTTCCAGGTCGAAGGGCTCAGCAGCGCGAGCCGCTCGTTGACGAGCATGTCGATCGCCGCGGCCAGGGTGGTGAAGCGTTTAAGCGTGTTCGCGGGAGTTGCGGTCATGCGTCGGGCATAGCGCCATTCGCGCGCGGCTGCAGCTACAGCCACGCGGGCGTTGCGCATTGCGAGGGACCCGCTAGCCTCGCGCCATGGGCGAGAATATCCTGGTCATCGACGAGGGCACCACCTCCACGCGCGCGATGCTGTTCGCGCCGTCGGGCAAGTGCCTGGGCAGCCACGCCGCCGAGATCACGCAGCACTATCCCGGCCCGGGCCTGGTCGAGCATGACGCGAACGAGATCTGGCGCCGCAGCCTCGAATGCGCGCATGCCATGGTCCAGCAGGCCGGCGGCGCCGACCGGATCGCCGCGATCGGCATCACCAACCAGCGCGAGACGATCGTCTTCTGGGACAAGACCACCGGCGAGCCGCTCGCCCCCGCCATCGTCTGGCAGGACCGACGCAGCGCCGCTTTGTGCAGCCAGTGGCGCGATGCCGGCGAGGAGCCCGGCGTCCAGGCACGCACCGGGCTACTGCTCGACCCCTATTTCTCCGGCACCAAGATCGCCTGGGCGATGCGCAACTGGCCGCAGCTCAAGGGCGTCGGCGACCGGCTCGCCATCGGCACGATCGAGAGCTGGCTGGTGTGGAAGCTCACCGGCGGCCTGCACGTCACCGATGCGACCAACGCCTCGCGCACGCTCCTCATGGGCCTGGGCTCAGGCGGATGGAGCGACGGGCTGCTCGACATGTTCGCCGCCCCGCGCGACGCGCTGCCCGAGATCGTCGACTGCGCCGGCCGGTTCGGCACGACCAAGCTGTTCGGCGGCGAGATCCCGATCTGCGGCCTCGCCGGCGACCAGCAGTCCGCGACGATCGGCCAGGCCTGTTTCGCGCGCGGCGACACCAAGGCGACCTATGGCACTGGCGCCTTCGTCCTCACCAATGCCGGCACCGCCCCGCCCTCTTCCAAGAACCGCCTGCTCGCTACCGTGCTCTGGCAATTGGGCGGGCGGCGCACCTATGCGATCGAAGGCTCGGTGTTCGTTGCCGGCAGCCTGGTCCAGTGGCTGCGCGACTCGGTGCGCCTGATCGAAACCGCGCAGGAGACCGAGGCGCTGGCCCGCTCGGTGAAGGACAATGGCGGCGTCTATCTGGTGCCCGCTTTGTCCGGCCTCGGCGCGCCCTGGTGGGAGCCCGATGCCCGCGCCTCGATCTCGGGCCTCAGCTTCTCCGCCACCCGCGCGCACATCGTCCGGGCCGCGCTGGAAGCAATGGCGCACCAGAGCCACGACCTGAAGACCGCCTTCGCCGCCGACGGCGCCGACTGGTCGCGCCTGCGCGTCGATGGCGGCATGGTGATCAACGACTGGATCGCCCAGGACCTCGCCGACATCCTCGCCATCCCGGTGGATCGCCCCGACTTCGCCGAAACGACGGCGCTTGGCGCGGCAATGCTGGCGGGCGTCGGCTGCGGCATGTTCGGCGGACTGGAAGAGGCCGCGAAGATGCGCGGCGCGGGCGTGACGTTCGAGCCGAAGCTCGCTCCCGACGAGCGAAAAGCCCGCCTCATCGGCTGGCGCAACGCAGTCACATCAGTCGTCACCCCCGCGAAAGCGGGGGCCCATCTCCCGGATTAACCGCGGGCGAGCGAGAAATGGCGGGCTTCACCTACATCATCGCCAACCGAAAGAACGGCGCTCTCTACACCGGCGTAACCGCGAAGATGTCCCGCCGCGCGCTCGATCACCGCGACGGAGCCGGCAGCAAGTTCGCCGCGAAATACGGCATCTACCGCTTGGTCTATGTCGAATTTCACGAAGAGATCGACAACGCGATCCTTCGTGAAAAGAGGATCAAGAAGTGGCGGCGGGCCTGGAAGATCGCACTGATCGAAGAGAGCAATCCCGACTGGCGCGACCTGTTCTTCGAGCTGAACTGCTGACCGAACCTCAAACCGTCATCCCCGCGAAAGCGTGGCCCAGCTCGGGCGCTGTCGGCAAATACGGCCGGTGCGTGGCAGGATAGGGCGGGAGATGGGTCCCCGCTTTCGCGGGGATGACGAAAACTATGGAAACGCTACTAAGCCGCCTCCCCCACGAACAGCTCGCGCAGGTCCTTCTTCAGGATCTTGCCATTGGCATTCCGCGGCAGCGTGTCGCCCACGAAGCGCACTTGCACCGGCACCTTGAAGCCGGCGAGCCGCGCGCGGACGAAGTCCTGCAGCTCGGCCTCGCTCGCGCTGCTGCCCGGCGCCATATGGACCACCGCCACCGGCTCCTCGCCCAGCGTCCGGTGCGGCACGCCGATCAGCGCGGCGTCCATCACGCCGGGATAGGCGTAGAGCACGTCCTCGACTTCGCTCGAATAGATGTTCTCGCCGCCGCGGATGATGATGTCCTTGGCGCGGTCGACGATGTAGAGGAATCCCTCCTCGTCCAGCTTCGCCAGGTCTCCGGTGCGCACCCAGCCGTCAACGAAGGTCTCGGCGGTCGCCTCGGGCTTGTTCCAATAGCCCTTCACGATCATCGGTCCGCTGGCCCAGAGCTCGCCGACTTCGCCGACGGGAAGCTCGCGATCGCCCTCGACAGTCATGATCTTGAGGTCGGCGGTCGCCACCGGCTGGCCGGCGCTGGTCGGCCGGGTGAGGTAATCCTCGCCGCTGTGCTGGGTCACCGTCGCCATCGTCTCGGTCATGCCCCAGCCATTGCCGGGCAGCGCGCCGAACTCCTCGTAGATCCGCTTGACCAGCTCGGGCGCGGAAGGGGCGCCGCCATAGGAGATCGCCTCCAGGCTGGAGAGGTCGTGATCGGCCCGCGCCGGATGCTCGAGCAACTGCCAGGCGATCGTCGGCACGCCGCCGGTAAAGGTCACCTTCTCGGTCTCGATCACCCGCATCGCCTTCTCGGCGTCCCAGCGGCGCATGAACACCACGGTCTGCCCGGTGGCGATGCCGGCCATCAGCGCAGCGCTGCACGCGGTGACGTGGAACAGCGGGATCACCAGCAGCCCCACCTTGTGCGGGATCACCGCCGGCGGCATCTCGCCCCGGCGCAGCATCGCCCGCGCCGCGCTGTAGCCGGCGGAGAGGATGTTGGTGCAGATGTTGCGGTGCGTGCCCAGCGCGCCCTTGGGGTTGCCGGTGGTGCCGCTGGTATAGAAGATCGTCGCATCGTCCTCGGGCGACACCGCCACCTGCGGGAACGGGATGTCGGGCAGGCTCGCCCAGTCGTTGCGGGTGCCGATCAGCACCTCGAGCCGGCTGACCTTGCCGCCCAGCTCCTCGCTGCAGCGGCTGACCACCACGCGCTCGAGGTCCGGCAGCTGGTCGTAGCAGTCCTTCAGCCGGGCATGCCGCTCGGCATCGACGAAGAGCACCTTCGCACCCGAATCCTTCATGCCATATTCGAGCTCGCCGCCGGTCCACCACGCGTTGAGCGGCACGATGATCGCGCCGAGGCTGGTCGCGGCGAAGAAGATCGTCGGCCATTCGGGCAGGTTGCGCATCGCCAGGGCGACGCGGTCGCCCTTCACCACGCCCATCTCGGCGAGCCGCTCGGCGAGGTGGCACACCGCGCGATAGTTCGCCTCATAGGTGACGCGCTCGTCTTCGTAGACGGTGAAGACGCGCTCGCCATAGAGCCGCGAGAGCTGCTGGAGCACGCCGAGCGTCGGCGGGGCGTTCTTCCACACCCGCGTCGGCACGCCGCGGATCTCCAGCTCTTCCATCTCGAAACGGCCGCCCGGCGCGGTGAGCGCCGCCTTGGCCTGGGCCAGCGACATCGCGGGCCATTTCGGGTCGAGCGGGACGATCGGTTCGGGGGCCAAGGCGATTCTCTCCAGCTTAGGTGCGTTATGTTTCTAGAATGTTGGGTTTGGCATCGGATGCCGTACCGTAAACAACGTTAGTGTTGATTCATCGCGCGCTCAAGGCAATAGGGGAAGCGCGTCCTTCAGAAGATGCGAGTCACCGGTTTCGAATGAGAGGTATGCCAGCCGCATGAAAACTGCAAAGCCCGAAAGCCAGGGTTTCGACGCAGCCCGGCTGGCCCGGATCGATCCCTATCTGAAGACCCGCTATCTCGACTCGGGCAAGCTGCCCCATGCCCAGCTGCTGATCGCCCGCCGCGGCGAGATCGTGCATTTCTCGAGCCAGGGCGCGGCCCGCGAGGGTGGTGCGCCGGTCGACGAGACCACGATCTTCCGCATCGCCTCGATGACCAAGCCGGTCACCAGCCTCGCCTTCATGATGCTGCTCGAGGAAGGGCTGGTCGGCCTCGACACCCCGGTCCATCACGTCCTGCCCGAGCTCAAGAACCTCGGCGTGTTCAAGGCGGGCGGCGACAAGGTGCCCTTCCAGACTACGCCCACGGCCGAGCCGATGCGGATGATCGATCTGCTCCGCCATACCTCGGGCTTCACCTACAGCTTCCAGAACCGCACCAGCGTCGACGCCGCCTATCGCGCCGGCAAGATCGAGGACTGGCACGGCAATCTCGATCTCGACGGCTTCGTCGCCGCGCTGGGCGAGATCCCGCTCGACTTCTCGCCGGGCACCGAATGGAACTACTCGGTCTCCACCGACGTGCTCGGCGCGGTGGTCGAGCGCGTCTCGGGCATGAAGCTCGGCGACTTCTTCCAGCAGCGCATCTTCGCCCCGCTCGGCATGGACGACACCGGCTTCACCGTCCCCGCCAGCAAGACCGATCGGCTTTCCGATTGCTGGGTGATGGTCCAGGGCAAGGGCCGGGTGATGTACGATCGCGGCGCCGAGAGCGCCTGGTCGCGCGAGCCGAAGCTGGTCTCGGGCGGCGGCGGCCTCGTCTCGACGTCGCTCGATTATCACCGTTTCTGCACCTTCTTCCTCAACAAGGGCGAGCTGGGCGGCACCCGGCTGGTCAGCCGCAAGACGATCGACCTGATGACCGCGAACCACCTGCCCGGCGGTTCGGACCTGCACGCCATGTCCAAGTCGCTGTTCAGCGAGACCACCAATGCCGGCACCGGCTTCGGCCTGGGCTTCGCGATCACGATGGACGTCGCCAAGGCGATGATCCCCGGCTCGGCCGGCGAATATTATTGGGGCGGGATGTTCTCGACCTCGTTCTTCATCGATCCCGTCGAGCAGCTCTCGATGGTCTTCATGACGCAGCTTTCCCCGTCCATGCTCTACCCGATCCGGCGCGAGCTGAAGACGCTGATCTATTCGGCACTCAACGACTGATCTTCCTCTTGGAGACGAACATGACCTCCCCCATCACCACCACCCGCCAGGGCGACGTCCTGATCATCACCTCGGACAATCCGCCGGTGAACGCGCTCGGCGCCGCGGTCCGCCAGGGCATCCAGGCCGGCATCCAGGAAGCCAAAGGCGACGACAGCATCAAGGCGGTCGTGATCACCTGCGCGGGCAAGACCTTCTTCGCCGGCGCCGACATCACCGAGTTCGGCAAGCCGATGCAGGAGCCCTCGCTCCCCGTGCTGGTCGACGAGATCGAAGCGCTCGACAAGCCGGTGATCGCGGCGGTCCACGGCACCGCGCTCGGTGGCGGCTGCGAGGTCGCCCTCGCCTCGCACTATCGCATCGCCGTCCCCTCGGCGAAGTTCGGCCTGCCCGAGGTCAAGCTCGGCATCCTGCCCGGCGCCGGCGGCACCCAGCGCATGCCGCGCGTCGCGGGCGTCGAGACCGCGCTCGAGATGGCGACCAAGGGCGATCCGATCTCGGCCGAGCAGGCCAAGGCCGCCGGCCTGGTCGATCGCCTCGCGACCGAGGGCAATCTCGTCGCCGAAGCCGTCGCCTTCGCGCAGGAAGTGATCGGCAAGCCGGTCTCGCGCTCGTCCGAGCGCCCGGTCACCGTCGACCCCGCCGTCTTCGAAGCCTTCCGCAAGACCAACGCGAAGCGCTTCCGCGGCATGGACGCGCCCAACACGATCGTCGACCTGATCGAGCAGACCGCCGGCAAGCCCTATGCCGAGGGCGTCCAGGCCGAGCGCATGGGCTTCATGAAGCTGATCATGGGCACCCAGTCCGCCGCGCTGCGCCACATCTTCTTCGCCGAGCGCAAGGCCGCCAAGATCGACGGCATCGCCGAGGACATCGCGCTGCGTGACATCAAGCGCGTCGGCGTGATCGGCGCCGGCACGATGGGCGGCGGCATCTCGATGAACTTCCTCTCGGCCGGGGTTCCCGTGACCATCGTCGAGATGGCGCAGGAAGCGCTCGATCGCGGCACCGGCGTGATCCGCAAGAATTACGAGGCGACCGCCGCCAAGGGCCGCATGACCGCCGAGCAGGTCGAAGGTGCGATGGGGCTGCTCAACCCGACGCTCGATTTCGGCGCGCTCGCCGAGTGCGACCTGATCATCGAGGCCGTCTATGAGAATATGGACGTCAAGAAGGACATCTTCGGCAAGCTGGACAAGATCGCCAAGCCGGGCGCCATCCTCGCGTCGAACACGTCCTACCTGAACATCGACGAGATCGCCGCGGTCACCTCGCGTCCCCAGGATGTGCTCGGCCTCCACTTCTTCTCGCCGGCCAACATCATGAAGCTGCTCGAGATCGTTCGCGGCGCCAAGACCGCCGACGACGTGCTCGCCACCGCGATGGCGATCTCGAAAAAGATCAAGAAGGTCGCCGTCATCGCCGGCGTCACCTATGGCTTCATCGGCAACCGCATGCTGATGCCCCGCCAGGTCGAGGCGAACAAGATGCTGCTCGAAGGCGCCACGCCCGAGCAGATCGACAAGGTCCATGTCGCCTTCGGCATGCCGATGGGTCCGTTCCAGATGGCCGATCTCGCCGGCGTCGACATCGGCTGGCACCGTGATCCGAACCGGATCGAGAACATCCGCGACGCGCTCGCCGCCGAGGGCCGCTGGGGCCAGAAGAAGAACGCCGGCTTCTACGATTATGACGAGAAGCGGAACCCCTCGAACAGCCCGCGCGTCGCCGAGCTGATCGCCGAATGGCGCGAGAAGCTGAACGTCCCGGCGCACGAGATCACCGAGGAGGAGATCGTCGTCCGCACGCTCTACACGATGGTCAACGAAGGCGCGCTGATCCTCGCCGAGAAGATGGCGCAGCGCGCGTCCGACATCGATGTCGTCTGGGTGTACGGCTATGGCTGGCCCCCGTACCGCGGCGGCCCGATGTTCTGGGCCGACACCGAGGGTCTGAAGAAGATCGTCGAAGGCCTGGAGAAGTACGGCTTCGAAGTCGCCCCGCTGCTCCGCGAAAAGGCGGAAAAGGGCGAGAAGTTCAACAAGTAGGCAAAGCAAATCCTCCCCCGGTGGGGGAGGTGGCAGCCGAAGGCTGACGGAGGGGGAACGCCGCGAGCGATCCGCCTGGGGCAATCCCCCTCCACCACCGCTTCGCGGCGGTCCCCCTCCCCCGCTGGGGGAGGAATGGAGAAAAAAGATAATGGCAGAGGATCTGGACACCTTCCGCGCCGAAACTCGCACCTGGCTGGAGGAAAACTGCCCTCCGGAAATGCGCACTCCGCCCAAGTCCGAGAAGGACGCGACCTGGGGTGGCCGCAACCCCGAATACCAGCATCCCGACCAGAAGCTCTGGCTCGATCGCATGGCCGCGCGCGGCTGGACGGTGCCCGACTGGCCCAAGGCCTATGGCGGCGGCGGGCTCAGCCCGGCGGAGACCAAGATCCTCCGCGAGGAACTCAAGCGCATCAAGGCGCGCAACCCGCTTAACAGCTTCGGCATCTCGATGCTCGGCCCGGCGCTGCTCAAATACGGCACCGAGGAACAGAAGCTCGAGCATCTGCCCAAGATCGCCCGCGGCGAGATCCGCTGGTGCCAGGGCTATAGCGAGCCCAATGCCGGCTCGGACCTCGCGGGCCTCCAGACCAGCGCTGAGGACAAGGGCGACCATTTCCTCGTCAACGGCCAGAAGGTCTGGACCAGCTATGCCGACAAGGCCGACTGGATCTTCTGCCTCGTCCGCTCCGACAAGACCGTCAAGCAGGCCGGCATCAGCTTCCTGCTGTTCGACATGGCCTCGCCAGGGGTCAGCACCAAGCCGATCCTGCTGATCAGCGGCAACTCGCCCTTCTGCGAGACCTTCTTCGACAATGTCGAGGTGCCCAAGGGCAACCTGCTCGGCACCCTCAACAGGGGCTGGGACGTCGCCAAATACCTGCTCGGCCATGAGCGCGAGATGATCTCCGGCTTCGGCCTGGGCGGCGCCGGCAAGGACCCGCTGGTCGAGGCCGCCCGCGCCGGCGTCGACCCGATCCTGCGCGCCCAGATCGCGCTGTTCCAGGTCCGCGCCAAGGCGTTCGCGGCGATGTCCGAGAAGTTCATCGATGAGCTCAAGGCCGGCCAGGCGCACCCTGCCCAGCCCTCGATGATGAAGTACTACGGCACCGAGCTGAACAAGACCCGCCACGAGCTGCAGATGGCCGCCGGCGGCAGCGACGCGCTCGAATGGGACAGCGAAGCGAGCCACGAGGGCGCTGCGGCGCGCGGCTGGCTGCGCACCAAGGCCAACTCGATCGAAGGCGGCACCAGCGAGATCCAGCTCAACATCATCGCCAAGCGGATCCTCGATCTGCCGAGCTGAGACCGAACAATCCCTCTCCCGCTTTCGCGGGAGAGGGAGGGAGCCGCGAAGCGGCGGAAGGGTGAGGGCACAGGAAGAAGGCCCCTCCCCCAGCCCCTCCCGCGAAAGCGGGAGGGGAGCAAGAAGGGAAGAAATACGTGCCCCTCTACCTCAACGACGACCAGACCATGCTCCGCGACACCGCGAAGGACTTCGTCGCCTCGGAAGCCCCCGTCGCCCATATGCGCGCGCTCCGCGACGCCGACGACGCCACCGGCTTCTCGCGCCCGCTGTGGAAGCAGTTCGCCGAGATGGGCTTCACCGGCATCCTCATCCCCGAGGGCGAAGGCGGTCTCGGCCTCGGCCATGTCGAGGCGGGCATCCTGCTCGAGGAGATCGGCCGCAACCTCACGCCCTCCCCCTTCCTCGCCACCGCCGTCGCCGCCGTCGAGGCACTCAAGGGCACCGCCGCCGCCGCGATATGGTATCCAAGCATCCTGTCGGGCGAAACCGTCGCCGCGCTGGCGATCGACGAGGGTGCCAAGCATAACGGCAAGATCGCGATGCAGGCGCAGCGTTCCGGCAACGGCTTCCGCCTCACCGGCGCCAAGCAGTTCGTCACCCACGGCCATGTCGCCGACCTGCTGCTCGTCGCCGCGAAGACCGAGAACGGCACCACGCTGTTCGCCGTCCCCAGCGACGCGAGCGGCCTCTCCGCCACGCCCGAGCGTCTCGCCGATTCCGGCATCGCCGCGCGCCTGCAATTCGACGGTGTCGAAGTCGATGCCGATGCGGTGATCGGCGAAGTCGACCAGGGCGACGGCCCCCTCGCCCGCCTGCTCGCCGCGGGCCGCACCGGCGCCTCGGCCGAGATGGTCGGCGTCGGCGGCGGTGCGATGGACATGACCGTCGCCTATCTGCGCGAGCGCAAGCAGTTCGGCGTCGCGATCGGCAGCTTCCAGGCGCTCCAGCACCGCGCCGCGCATCTCTACAGCGAGATGGAAGTCGCCCGCGCTGCCGTGCTCAAGGCGCAGCAGCTGCTCGACGCCGGACAGGACGCCACGGAAGCCGTGGCGGTCGCCAAGGCGATGACCGGCCTTGCCACCACGCTCGCCGTGCAGGAGGGTGTCCAGATGCATGGCGGCATCGGCATGACCGACGAATATGACATCGGCTTCTTCATGAAGCGCGCCCGCGTGCTCGCCGAAATGTTCGGCGACAGCAACTTCCACGCCAACGCGCTGGCCGAAGCGGCGGGATATTGATGCGGAGTCCTGCGCCCCACTCCCAACCACCGTCATCCCCGCGAAAGCGGGGACCCATCTCGTGCAGAAGCCAGGATATACAAGAGCTGTTTGATGCGGGGACGGTCCGGGAGATGGCCCCCGCTTTTGCGGGGGTGACGCGTCGTGACTGAAGAACGCGCCACCGAACCCCAGGCCCTGGTCGAGCAGCTCACCCAGCTCCTCGACGTCGAGCGCATCGATACCGATCTCTACCGCGGCCCCCGCCAGCCTGGTGGCGTCGGCCGCGTGTTCGGCGGCCAGGTCGTCGCGCAGGCGCTCCAGGCCGCGCAGCGCTCGATCGAGGACGACAAGCTCGCCCATTCGCTCCACGCCTATTTCATGCGCCCGGGCGACGAGAACCACCCGATCATCTACCGCGTCGTCCGCGATTTCGACGGGCGCAGCTTCGCCAATCGCCGGGTCATCGCGATGCAGGGCGGCCAGCCCATCCTCAACATGACCGCGAGCTTCCAGGCGCCGGCGGACGGCCTGCACCACCAGTTCGACATGCCTGACGTGCCCGGCCCCGACGAGCTCGTCTCGGAGCACGAGCTGCGCGAGGCGATCCGCGACGAAGTGCCCGAGAAGTTCCGCCGCTTCTTCCTGCGCGCCCGCCCGATCGAGATCCGTCCGGTCAATCCGCGCAACTGGTTCAAGCCGGTGAAGAGCGAGCCCTGCCAGAGCAGCTGGTTCCGCGTCGTCGCGCCCCTGCCCGACGATCCCGCGCTCCACCGCGCGATGCTCACCTACGCCACCGACATGACCTTGCTCGGCACCTGCATGCTCCCGCACGGGGTGAGCTGGATGAACGGCGGCGTGCAGACCGCCAGCCTCGACCACGCCGTCTGGCTCCACGAGCCGTTCCGCTTCGACGAATGGCTGCTTTACACCACCGACAGCCCCTGGGCCGGCCATTCGCGCGGCTTCAACCGCGGCCGCATCTATGCGCAGGACGGCCGCCTGGTCGCCAGCGTCGCGCAGGAGGGGCTGGTGCGACTGCGCGGGGAATAGCTAGAAGCGGCGCGATGGAAACGACTCCCCGCCGCTTCGCATATGTCACGCTCGACGTGTTCACCCAGACCCGCTTCGGCGGCAATCCGCTGGCGGTGTTCCCCGATGCGCGGGGGCTGACCGATGCCGAGATGCAGGCGCTGGCGGCGGAGATGAACTATAGCGAGACGACCTTCGTCCTCCCGCCCGCCGACCCGGCCAACACCGCCCGCGTCCGCATCTTCAATCGCACCGCCGAGATGCCGTTCGCCGGCCATCCCAATGTCGGCACCGGCTTCGTCCTCGCGGGGCTCCGTCCGGAAGCTGGCGACACGCTGCGCTTCGAGGAGATCGCCGGCCTGGTCGAGATCCGCGTCGCGCGCGGCGAGAACGGCGAGATCCTCGGTGCCGAGATCGATGCGCCGCAGCCGCTCCGGCTGCTCGGCACGCTGCCAGTGCCCGAGATCGCCGCCTGCCTGAGCCTCGATCCCGCGGATGTTATCACCACCAGTCACGCGCCCACGCGCGCCACGCTCGGCGTCGATTTCGTCTTCGTCCAGGTGACCGAGGAAGCGCTCGGCTTCGCACGCCCCGATATCGCCGCCTATCAGCACCTCGCCGAGGCGGAGCGCGCCAACGCCGAGCGCCTGTCGATCTTCCTCTATGCCCGCGAGGAAAACCGCATCCGCGCCCGCATGTTCTCGCCGCTCACCGGCACCTGGGAAGACCCCGCCACCGGCAGCGCCAATGCCACGCTCGGCGCCCTGCTGCTCTCGCTCGGCGACGACGAAGCCGCCCGCTTCGAGGTCCGCCAGGGCGTCGAGATGGGCCGCCCGTCCAGCCTCAGCGTCCACGCCTGGCGCGCACCGGAAGGCATCCGCGCCAGCGTTGCCGGGCGCTGCGTGCCGGTGTTCGGCGGAAGCGTCGAGCTCTAGTTCTTCGGCCGCACCACATAGGCGCTGGGCAGGTACAGGAACACTTCGGTCAGGCTCGCCCGCGCCCATTCGACCGGCCGGTCGAGCCCGCGCACCTCCACGCCATAGCCCGCGCCGAACTTGGCGGCCGTCGCCTCGGCGTCGACGGCGATCAGCCCGATGATCTGCGGGCGATACTGGTCGGGATTGACCACCGACAGCGTGAGATCGTCCTTCTCGGTCATCTCCGCACGGCCGACGCTGGGCACCGCCTTGAGGAAGCGCGCGATCCGGTCGAGCGCGGTCTTGGCGTCGACGCCGGGCGCGAGCCTGGTCTTCACCAGGAACACCGTCTTGTCGGTATCAGGCCGCCCGTCGTTCGACAGCGGCAGGTTCTTGTAGTTGGCGAGCGTCAGCGGCTCGACGACATATTCGCCCGTCGCCAGCTCGACATCATATTTGCCGGCCAGCTCGATCGCGCCGCGGATCATCGCATAGATCTCGTCGCGGCGCTTGCTCGCCTCGCGCGTATCGCCGGCGACCTTGACTTCCTGCACCGCGAAATCGGCGGTGCGGCGCAGCGTGATGATCGGCATCGTGTCCGAATAATCGTCCGCCTGGCGCCGCGAGCCGGTCACCACGATCTCCTGCGCGGCCGCGACCGGGATCACCTGCTGCGCGAGCGCCGGTGCCGAGATCAGCGAAAACGCCGCGAATAGCCATTTCATGCCCGCTCTCCCTCTTTGGCCGGGAGAGTGCGGAGCAGCCGCCCGCGAGTCAATCAGAAGGCCGGCTTGCCGAATTCCTGCCGCGTCACCGGATGGCTCGACGACAGCCCGCCATCCACCACCCAGGCCTGGCCGTTCACGTAGCTCGCGTCGTCCGAGGCGAGGAACAGCGCCACCCGCGCGATCTCGTCGGGCACGCCAGCCCGGCGCAGCGGGTTGAGCCGCCCGAGCTTGTCTTCCTTGCCGGTCTCGCGCGCATAGTCGAACGCACGCTGCGTCATGCCGGTCTCGATCAGCCCCGGGCAGATCGCGTTGACCCGCACGCCCGACCCGGCGAACTGCTGCGCGGCGGTCTGCACCAGGTTGATCACCCCGGCCTTGCTCGCCGAATAGGCGGGCCCGCCCGCGCCCGAGCGCAGGCCCGCCACGCTTGCGGTACAGATAATGGCGCCGCCGCCGCGCTCGACGATCCGCGGCCCGGCATGCTTGATCGCCAGCGCCGGGCCGATCAGGTTCACGCGCAGCACTTCGGCCCACAGCTCCACCGGCGTGTCGAAGATGCCCGTCGCGCCGCCCGAGATGCCGGCATTGGCGTAGAAGATGTCGAGCCCGCCGAAATGCTCGATCGCCGCGGCGACCAGCCGCTCGACATCGGCCTCGTCGCCGGCGTCCATGTGCACCGCGCGCATGTTCTCCCGCCCGGCCACGGTCTCGTCCACGCTTGCGCTCAGGTCTGCCGCTACCACCATCGCACCCGCATCGGCGAACGCCCGCGCCGTCGCCCGCCCGATCCCGGAGCCCGCCCCGGTGACGATCGCTACCTTGCCCGAAAACCGCATCTTTGCCCTTTCCTTCCGGCGTGGCGCCTAGGCCCCGGCCTCCTGCGCGAAATGCCAGGCCGCCGCGACTAGTCCCGGCAGCCGCTCCACCGTCTTCGCCGCCTGCGCGCTCGAGGCGTTGCCGTCGATGATCCGCTTCTTGATGCCCTGCACGATGCCGGTCAGCCGGAACAGGTTGTACGCGAAATACCAGTTGAGGTCCGGCACGCCGTCGCGCCCGGTCGCCGCGCAATAGCGCGCCACCACCTGCTCGATCGTCGGGATGCCCGTCTCGCGCCCGGTCAGCCCCTTCACGCCGGAGCGCCCCTCGGGATCGGTCACCCAGCTCATCAGGAAATAGGAGAAGTCCGCCAGCGGATCGCCGAGCGTCGACAGCTCCCAGTCGAGCACCGCCAGCACTTTCGGCCCGCCGGCATCGAAGATCATGTTGTCGATGCGGAAGTCGCCGTGAACGATCGAGGTCCGCGTCTGCTCGGGCACCGTGCGCGGCAGCCAGTCGATCAGCCGCTCGACCTCGGGCAGATCGTCGGTCTGGCTCATCCGGTATTGCTTCGACCAGCGCTCGACCTGCCGCGCGAAATAATTGCCCGGCTTGCCGTAGCTGCCTAGGCCAACGGCCTCGTAATCGATCGCATGCAGCGCCGCGAGCGTATCGACGATCGCCTCGTAATGCACGGTCCGGTCCGCCGGCGCCATGTCGGGCAGCGACCCGTCCCACAGCGTCCGCCCCTCGACCATCTCCATGATGTAGAAGGGCGCGCCGAGCACCTCCGGGTCCTCACACAGCCCATAGGGCCGCGCGACCGGGAAGCCCGTCGGGTGCAGCGCCGCGATCAGTGCATACTCCCGCTCCACTGCGTGCGCCGAGGGCAGGATCGGCCCGAACGGCTTCCGGCGCAGCACATAGGCGCCGCTCGCGGCATCGATCCGATAGGTCGGGTTGCTCTGCCCACCCGGGAACTTGGTCACCGTGATCGGCCCGGCGAACGCAGCGACATTGGCCGCCAGCCAGCCCTCCAGCCTCGCTTCGTCGAGGTCGCTCATGCGAATTCGATCACCGAGCGCACGCTGTGCCCGTCACGCAGCTTCTGCATCGCCTCGTTGACCTCCTCCAGCCTGATCCGCTCCGCCACCATCGTGTCGAGATCGAGCAGCCCGTCGAGATACATCTGCACCAGCCGCGGCATGTCGATCGGGAAGCGCGTCGAGCCGAGCAGCGATCCCTGGATCTTCTTGCCGGTCAGGAAGGTCGGCCCGGGCAGGCTCACGCTGTTACCTGGCGCGATCATCCCCAGGATCGTCGCGGTGCCGCCGCGGCGCAGGATGTTCCAGGCGAGCTCGGCGGTGTTCGGCCGCCCGACCGCCTCGATCGCATAATGCACGCCGCCGCCGGTCAGCTTGAGCACATCCTTGACGATCGCCTCCGCACCCGGATCGAGCGCATGCGTCGCACCGAGCTTGAGCGCCAGCGCGCGCTTCTCGGGCATCGGGTCGATCGCCAGGATCTGGCCCGCCCCCGCAATCTTCGCGGCGTTGATCGCGGCAAGCCCGATCCCGCCGGCGCCGATCACCGCGACGCTCTCGCCAGGCCGCACCCGGCTGTCGTTGAACACTGCCCCGGCACCCGTGATCACCGCGCAGCCGAGCAGCGCTGCGCGGTCGAGCGGCATCTCCTTCGAGATCGCCACACAGGCATTCTCGTGGACCAGCATCATCTCGGCATAGGCGGAAAGGTTGAGGAACGGCGCCAGCGGTGTACCGTCCGCCAGCGACAGCCGCGGCTCGGCATCGGCCGCACGCCGGGTCGAGGGATCGATGCATAGCGACGGCCGCCCGGTCACGCACATCTCGCACGATCCGCAGAACACCGTGAAGAAGGTGATGACGTGGTCGCCCACCTTCAGATGCGCGACGTCGCTGCCCACTGCCTCGATCACCCCGGCGGCCTCGTGCCCCGGCACCGTCGGCACCGGATGCGGGAAGGCACCGTCGACAAAGTGCAGGTCCGATCGGCACACGCCCACCGCCGCGGTGCGGATCAGCACCTCGCGCGGGCCGGGCTTGGAGACGCGGACCTCAGTGATCTCGAGCGGCTTGCCCGCTTCGTAGAGAACGGCTGCTTTCATTCTACTCCCCTAATCCGTCATCCCCGCGGAGGCGGGGATCCAGGGTAACTGAGCGGCGACCTTCGTAACTCTGGATCCCCGCCTCCGCGGGGATGACGAAGGCTAGCGACTCGCCCCGACATCCCCTGACGACATCCGATCCGCCTTGAAGTCTGCGTACTTGCCGAACTCATTCCGCGCGATCGCCCGGCAATGGACCTCGTCAGGACCATCGGCGAGGCGCAGCGTGCGGATCCCCGCCCAGTCATGCGCCAGATGGAAATCGCCCGAGACGCCGGCGCCGCCATGCGCCTGGATCGCGTCGTCGATGATCTGCAGCGCCATTTGCGGCGCCTGCACCTTGATCATCGCGATCTCGAGCTGCGCCGCCTTGTTGCCCGCCTTGTCCATCATGTCCGCCGCCTTGAGGCAGAGCAGCCGCGTCATCTCGATGTCGATGCGGGCGCGCGCGATCCGCTGCTCCCACACCGAATGGTCGGACAGCCGCTTGCCGAATGCGACACGGCTGACCAGCCGCTTCGACATCGCCTCGATCGCCTCCTCGGCCACCCCGATCGTCCGCATGCAGTGGTGGATGCGACCCGGCCCCAGCCGGCCCTGCGCGATCTCGAAGCCGCGGCCCTCGCCCAGCAGCACATGGTCGACGGGGACTCGAACATTCTCGAGAACCACTTCGCCGTGCCCGTGCGGCGCATGATCATACCCGAAAACCGAAAGCATCCGCTCGATCTTCACGCCGGGCGCGTCCATCGGCACCAGGATCATGCTCTGCTGGGCGTGCTTGGCGGCATCCGGATTGGTCTTGCCCATCACGATCGACACCGCGCAGCGCGGGTCGCCCACGCCGCTGCTCCACCATTTGCGCCCGTTGATCACATAATGGTCGCCGTCGCGCACCATTTGCGTCTGGATATTGGTCGCGTCCGAGCTCGCCACCGCCGGCTCGGTCATCAGGAAGGCCGAGCGGATCTCGCCCTCCATCAGCGGCTTGAGCCACCGGTCCTTCTGCGCCCGCGTGCCATAGCGGTGGAACACTTCCATGTTGCCCGTGTCGGGCGCCGAGCAGTTGAAGCACTCCGATGCCCAGCCGATCCGCCCCATCTCCTCGGCGCACAGCGCATATTCGAGGTTGGTCAGCTGGGTGCCCTGGAACTCGAAGCTGTCGTCGACATGGGCCTGGCCCGAATGCGGCGGCATGAAGAAATTCCACAGCCCCGCGGCCTTGGCCTCGGCCTTCACTTCCTCGATGACCGGGAGCACCTTCCAGCGATCGCCCTCGCGCTGCTGGTCGCGATAGTCGCCGTCGCGCGGGCGGATGCGCGTGTCGATGAACGCCTTCACCCTGTCGCGAAAATAGGTCTCGCGCTCGCTCAGCGTGAAATCCATGGCGCATCCTCTCCGATATTGGTTCGCGAACCGGCGTAGAGCATACCGGATATTCGGTAAAGTCGGGGTCGCGTGAAAATCGGCACAACGCGACTTCAAAAAACCGCTTTGGCTTCACACCAAATCCGTTAGACTGGTTGCAATGAATGCACCGGGGAAAGTGGAAACCGCAAGCGCGACGAAACGCTTCCAGGCCAAGCGGGATGCCATCCTCGCTGCGGCCGCGGACGCGATCAACGAGCAAAGCGCGAAGGGGATGACCTTCGCCGACGTGGCCCGCCGCGTCGGCCTCAACACCACGTCGGTCACCTATTACTTCAAGCGCAAGGAAGACCTCGCCGCCGCCGCCTTCGAGCAGACGCTCGACCGGCTCGGCGCGATGCTCGACGATGCCGGCCGGGAGCCGACGCCCGAGGCGCGGGTCGCCCGCTATCTCAACATCAACATGGAGCGGCTCGCCCGCATCCGCCGCGGCGGCGAGCGCGATTTCGCCATTCTCTCCGATCTGCGCGCGATGGAGGATCCGCTCAAGCGCGAGCTGCTCGATCGCTGGCGCGACATCTTCCGCAAGACGCGTGCGCTCTGGGGCACCCCGTCGAGCCGCGCCGAGACCGATCTCCACGGCGCCCGCGCCCATGTCCTGCTCGAGAACACCTTCTGGCTGACCGCCTGGCTGCCGCGCTACGAGGTCGACGAATATCCGCGGGTCGAGGCGCGGCTGATGGACGTGTTCCGCACCGGCATCGCAGCACCTGGCCAGGCCTGGACGCCGGCGATGCTCGATCTAGAGCATGACGAGCCCGAGCCCGGCCGCGAAGCCTTCCTGCTGGCCGCCACCCGGCTGATCAACGAGCTCGGCTATCGCGGCGCCTCGGTTCAGAAGATCGCCTCCGAGCTCAACGTCACCAAGGGCAGCTTCTACCACCATCTCGACGCCAAGGACGAGCTGGTGATCGCCTGCTACAAGCGCAGCTTCGACATCATCACCGATGCCCAGCGCCTGGCCGAGAATGCCGGCGGCACGCATTGGGAGCAGCTCGAGAGCACGATCGCGACGCTGCTCGACTATCAGTTCAGCGAGCGCGGGCCCTTGCTGCGCACCACCGCGCTCTCCGGCCTGCCGCCCCAGGTCCGCTCGACGATGATCGACCGCTCGAACCGCATCGCCCGCCGCTTCGCCGGCCTGCTGTCGGACGGCATCGCCGAGGGCTCGATCCGCGCGATCGACCCGCTCGTCGCCTCGCAGACGCTGATGGCGCTGCAAAATGCCGCGTTCGACATGCGCAAATGGGCCAGCACCATGCCCCGCGACCGTGCCGTGGCCTATTACGCCTCGACGATCGCCTTCGGCCTGTTCGACGATCGGGTGCTGGCAGGCTGACGAGTTTACAAGCCACGTCGGAGACCTGCGAGGACGCATGCCAGATGAAGAGAACGCTAATTTCGACCGAATTTGGGCGGGCGATTTGTTTGATCGTCGGAACGAAGCCGCTCAACTAGAAGCATACATCGAGAGTTTAGTTGGGCGCCCAATTCTTCGTGAGGACAAACACGCGTTCACGATCGCTGTTGATGCTGGTTACGGAGAAGGCAAAACCTTCTTTTTGCGCCGCCTCGCGGATCAATTGGCGCTTAACCATCCGGTGGCGTTCGTTGATGCTTGGGCCGATGATTTGGCGGATGAACCGCTGACTGCTCTTGCGGCCACACTTAAGACCGCGCTTGCGCCATTCGTCACCGGGCCTGAGGTAGCATCACGCCTTTCGACCTTTATGAAGAAGACCGGAAAAGTTGCGCGGATCGCCTCAATGGGACTCGCCCGCCGAGCCTTGAGTATCGCAATCACCGGGGCAGCGGTTGATGGTATCGACCATACTCTTGCCGGCACAAGGGAAGCGGTTCAGGACGCGGTTAACGATGGCATTGCCGACGTTGTAGATGGCCTCATGGACGATACTACCGGGGCGATCCGCGATGTCACATCGCACGCGCTCATGGAGCAGCGCGTCAGTGAGTTTGAAGAGGGCCGTGCGGCGGTCCAAGCAATGAAGGATAGCCTCAAGAAAATCGTTGAGGCATTGGATGGTACAGATCACCTCCCTCCAATTATAATTATTATCGATGAACTCGACCGCTGCCGCCCGAATTATGCGGTTAAACTCCTTGAGGAGATAAAACATCTGTTCGACGTCCCCGGCCTAGTATTTATTCTAGGCATGCACGGACAACAACTAGCTCATTCTGTCAACGGAGCATATGGATCAACCTTCGATGGGCGAGCCTATCTACGGCGCTTTATAGATCGCGAACTCACGCTTGCGCAGCCCAATCTCTACACGCTCGTGCAGTATCTCTACAGCAAGGCTAGTATCAAAGATCTAAATTTCGTCGTTCCGCCGCTGGTGAAAGCTGGCGAAGGGCACATTCAAGTTACCATTCCTGCCCTGATCGGCGCATATATGACGACTTACGGCCTTGCCGCTCGAGACGCATTCCAGCTCGTTGATATTCTGCAAACAAGTATAGCGCTTGCTAACCAAACGCGTCTTCATCTCGCCTATCTGCTGCCACTGGCGATCGGACATATGCTTGGCTTACCACGGGGCCAACTGCCAGAGGTGGTTCGTCCTACGCAGCTTCGCTACGCGAAGACACAGGCGCGCTTCGGACAGGACCCCGTCGAATGTTCGTTTAATGACGTCGCGAGTGATTTTGAGCAGGCGGCGGCTCTCAGCAACGCCGCGCTTAATCAAGCTTACAACGACGAAGCGTCGTGGGGCCTTCGAGCAATCTACAATACCCGAAATTGGCACGATGCCCCGCTACCGTTGTGGGACGTTGCTCGTTATCCAGACCTCATCGCAACGGTTGGACGCTTTAGGAACCCATCATTGTCGTAACAATTCTGCCGGGGCTACCGCAACTACGCCCGCGGCGCCTCGAACCGCAGACCCTTCGCCTCCACCGTGATCGGCCCCTTCGGCCGCGCCGGCAGTGCCGCCCTCACCCGACCGAACACCGCCCGCGCATCGCGCGGGCGGTGCAGCGTCACGCACAGCGTCGTCTCGCCCTCGCGCCCCCAGCGCTGCGCCGTCACGCTCCGCACGCCGCGGTCGCGCTTGAGCAGCGCCTGCACCTTGTCGAACGCGCCCCGGTCGATCCCCATCGCATAGCTGCCGAACTGCACGCTGACGCCGCATGCGGGCGCTGCCTGGGCAGGTTCGGGCGAAGCCAGGGTCAGGGCGAGCAGGACAAGGAACGGCAGGGGGCATCTCCAGATCGATGCCCCCTGCTCGCATCCGTCGCCTGAACGCCGACTGAAACTCCGCGCCTCGCCGCCCCGTCGCGCACAGCCCCTTGGACGGAAAACGGGCCCGCAGTTGCCCGCGAGCCCGGCTCTCGTCACCGTGACCGGCGCGTTATCGCGGCTTGATCGTCACGTAGATCGCCTCCACGCGCCGCGCCTGGCCGCGCGTGCCGCAGAACGCGCCGTCGGAAACGGGCGCGCTGTCGCCGATATTCTCGAGATGCGCCATATATTGCACGGTATAGTTCGCCGCCTGCGCGCCGGTGAGCCGGATCGCGAACCCTTCAAGGCGGCGCGCCTGGCCGCGCGTGCCGACAAAGGTGCCCGCAGGCGTCCACCCGGTGTCGCCGATATTCTCCAGATGCGCCATATATTCCCAGGACAGGCCCGACTGTGCCGAGTTCGCCGTGATCTGGAAACCCTCCAGCCGGCGCGCCTGGCCCTTGGTGCCGGCCCACTCGCCGGCGTGATAATGCACGTCGCCGATATTCTGGAGGTGCACCAGCACGTCGAGGCCAAGGCCGTCCGTCGACACGGTGGGCGGCACCTCGATCACCGTATAGCCGTTGCCACGGCGCAGGATCAGCAGCGTGTCCGTAATCAGGTAGGAGCCGTCCTTGACCGCCTGGGAGATGCCCGCGAGCCTGCCCGCGGCTCGCATGAGGGGATCGGCGACCTGGCTACGAAACTGGGTCAGCGCATCGATTGCTTCGTTGAGCTCCTTGCGTTCGATGGCACCGGTGATCGCGCTCGCGATGACGTCGGTGATGACGAACGCGACGGCGCCGACGATCATGCCGCCAAGCGCGCCGGCCAGAAATGCCGCGGTCTCGGAGATCGCGATTCCGGTATAGGTGAGCACGAACGCAATCGTCTGGATGCCGACATAGGTATACCATGCCGCGAACGACGCGATGGCAACGTCTGCGGCGCCGGAGATGAACTGCCGTATCTTGTTTTGCGCCTCGGGGTCGCTGTTCAGCGCGCCCGGCACCATGCCCGCTACGCCATTCTGTATGCCGATGTCGCTCAGCAGCTTGTCGAGCTTCCCCTTCGCGTCGGTGAGTACGCTGTTGATCTGGTTCAGGCACATCTGGACATCGTCGCAGTCCGGATTGCAGGTCAGCGGCGTGAGCTTCAGATTTGGATGGTTTACGTTCAGGATCGGGTTGAGGAAATTGGCGCAATCATTCCACGAAGTCATGAAAATCTGAAAGTCAGCGCGTATCTGCCCTTGCAGAACGGCAACCTGCATGCGCCGGGATGGATTACCCGGATAGAAATAATCATCGAAAAGCATTTGATTTCCCCCCGATTTTTCGGAGAGCATTTGGTATTGCATTAACCATGTACTGTAGAGCGGAGATGCCACCATTTCCGGTCCAGCCAAATCGGATGTGTATCTTCGGCGCTCCAAGAAAAGGGAAACGGGCCCGCAGGTCACCCTGCGAGCCCGTCCGTCATCGCTCTTCAGGCGTCAGAAGCGCGAGCGCAGCGTGATGCCATAGGTCCGCGGCTCGGCGAGATAGGCCGAGAAGATCTGCGAGCCGCCCGGCGCGGTCGCCGTCGGCGTGGTGCTCACCGCCTGGAACGGCGAGCTGAAGCCGACCTGCATGTAGTTGGCCTTGGTCGCGTTCTGCACCCACAGCTCGAGCGCCCATTTCTGGTCGTCGCTGCTGATGCCGACGCGGCCGTTGACCACGACGAAGCTGTCCTGCGCCTTTTGCGGGAACAGATCCGAGCCGGTGTTGTAGTCGTCGGCCAGGCGGGCATCGACATAGAGCAGGCCGCGCAGGGACCCGCCCAGCGAGGGCGTCCACGCGGCGGAGCTCGTCACCACCCATTCGGGCGCGTTCGAGAGCAGCTTGCCCGGCAGCAGGCGCAGCGCCGGGTCGAGCGGCGCGCCGTTCTTCGAGCCGACCAGGTTGTTGGCGTACTTGGTCTTGGCGTAGGTCGCGCCGAAGTTGAAGTTCAGGTCGCGCGTCGGCGACAGGCCCATCTCGACTTCGAAGCCGGTCGAGACGACGCCCGGCTTGGTCTGGCCCGCCGGGCAGCTGCCGGTGGTGGCGCTCAGGTCGCGGTCGCCGCCGCCCAGGCTCTGCTTGCAGCCATTGATGTTCTGGACGAGGTAGACCGTGCCGTTGAACGTGTTCAGCTGGAAGTTGCTGAACTCCTGGCGGAAGCCCGCGACGTTCAGGTTGAACCCGCGCGACGAGTATTTCATGCCCGCCTCATAGGCGTTCACCGTCTCCTCGTCGAACTGGAGCACGTCCGCATAATAGGCCGAATTGGCCGCGCTGACCGGGAAGATCGGCAGCGGCTGGGTCGCCAGCGGGTTCTTGAACGCCGAGCGGTCGAGGTTGAAGCCGCCCGCCTTGTAGCCGCGCGAATAGCTCGCATAGACCAGCACATGGTCGTCCGGCTTGTACGACAGGATCGCGGTGCCGGTGAACTTGTTCTCCTTGCGCGTGTCGTTGAGCGTCAGCGCGTTGAGGCCCGAGGTCGTGTTGCCCTGGCAGGTCAGCGTGATGATGCCGCCGGCCAGCGGGGCCAGCGCGGCCACGCCCATATAGGGCAGCAGTGCCGCCTGCTGCGCCGGGCACACCGTGTTGTTGTCGTTGAAGTTGGCGTCGAGCTTCTTGGTCTCGTTGGTGTAGCGCAGGCCCAGGGTCAGGTCCAAGCCCTTCGCCACGTGCACGATGTTGTGCGTGAAGAAGGCGAAGTTCGAGCTGGTCTGGTTGAAGTTCGCGGTGTTGTCGCCGACGTTGCGCACCGTATCGAGCCGCTGCAGACCGCCGACCATCGCCGCGCCCGCTGCCCCGAGCGGCCCGAGCGTGTTGCTCAGCACCGCCACGCCGGTCGGCGTCAGGCAGCCGACCGAGGTCGGCGAGTAGAAGGCGCTGAACGAGCCATAGACGACGCGGCACGCGGCGAAGCGGCCATAGTCGTTGCCGAAGTTGAGCTGGCTCTTCGTCTCCAGGTCCTCATGCGCGTAATAGCCGCCGACCAGCCAGTCGAGCTTGCCGCCGAACGCGTCGCCGTGGAAGCGCAGCTCCTGGGTGAAGGTCTTGAACTCGCGGCCGCTCTGCGGGCCGAAATAGAGGATGTCGGCCAAGCCGTAGTCCGCATCCGCCGCCTGGGTGTTGTGATAGTCGCGATAGGCGGTGATCGAGGTCATCTCGACGCTGCCCAGGTTCCAGTTCACTTCGCCCGACAGGCCCCAGTCGTTGGTGATGCCAGTATAGGAGCGGTTGGCGCTGGTCGCGATCCTGCGCGAATAGGCGTCGTTATAGGCCGGGAAATATTGCGCGAAGGTCGTGCCGGTGATGCCGGTCAGGATCGTCGCCACCGGTGTGCCCGGCGCGATCAGCCCGGCGTTGGACGGCGACACGTCGGCCGTCGCATAGACGGCGGCGCAGCAATCTTCCTTGCGGTGGCTATAGTCGCCGATCAGCCGGATCGACAGGTCCGAGTTCGGTTGGAACAACAGCTGGCCGCGGACGAGGTAACGGTCGCGATTGTTGATGTCGCGGCCGGTGTTGACGTCCTTGTAGAAGCCGTCGCGCTTCGAATAGAGCCCCTCGAGGCGGAAGGCGACCTGCTCGCTGATCGGGCCGGTCACTGCTCCCTGCAGGCGCCAGAAGTCGTAATTGCCGTAGGTCGCCTCGGCCATCCCGCCAAAGGTGAAGCTCGGCGCCTTGGTGGTGACGCTCAGCATGCCGGCCGAGGCGTTGCGCCCGCCCAGCGTGCCCTGCGGGCCGCGCAGCACCTCGATGCGCTCGATCTCGCCAAGGTCGTTGAGGCCCAGGCCGGTGCGCGAGCGATAGACGCCGTCGATGAAGGTCGCGACCGAGCTTTCCAGGCCCGGATTGTCGCCCACCGTGCCGACGCCGCGGATGCGGGCCGAGGTGTTGGCGTCGCTGCCGGTCGAGGAGACGAGCAGCGACGGCGCGACCTGGTTGAGCTGGCGGATGTCGGTGGCGCCCGAGCGCTCGAGCTGCTCCGCGCTTACCGCCGAGACCGCGAGCGGCACGTCGGCGAGCACCTGGGCGCGGCCCTGGGCGGTCACGACGATCTCGTTGGGATCGCGTGCGCTGTCGTCCTGGGCCGGGGTTTCGGTCGTGGTCGTCTTCGTGTCCTGCGCGAATGCAGGGGTCGCGAGCGCCATGGTCAACGCAGGCACAGCAACAGCCGACAAGAGGCGTAACCGCATCATCATCATCTCTCCCACCACGGGCCAGAGCGCTTGGTGGCTCCATACCCTATCCTCGAATACTGACACGTCCCTGAGAGACGTCAAGCAGAACAAAGGTTGCAAAAGGGGACTGGCTCAACAGTGTTGCGCAAATGTCATAATGTGTCTGAGTGGTTTCCCTACGGCAACGGCCCGATAATCGTCATCCGGCGAAAGCCCCTTTGAAATTCCCCTCCCTGCAAGGGAGGGGCGTTGATGCCCTCAATACCCGTTCAGCCGTGCGAACCGGTCGCGGTGCCAGGCCGCGTTCCCCCATTGCGTCTCCAGCACCCGGGCGCGCTTCAGGTAGAAGCCCGCATCATGCTCGTCGGTCATGCCGATGCCGCCGTGCAGCTGGACCATCTCGCGGCTCACCAGGTGCAGCGTCTCGTTCGCCACCGCCTTGGCGAGGCTCACTTCCTGCGCCACGTTCGCGCGTCCGCTATCGATCGCCTCGAGCGCGCCTTCCACCGCCGAGCGGCAGAGTTCGAGCTCGGTGAACATCTTCGCCATCCGGTGCTGCAGCGCCTGGAAGCTCGCCAGCACCTGGCCGAACTGGACGCGCGTCTTGAGATAGTCGTTGGTCTGGGCGAAGGCGCTTTCGGCCATGCCGAGCATCTCCGCCGCCGCCGCTGCCGCCGCACGGTCCGCGACCTGCCCGATCAGCGCCGCGCCGCCGCCGAGCGCCTCGGCCGGGGCTTGGTCGAACGTCACCTGGGCATGGCTGCGCGAATCTGTCAGGTGCCGCGGCGCGCGCGTCACCGTGGTATCGCCCGAGACGAGATGGAGCCCGTCGGTCGCCGCGACGACGAACAGCTGTGCGCTGTCGCCCTCGGGCACGAACGTCTTGGTGCCGCTCAACCTGCCGTCCTCGACACGCGTCTCGATCTTCGCCGGGTCGAAGCGCGGCCCTTCGTCGATCGCCAGCGTCGCGATCACCTCGCCCGCGGCGATCCTGGGCAGCCACTGCGCCTTTTGCGCATCCGAGCCGCCGAGCAGGATCGCGCTGGTCGCCGCGGCGATGCTGGCGAGCGGGCTCGCGACCAGGTTGCGCCCCAACTGCTCGAGCACCAGCCCGAGCGAGACATAGCCCATCCCCGCCCCGCCCTGCGCCTCGGGCACCAGGATGCCGGTCCAGCCCATCTCGGCCTGCGCGGCCCAGGTGGCGGCATCATAGCCCGCAGCCGGCGCCGCATCGCGCATCTTGCGAAACGCGCTGACCGGCGCCTCGTTATCCGCCCACTCGCGCGCCATGTCGCGCAGCATCGTCTGTTCTTCGGTGAGTACCGCCATCTCGCCTCTTCCTCGTCATCCCCGCGAAGGCGGGGATCCAGGGTTATTTCGGGTGTCGCTTTGTGGCTCTGGATCCCCGCCTTCGCGGGGATGACGGAGCTATTGGTGATCCAGCATCCCCAGGATGCGCTTGGCGATCACGTTGTTCTGGATCTCGGTCGAGCCGCCATAGATCGACACCGCCTTGCCGAAGAGCCAGGTGCGCACGTCCTTGAGCGCGTCCTCCTCAAAGCCCTCGCCGTCCCAGCCAAGCCCCGCAAAGCCGCGGATCTCGATCAGCAGCTCCGATCGCTCCTGCATGATCCGCGCGCCGACATTCTTCATGATCGAGGTGGCGGCGCTCGGCCCCTGGTTCGACTTGGCCTCGAGGCTGGCGCGGCGCAGCGTCAGCATGAAGCTGCGCAGGTCCATCTCGTGCCGCGCGATCCGGCTGCGCAGATCGGCATCGGCGAGCCGTCCTTCGCCGTCGACGCCGACATATCTCTTGGCAATCTGCCCGAGCGACGCGCCGGCGAACATCCGCCCCGCCGCCGATCCGCCGCCCGACAGGCTCGAGCGCTCGTGCTGGAGCAGCCGCTTGCCGATCGTCCAGCCCTCGCCCTCGGCACCGACGCGGTTGGCCTTGGGCACTTTCACGTCGGTGAAGAAGGTCTCGCAAAAGGGCGACGAGCCCGAGATCAGCCGGATCGGCCGCACCTCGACGCCCGGCGTGTCCATGTCGCAGAGCAGGAAGGTGATGCCCTCATGCTTCTTGGCCTTGTCGGTGCGGACCAGCATGAAGCATTTGTCCGCCCATTGCCCGCCGCTGGTCCAGGTCTTCTGGCCGTTGACGACATAATGGTCGCCGGCATCCGCGGCGAAGGTCTGCAGGCTCGCCAGGTCCGATCCCGCGCCCGGCTCCGAATAGCCCTGGCACCAGCGCACCGTGCCCTTGGCGATCGCCGGGATATGCTCCCGCTTCTGCTCCTCGGTGCCATATTCCAGCAGCGTCGGGCCGAACATCATCACGCCCATCCCGCCGATCGGGTTCCAGGCACCGGCGCGCTGCATCTCCTCCTGCAGCACGCGCGCCTCGGCCCGGCTCAGGCCGCCGCCGCCATATTCCTTCGGCCAGGTCGGCACGCCCCAGCCCTTCTCGCCCATCGCGGTCTGCCAGGCATCCTCCTCGGGCGAGTTGGTGTGCGGCCCCTCGACCGCGGACATCGCATTGTCCTTGCCCTTCAGGCTCGGCGGGAAGTTCGCCGTCAGCCAGGCGCGGACCTCGGCGCGAAAGCTGTCGAGCGGGTTCGCCGGCGCATCGATATCGGGGGCCGTGGCCATATTCTCTCCCGGGATAGTCTTCTTGTCGGTTTCGAATGTGCGGTATGGCTACGGTGCCGTCAAGAGCGTGCCGCCCACCTTATTCGTCATCCCCGCGGAGGCGGGGATCCAGAGTTGCCGAGGACCTCCCCCAGTCACACTGGATCCCCGTATTCGCGGGGATGACGGACGGTAAATTGCGCTTGCCACCACGCACGCGTTCCCTGTACGTTCCTGCACAATTGCGCATGGTCGCAGCGTCCGCCTCTGCTATTGAGGCGGGCAAAGAGGGGACAGGCATGAAGTTCGAACATCGCGCGGTGCCGATCGTGCTCATGGCGGTCATGATCGATTCGATCGGCTTCGGCATCGTCCTGCCCGTGTTGCCGCGCCTGATCGTCGAGCTCGCGCATACCGACCTTCCCGGCGCGGCGCGGATCGGCGGCTGGATGCTCGTCGCCTTCGCCGTCGCGCAGTTCTTCGCCGGGCCGGTGCTCGGCACGCTCGGCGACGCGATCGGCCGCCGCACGGTGCTGCTGTCCTCGATGATCGCCTTCTCGATCGACTATGCGCTGATGGCCGTCGCGCCGACGATTGCCTGGCTGTTCGTCGGGCGGACGATCGCCGGAGTGGCTGGCGCCGCCTATGGCCCGGCCAACGCCGTGCTCGCCGACGTGACCCCGCCCGAGAAGCGCGGCGCGGTGTTCGGGATGATGGGCGCGGCGTTCGGCATCGGCTTCATCCTCGGCCCGGCGCTGGGCGGGCTGCTCGCCGGCCTTGGCCCGCGCGCGCCGTTCATTGCCGCCGCCGCGCTCGCCGCGGTCAATGCGATCTGGACGCTGCTCATGCTCCCCGAGACGATGCCCGCCGAGCGCCGCCGCCGGTTCCGCTGGGGCGACGCGCATGTCTTCGCCGCGTTCAAGCCGCTCTTCCACGCGGGCAATGCCGGCTGGCTGCTCGCCGCGATGTTCCTCTGGCAGCTCGGCCACATGGTCTATCCCGCCACCTGGGCCTTTTTCGGCGAGATCGCGCTCGGCTGGAACGAGTGGACGATCGGGCTGTCGCTGGCGCTTTCCGGCCTGTGCATGGCCGCGGTGCAGATGCTGTTCACCGGCCGCGTGATCAAGGCCTGGGGCGAGGAGCGCGCCGCGGTGCTCGGCATGCTCGCCGGCAGCCTTGCCTTCTCCACCTATATCTTCGCGCGCGAGAGCTGGATGATCTTCGCGATCATCCCGTTGAGTTCGTTCCAGGCGCTCGCCTTCCCGGCGATGAACGCGCTGCTCTCGCGCCTCACCGACGCCACGCGCCAGGGCGCGCTGCAGGGCGGCGTCTCCAGCCTTGCCAGCGTTGCGCTGATCGTCTCGCCCTTCGCGATGACCCAGGCGCTGTCGATCGGCTCCGAGCACGGCTTCCGGGCGGGCAATTTCGTCCTCGCCGCCGCGCTCGCCTTTTCCGCGATGGCGATCCTGCTGCTGCGCGTCGTACCCAGGGTGCACGCCCGCCCGGAACCCGAAGCATCAACGCCGGCTTAGGCATTTTTCGAAAATTGCGTATGGTGTTACGGCGAGGCCTCCCCTAGCGTTTCCGGCAACAGGGAGGGCCGATGACTACCGAAGCGATGCTGGCGAGCGACTTCGCGACGCTCTCCGACCTGATCCGCGCCCATGGCGTGGAGCGCCCGGACAAGCCGGCAATGGTCTTCGAGGACCGCTCGATCTCTTATGCCGCGCTCGACGCGGTGCTCGACCGTCTCGCCGCTGCGCTCCAGCGCGCGGGGCTCGGCAAGAACGATGCCGTCGCGATCCTCGCTTCGCCGTCGATCGACTATGGCTGCGCGTTCTTCGGCGCGCTCCGGGCCGGCTGCGTGCCCACCCCGCTCCAGCCCTCCGCCACCCCGGCGCAGCTCGCGGCGATGATCGCGGATTGCGGCGCGAAAATCCTGTTCGTCGACACCGCCGGTGCCCAGGCGCTGGCCGATGCCCCCATCGCCGCCCGGCGCGTCCCGCTCGAGGCGCTGGACGATTTCCTTGCTCCCGAAGGCACCGGCCCCGCGCGCGTCGAGATCGGCCCCGACGATCCGTTCAACATCATCTATTCCTCCGGCACCACCGGCACGCCCAAGGGCATCGTCCAGCCGCAATCGATGCGCTGGGTCCATATCGCCCGCGCGCCCGGCGGCTTCGGCAATGCCGTGACGATGATTGCCACCCCGCTCTATTCGAACACCACGCTCGTCAGCTTCATCCCGACGATCGCCTGGGGCGGCACCGCGGTGCTGCTCCGCAAGTTCGACGCGCACGCCTTCATCGCCCAGGCAGCGAAGCACCGCGCCACCCACGCGATGCTCGTCCCCGTCCAGTACCAGCGGATCATGACACTGCCGGACTTCGACCGCTTCGACCTGTCGAGCTTCCAGCTCAAGACCTGCACCAGCGCCCCCTTCTCCGCGGCGCTCAAGGCCGACATCCTCGCCCGCTGGCCCGGACTGCTGGTCGAATATTACGGCATGACCGAGGGCGGCGGCACCACCGCCTTGCTGTGCAACGCCCACCCGGACAAGCTCCACACCGTCGGCAAGCCGCTCCCCGGCCAGGACCTCCGCCTGATCGACGAGGATGGCGCCGAGGTTCCCCAGGGCGCGATGGGCGAAGTCGTCGGCCGCTCGGCGGCGATGATGACCGGCTATCACCACCGCGCCGACGCCACCCGCGACGCCACCTGGCACGACGAAGACGGCAACCGCTTCATCCGCCACGGCGATGTCGGCCGCTTCGACGCGGACGGCTTCCTGATCCTGATGGACCGCAAGAAGGACCTGATCATCTCGGGCGGGTTCAACATCTATCCCTCGGACCTCGAGGCGGTGCTGGCCCAGCATCCGGGCGTCGCCGATTGCGCGGTGATCGGCATTCCCTCGGAGCAATGGGGCGAGACCCCGGTCGGCTTCTTCACCGGCGCCGGCGACCCCGCCGAGATCCTTGCCTGGTTCAACGGCCAGGTCGGCAAGACCCAGCGCCTCGCCGATCTCCGCCGGATCGACGAGCTGCCCCGCAGCGCGATCGGCAAGGTGCTCAAGCGCGAGCTGCGCGACCGGGTCGCTGCCGCATGACCCCGATCGCCGATCTCCTCGCCGCCGCCGCGCGTATCAGAACGGGCTTCACCAGCCACATCCCGAGCGACTGGCTGCAGGGCCGCACCGCCTATGGCGGGCTCTCCGCCGCGCTCGCGCTCCAGGCCGCGCTCGAGCTCGAGCCCGACCTGCCGCCGCTGCGCTCCGCCCAAATCGCCTTTATCGGCCCGCTCGCCGGCGACGTCACCGTCACCGCCACGAAGCTGCGCCGCGGCCGCAACGCCGCCTTCCTCCAGTCCGATGTCGTCTCCGAAGCCGGGCTCGGCCTGCGCGCGACCTTCGTGTTCATGGCGCCGCTCGCCTCCACGCTCGCCCATGACACCGCCGAGCGCGCGCCGGTCCGCCCGCCCGCGCCGGACGCCACGCTCTATGTCGGCCCGGAGGATTTCTTCACCGGCAATTTCGAGTTCCTCGACTGCAAGACCGGCACCGGACCCGCCGAATGGCTGCGCTGGGCCCGCCTGCGCGCCCGCACCGGCCTCCACCCGTTCGTCGAGCTGATGGCGATCGGCGATGCGCTGCCCCCCGCCGCGTTCAAGCTGCTCGGCGAGCGCCGCACCCCGCTCAGCTCGCTCAACTGGCAGGTCAACTTCCAGGACGCCGCGCCCGCCACCGACGACGGCTGGTGGCTGCTCAGCGCCCGCGCCGCCACCGCGCATGACGGCTATTCGACCCAGCGCATGGCGATCTGGAACGCCGCCGGCGAGCCAATCGCCGAGGCGATGCAGGGCGTCGCCATTTTTGGCTGAGCCCAGGAACGCGTCGCGATCTTCGGCTGATACAGTTTGCGACACTTTCCCCCGCGGCTGACAAAGTGTTGCGACAGCCCCGCGTGAAAAGCTGGACCCTGTCGGGGGCTTGAGACCCCCGAGACCAAGGAGTTCAGCCCCATGAAGAAGTTCCTCATCGCCGCGGCGCTCGGCGCGACCCTGATCGGGGCGCCGGCCTTCGCGCAGGCAGCCCCGCAGCGCGGTGCCGCCATGCTCGATCGCCTCGACACCAACCACGACGGCGTGATCACCAAGGACGAGTTCAACGCGGACGTCGCCGCCCGCTTCGCCAAGCTCGACACCGACAAGGACGGCAAGGTCAGCCAGGCCGAGCGCGAAGCCGGCCGTCCCGGCGGCGGTGGCGGCATGGGCATGCGCGGCATGACCGGCGACATGACCCTCGCCGACATGCAGGCCCAGGCCGCCAAGCGCTTCGACCGCATCGATGCCAATCACGACGGCAAGATCGATCAGGCCGAACGCGACGCCATCCTTGCCCGCATGGGCAACCGCCAGGCACCCCCGCCGGCCGACGCCAACTAAGTCGACCGGACCCTATCCCGGGCGGGCCTTGCCTCCTCTCGTCGCCCGCCCGGGTATTTTCTCCCCAAGCCTTGCGGCCAGCATCCGCACGGGCGACTCCTCTTTGCGGCACGCGTCATGACTTGCTACGAACCCGACATGACGGAAACGCCGCACCTCCTGCTCGTCGAGGACGAGCGCTCGATCCGCGAGCCGCTCGCGCAATATCTCACCAGGCAGGGCTTCCGGATCACCCAGGCCGGCGATGCCGAGGGCGCCCGCGCCCGCATGGCCGCCTATGCGATCGATCTCGTCGTGCTCGACATCATGATGCCCGGCGAGGACGGGCTGTCGCTCTGCCGCCATATCCGCGAGACCAGCGAGACGCCGGTCATCCTGCTCACCGCGCGCGGCGAGGAGACCGATCGCATCGTCGGGCTCGAGATGGGCGCCGACGATTATGTCGTGAAGCCCTTCTCCCCGCGCGAGCTCGCCGCCCGGATCAAGGTGGTGCTGCGCCGCCTCCAGGCCGGCGGCGTCCGCCAGCACGCCCCCGATGCCGGCAGCTTCGCCTTTGCCGGCTGGGTGCTCAAGACCGGCGAGCGCGCGTTGGTCGATCGCGAGGGCGTCTCGGTCCCGCTGTCCACCGGCGAGTACAGCCTGCTCCACGCCCTGGTCACCCGCCCGCGCGCCGTGCTCACCCGCGACCAGCTGCTCGACCTGACACAGGGCCGCGAGGCCGCCGCCTTCGATCGCGCGATCGACAACCAGGTCAGCCGCTTGCGCAAGAAGATCGAGCCCGATCCCAAGAACCCCGCGATCATCAAGACCGTGTGGGGCGGCGGCTACACGCTGGCTGCGGAAGTGACGCGGCTTTGAGCGGTGCCCGGCCGCCGATCTCCCTCTCCCCCTCGGGAAGAGGGTCGGGGAGAGGGGCAGTGTGTCTTGATCCGCGAACCGCAGGGCGCGCCGCACCCTCCTGCCCCTCTCCAAACCCTCTTCCCGAGGGGGAGAGGGCTTTTGCGGCAGGCGAACGGAGGTGACCCGCCTCTTCCCCCGCTCGCTCCCCGGCCAGATCGCCCTCCTCGTCGCGGTCGCGCTGTTCGTCGCGCAGGCGATCAGTTTCGGCCTGCTCGTCCGCGAGCGCCAGAATGCGCGCTTCGCCCAGGTGATCGTCCCCACCGTCACCCGGCTTATCGACGCCGCCGAGCGGCTCGGCACCCCGGTCAATCCGCGCCCCGAGCCGCCCGGCGGCGGCCCGGACCGTCGCGAGGGCCGCGAGGCGCGCCGCCTGGCCCGTGGCCGGGTCGATCTCGTCCCCGCCAATCCGATCCCGGTCGAGCTCGAGCGCCGCGGCGATGTCGAGAGCGATCTGCGCCGCGGGCTCACCGATGGCGGCGTCCAGGTCGGCCAGGTCATCGCCGTGGTCCGCCCGATCGATGCCAACCGCCCGATCCTCAAGCGCATGGACCCGGCCCGCGCCGATCGCCTCCGCCGCCTCGGCGCCGAGCTGATGGTCGCGGTCGAGCTGCCCGGCAAGGGCTGGCTCTCGCTCAGCTCGGCCTGGCCGCGCTCCGAGCGCGCGCTGATCTGGCAGCTGCTCGCGCAGACCTTGATCCTCTACATCGTCGTGCTCGTGCCGGTGCTCGTCGCCGGCCACCGCATCGCCCGCCCGTTGCGCAAGCTCGCCGAGGCGACCCGCGCCTTCCATCCGAACGACGGCGCAGACCCGGTCGAGGAGAGCGGCCCCAGCGACGTCCGCGCGGTGATCGCCGCCTATAATGCGCTCAGCACCCGCGTCACCGCGATGCTCGACGAGAAGGACCGGATGCTCGGCGCGATCGGCCATGACCTGCGCACGCCGCTCGCCGCCCTCCGGGTCCGCATCGAATCGGTCGAGTACGAGGAAGACCGCGCCCGCATGGCGGACACGATCGACGAGATGAACCACACGCTCGACGACATCCTCAGCCTCGCGCGCCTGGGCCGTCCGAGCGAGCCGCCGACCGATGTCGACCTGTCCGCGCTGATCGACGCCGTGGTCGAGGATTTCCGCGATCTCGACCAGGACGTCTCCTTCGAGGAGGCGCCGCGGCTGCGCATGCACCTGCGCCCGTCGCTGATGCGCCGCGCGGTCCGCAACCTGATCGAGAATGCGATCAAATATGGCGGCGCGACCGAGGTCCGCCTGCGTTCGGACGACCGGAGCGTCCGGATCGAAGTCTGCGATCGCGGCCCCGGCATCCCGCCGGAGAAGCTCGAAAAGGTCTTCGATCCCTTCACCCGCCTCGAGGAATCCCGCAACCGCGAGACCGGCGGCGCCGGCCTGGGCCTGGCGCTCGCCCGCGCCATCGTCCGCGACGCCAGCGGCGAGATCACCCTCGCCAACCGCGAAGGCGGCGGCCTGGTGGCGACGATCACCCTGCCGCGAACCTGATAAAATCCTCCCTGAGCTTGTCTCGGGGAGGGGGACCGCCGCCGAAGGCGGTGGTGGAGGGGCGCGGCGGCACCGCCGCGTTGCGGCGGCCCCACCACCTTGGCTGGCGCGAATGGTCCCCTCCCCAGCAAGCTGGGGGAGGAACTGGTCGGACACTCCGCACACCAAGCGCACCACCCGCCCCGGAAACCAAAAAGGCCGGGGCGCTAACCCCGGCCTTTCGCAACCAGATCGGTCGAAAAAGTTCAGCCGACGATCTCTTCCGGCTTGAAGAAGAAGGCGATCTCGATCGCCGCATTCTCTTCGGAGTCCGAACCGTGCACCGAGTTCGCCTCGATCGATTCGGCCAGTTCCTTGCGGATCGTGCCGGCATCGGCATTGGCGGGGTTGGTCGCGCCCATGATGTCGCGGTTGGCCTGGACGGCGTTCTCGCCCTCGAGCACCTGCACCACCACCGGGCCCGAGATCATGAACTCGACCAGGTCGTTGAAGAAGGGGCGCTCGCGGTGGACGCCGTAGAAGCCCTCGGCCTGCTCGCGGCTCATCTGGATGCGCTTGGAAGCGACGACGCGCAGGCCGGCCTCCTCGAGCATCTTGGTGACCGCACCGGTGAGGTTGCGGCGAGTGGCATCGGGCTTGATGATCGAAAAGGTCCGGGTCGCGGCCATGGCCGTGCGGCTCCTGTATTTGGGTTGGGGAAAAGTCGCGGCTCCCTAGTCCGGGGATGCACAGGATGCAAGCGCCGCGGCTGTCCTACAGGCGCGCGTTCTGCTATTGTTCCCGCCGGCGCTCTTTGAATCATGAAGATCATGCGATGAACGCGCAGCCCGTTCGGCGGCGCGTGCATATATCCGCGTGCAAGGTGTCCGTTCGTGCAACACCGCCACGGAGGGAAAACGGCAAGGAAAGCGTACGGAAACGGCACCTCTAAAGGCGCATTCGGCCCATACGCACCATACTTCCGCGTCCGAAGTGCCCGGAACGCTCAGGCCGCCTTCTCCCAGCGCCCCTGCTCGTTCTGCTTCCAGTAGTTGCGCTCCACGCCCTCGCGGTCGGCCAGCGCCTTCCAGGCCTGGCGCGCTTCGGCGATGCGCTCCTCGTCGAAGAAGTGGAAGGCGCGCTCGAAGCCCAGCGCCTCGTCGCGCCACACTCCGTCAGCCAGCGCGATGTTCTTCGCGCCATTGGCCGCCATAGCCGCCTCGCCCGCGATCAGGATCGGCTGGCGGTCGTCGTCGGGCCCGCCCACCTGGCCGTGCGGCAGGAAGCTCTCCGCGCTGTAGGTCCACAGCAGCTGGTCGAGCTTTGCCCGTTGGCTCGCCTCCCCGGCTACGATAAGCAGCCTCCCGCCGGTCTCGACCACGCGTTCGGCGATCCGGGGCAGCGCGCGCTCGAGCGGAAGCTGCGTCAGATGGTAGAAATCGACCTGCATGGCTCCTGTTAGCGCTTCCGTGCGTTCGGGCCAACGCACGTGACGTTGCGATGGCGCAATCGCTGCGATAGGGCGGGAACGGCCGCGTGCACGGGAGTGAGAAATAAAGGTGGGAATCGAAGTGACGCGCAAGGCCTTGCTGCTGACGGCCGCGCTCGGCGTGTGCCTGGCGGCCGAAGCGCGCGCCCAGCAGGCGACCGAGACGCTGCAGACGGTGCCGCAGCCCGGTCCCCAGGCCGCCCCGGCGCCTCCGCCTGCGCCGACGACGCCCGCGCCGACTCAGGACGCGACGCCGAGCCTGCAGACCCCCGCGGTCGAGCCCCCGCCGCCCTCGCCCACGGCGCTGCCCGAAGGCGAGGACCAGATCCAGTTCACTGCCGACCAGCTCGACTATGACAATGAGCAGGACGTGGTGACGGCCACCGGCGACGTCCGCCTCTATCGCCGCAGCGAGCGGCTGCGCGCCGACAACGTCGTGTGGAACCGCAAAACCGGCAAGGTGATGGCAGAGGGCAATGTCGTCGTCGTCAATTCGCAGGGCGACAGCGCCTATGGCGACCAGGTCGAGCTGACCGACACGCTGAAGGGCGGCATCGTCGAGAACATGCTGGTGGTGCTCGATGCCGGCGGCCGCATCGCCGCCCAGCATGGCGAGCGCCACGAGGATGGCAGCTTCACTGTCGAGAATGCCGCCTACACGCCCTGCGCGGTCGGCGATTCGGAGGGCTGCCCCAAGGAGCCGAGCTGGAAGATCACCGCCAACCGCGTGATCTACGAGCCCGCCAAGAAGCGGCTGCGCTATTCGGGTGCCCGCGTCTCGGTGTTCGGTTTCGCGACGATCCCGCTGCCGGTCTTCTCGCATCCGGTCGGCGGCGAGAGCGCGAGCGGCTTCCTGACCGCGGACCTGCGCTACAACCGCACCAACGGCTTCCAGTTCGCGCTGCCCTATTACATCAGCTTCGCGCCCAATCGCGACCTCACCGTCACGCCGCGCATCTACACCAACGTGCTGCCGATGATGCAGGCGCAATATCGCGAGCTCAATTCGCTCGGCGCCTTCCAGGTCAGCGCCTATGGTACCTATAGCCGCCGCGCCGACGACCTGACCGTGCCGATCACGCCGGCCACGTCGAAGAACGACTTCCGCGGCTATGTCGATGCCATCGGCAATTTCCAGATCGATCCCTATTGGAGCGCCAGCGCGTCGATGCGGCTGGTCTCGGATCGTACCTTCCTGCGCCGCTACGACATTTCGAACGACGATCGGCTGCGCAATAACGTTCGCGTACAACGCATTGATTCTGATAGCTATTTTTCGATCAATGCTTGGGTCGTGCAGACCCTTCGGGTGGGCGATCGCCAGGGGCTGCAGCCCTATGCCCTGCCCGAGATCGACTATCGCCGCCGGATGAACGACGGCGTGATCGGCGGGCGTTTCGAGTTCCAGCTCAACACGCTGGCGATCGGCCGCTCCGATGGGCAGGACACGCAGCGCGCCTTCGCCAGCGCCCGCTGGGACCTGCGCCGGCTGACCAACTGGGGCCAGGAAGTGACGCTCACTGCCTATGCCCGCGGCGACCTCTACAACGCGCACGACACGATGCTGACGACGATCGCCAGCTATCGCGGCGAGGAGGGGTTCCACACCCGCGGCATCGCCGCCGGCGCGATCGACGTGAAATGGCCGCTGGTCGGCGAGCTGTTCGGCGGCACCCAGCGCATCACCCCGCGCGTCCAGCTGGTCGCCTCGCCCAAGATCGCCAATCTCGAGGTGCCCAATGAGGATGCCCGCGCGGTCGACCTCGAGGATTCCAACCTCTTCGCGCTCAATCGCTTCCCCGGCTACGACCGGTTCGACGACTCGACCCGCTTCACCTGGGGCCTCGACTATGCGCTCTACCTGCCGGGCTTCTCGATCGACGCCAATATCGGCCAGAGCTACCGCATCTCCTCGCGCCCGACGCTGCTCCCCGATGGCACAGGGCTGACCGACCGGGTCTCCGACATTGTCGGCCGCACCACGATCCGGTTCCGCGACTTCGTCAGCTTCTCGCACCGCTACCGGCTCGACAAGGACGGCCTCGCCTTCCGGCGCAACGAACTCGACATGACGCTCGGGTCGCGCGCCACCTATGTCGAGCTCGGCTATCTGCGGCTCAACCGCAATATCGGCCCGGCGCTCGAGGACCTGCAGGACCGCGAGGAGGCGCGGCTCGGCGCCCGCATCCAGATCGCCCGCTTCTGGTCGCTCTCGGGCTCGACGCTGATCGACCTCACTGATCGCAACGAGGATCCCACCTCGCTGGCCGACGGCTTTGAGCCGGTGCGCCACCGCCTCGGCATCACCTATGAGGACGACTGCCTCCGCCTAGGCTTCACCTGGAAGCGCGACTATGCGACCACGGGCGATGCGGCGAAGGGCAATTCCTATCTCTTGACGCTGGCGTTCAAGAACCTCGGGCGCTAGGCTCGGGGCCGAGGGGAACCGCTGGTAAGCCTAAGTTCAGGCACAATTGGCCATTAAGCGCCACTTTCCGGCAGATTTGAGGGTACGGATTCACGTGAACATTGGTGTTACCAAGGCGATCCGCGCAGGGCGCTTGTCCATTTTGGCGCTCGCGATCTCCAGTCTTGCATCCGCTGCTATGGCCCAGACGGTGCCGGACGCGACCGCCCCGCAGCCGTCGCAGGAAGACGCCAGCGCCGCGCTTGCCGCACAGCTGGACCTTCCGACCGATCTGAAGATCTTCGGCAAGGCCGATCCCAACATCCGCAAGCCCACGGCAATCGTGAACGACGCAGTGCTCACCGGCACCGATGTCGACCAGCGGCTCAACCTGATCATCGCGCTCAACAAGCTCAACCTGAAGCCGGAGGAGCGCGACCAGTATCGCATGATGATCCTGCGCCAGCTGATCGACGAGACGCTGGAGATCCAGGAAGCCAAGTCCAACGAGATCACGATCGACGCCAAGGAGATCGACCAGAGCTTCGCGTCGATCGCCCGCCGCCTCCAGAAGACGCCAGAGCAGATGCGCGCCTTCCTGCGCCAGTCCGGCGCTTCGGAGCGCACGATGCGCAAGCAGATCGAGGGCGAGGTCGCCTGGCAGCGCGTGCTGCGCCGCAAGGTCGACATCAACGTGAGCGAGGAAGAGGCCAATGCCGTCCTCGCGCGCCTCAAGGCTGCGCAGGGCAGCGAGGAATATCACGTCTACGAAATCTACATGAACGCCACCGACGACCGTAAGCAGGAAGTCTATGCGGGCATGCAGCGCATCATCCAGCAGATGAAGGAAGGCGCGCCCTTCGACTATCTCGCCAAGACCTATTCGGAAAGCTCGACCAAGGGCCAGGGCGGCGACCTCGGCTGGGTCCGCCTCGCCCCGGGCATCCTGCCGGACGAGATGTCCAAGGCAGTGGAGGAGATGACGCCCGGCCAGGTCGCCGGCCCGATCCCGCTCTCCACCGGCTTCACGGTCGTCTACCTCGCCGACAAGCGCAAGGTCGGCATGGCCGATCCGCGCGCGGCCAAGCTCTCGCTGCGCCAGATCACGATCACTTTCCCCAAGGGCACGACCGAGGCGCAGGCCACGGCGCGCGCCGGCCAGTTCGCAACCGCCACCCAGGCGATCAAGGGCTGCGGCGACGCGGCCAATGTCGCGGCGGCGCAGAATGCCGATGTGGTGGAGAAGGACGGCATCGTGATCGGCGACCTGCCACCCGCGCTGCAGCAGATCATCCTGCCGCTGCAGGTCGGCCAGGTTACCCAGCCCTTCGGCACGGTCGAGGATGGCGTGCGCGTGCTCGTCGTCTGCGGTCGTGACGATCCGCCCGCAGCGAACCTGCCTTCGGTCGAGCAGATCCAGGGCCAGATCGAGGACCAGCGCGTCAACCTGCGCGCCACGCGCATGCTCCGCGACCTGCGGCGCGACGCGCTTATCGAATATCGCTGAGGTGTTCCGGCCGCTCGCCATATCCATGGGCGATTCGGCCGGCATCGGCCCGGAGATCACCGCCAAGGCGTGGAAGGCGCGCGCGCTGCATTCGCTCGCGCCCTTCTTCGCGATCGGCTGCCCCCGCGCCGTGGAGCGGGTGTGGGACGGGCCGATCGTCCGGATCACCAACCCCGACGAGGCGGCGGACGCCTTCGAGCGCGGCCTGCCGGTGCTGGCGGTGAACGACACGATCGACGTGACGCCCGGCAGCCCGGACGAGGACAGCGCCAAGGCCGCGCTCCAGTCGCTCGAGCTGGCGGTGGGCCTGTCCAATGCCGGCGCGGCCGGCGGCGTGGTGACCGGCCCGGTTTCCAAGGCCCAGCTCTACAAGATCGGCTTCACCCATCCCGGCCAGACCGAGTTCGTCGCCGAGCGCTGCGGCATCTCGCCGGAGAATGCCGTGATGATGCTCGCGGGGCCGACGCTGCGCGTGGTACCGATCACGGTGCACGAGCCGCTGGCCCGCGTTCCCGAGCTGCTCACGCTCGAGCTCGTCCTCGCCAAGGCCCGGGTGACGGCGCGCGGGCTGCTGCGCAACTTCGGCATCGAGCGGCCCCGCCTCGCCTTTGCCGGGCTCAATCCGCATGCCGGCGAGAGCGGCGAGATCGGCCGTGAGGAGATCGACGTACTTCAGCCTGCCATCGCCATCCTCCGCGAGGAGGGGATCGATGCGATCGGGCCCTTCGCCGCCGATGCGATGTTCCACCCGCGCGCCCGCGCCGGCTATGACGTCGCGCTCTGCCCGACGCACGACCAGGCGCTGATCCCGATCAAGACGCTGCATTTCGACGAGGGCGTGAACATCACCCTCGGCCTGCCGATCGTCCGCACCTCGCCCGACCACGGCACCGCCTTCGGCATCGCCGGCAAGGACGAGGCCAATCCCGGCGCGATGATCGCCGCGATCAAGATGGCCGCCAGCGCCGCCCAGCGCAGGGCCGAAGCCGCGGCGTGACCAGCCTTCCGCCTCTCCGGGAAGTCATCAGCAAATATGGTCTCAGCGCGAGCAAGGCGCTGGGCCAGAATTTCCTGTTCGACCACCAGCTGCTCGCCCGCATCGCCAAGGTGCCGGGCAAGCTCGACGGCGCCGAAGTGTTCGAGGTCGGCCCCGGCCCCGGCGGGCTGACCCGGGCGCTGCTGGAAGGCGGCGCCAGCGTCACCGCGGTGGAGCGCGACCGGCGCTGCATCCCGGCGCTTGAGGAGCTGGGCACCTTCTTCCCCGGCAAGCTCAAGGTGATCGAGGGCGACGCGCTGGAAGTCGATGCGCCTTCGCTGTTCGAGGGCAAGCCGCATGTCGTTGCCAACCTGCCCTACAATGTCGGCACCGCGCTGCTTGTCGGCTGGCTGTCGGCGGCGTGGGAGCCGTGGTGGGCGAGCCTGACGCTGATGTTCCAGAAGGAAGTCGCCGAGCGGATCGTCGCCGGGCCGGACACCGAGCATTACGGGCGGCTCGCGGTGCTGTCGCAGTGGCGCTCCACCCCGAGGATCGCGATGAACGTCCACCGCTCGGCCTTCACGCCGCCGCCCAAGGTGATGTCAGCGGTGGTCCATATCGTGCCCGCCGAGGCGCCGGAGGGCGTCCGGCTGAAGACGCTCGAGACCCTCACCGCCGCCGCCTTCGGACAGCGCCGCAAGATGCTGCGCCAGAGCCTGAAGGGCGTGCCCGGCGCGCTTGCGGCGATGGAGGGCCTGGGCATCGACTCCGCCCGCCGTGCCGAGACGGTGACGGTGGCGGAATTCGTCGCGCTGGCGTGGACGCTGAGCCAAGCCTGAGAAAGAGCGGCGGGCATCAGCCCACCGAGCACCCCAAGCAGGCGAAATCCTACATTACAAGCGCGATCAGGGCTTGGCGGTGGGCGCCGCGTTCGGGGCAGGTTCGGCCTGGGCGGTGGTGACCGGCGGGCCCTTGGCGATCGCTGCTGAGAGCTGGGTGGCATCGCCGCAGCTCTTGGCGCAGAGCTTCTCGATCTTGCCGAGATTTTCCTTGGCGCGTTCCATCGCGCCCTTGGCGACCATCGCCTCGCCCTGGCCGCGCAGCGCCGCGGTGTCGTTGGGCTCGAGGCTCAGCGCCTCGCGGTAGAGCCGGATCGCCTTGCCGGGCAGGCCCTTGGCACGGGCGACTTCGGCGAGGACCAGATAGGCATCGCGGTTGCGCGGATCGACCACCAGCGCGCTCTCCAGCATGTCGCTGGCGCCATCGGCATTGCCGGCGGCGAACGCGGCGCGGCCCTGCTTGACCAGTTCCACCGAGCGGGGATCGATCAGATTGTCCGCACGCTGCGCCATCAGCGAGGTGGAAACCGAGAGCAGCATCAACGCACCCGCCGCCCCAATCGCAGTAAACCGCATCACATTCTCCGAAATCTGCCCGCTCGCTATCATGGCCGGCGCATCCTCGCGACAAAAAAGCCGTCGGTCGAGTCCCTTAGCGGGGTGAAGCGAAGTCCGGGGCCGCGCGGCGTGCCGGCGCCGAGCGCCAGCGGCTCGGCGGTCCAGCCCGGATGGCGATCGAGAAACGCCTCGGCCTGCCCCGCCCCCTCGGCATCGAGCAGCGAGCAGACGACATGGACCAGCGTGCCGCCGGGACGGACGAGGTCGGCGGCGATATCGAGGATCGCGGCCTGGGTGGCGACATAGCGGTCGAGCCGCTGCGGATTGAGCCGCCAGCGCGCCTCGGGATTGCGGCGCCAGGTGCCCGTGCCCGAACAGGGCGCATCAACCAGCACGACATCGGCGCGGCCGGCCTGGTCGGCAAGCATCGCGCTTTCCTGGTTGGGATTGAGCAACCGGGTCTCGACGATGCCCACCCCTGCCCGCTCGGCGCGCGGCATCAGGCGGGAAAGCCGGGGACGGTCGATATCGCAGGCAAGGATCGAACCGTGGTTCGCCATCGCGGCGGCCAGCGCGAGCGTCTTGCCGCCACCGCCGGCGCACAGGTCGACGACGTGCTGGCCGCGCTCGACACCGGCGGCGAGGCTGACGAATTGGCTGCCGGCATCCTGCACCTCGAGCGCGCCGTCCTTGTAGGCGGGCAGCTGCTCGACCGGCGTGTCCGAGGGCACGCGCAGGCCCGCGGCCAGGCAGGGCAGCGGCACGGCGCCGGAGATCTGGGCCTGGATCGCCGCGGGATCGGCCTTGAGCGTGTTGACCCGGATATCGAGCGGGGCGCGCTCCAGCAGGGCGGCCTGCTCATCGGCATCGAGGCCCGAGGCGGTGAAGGCTTCCGCCAGCCAGGCCGGCAGCACGCCCGCTTCGGCGACGGGTTCATCGGGTGCGATCGGCGCGGGGCCATAGGGCGAGCCGTCGAACAACTCGGTCAGCTCGGGGCGCCTGGCAACCAGCGCCAGCATCGCGGCGCGGCCGGTCTCGGGACGCTCGCCGAGCATGCGGATCGCATCATAGACCAGCTCGCGGATCGCCCGGCGGTCCTTCGAGCCGGCATAGCGGCGCTCGGCGAACCATCTGGCGATGATCGTGTCGGCCGATCCGCCCTGGTCGCGGGCGGCAGCGGTGATCCGGTCGAGCAGGTCGATCGCGGCCTGGAGGCGGGCTGCGGGATTCATTGACTCAGGGCCCAAAGTGAAGGGAGTCGCGGCAAATCATTCCACTTTGCCGCCCCGTTCGCGGCGCGCTCGGAAGAAAGGCGGAGTTGCTCGGCGCGGCGCATCGCTCTGCTCAAGCAGAGGAAATCCTACATTGGTAGCGAAATCTTGCGGCTAAAGCCCTCTCCCCTCCGCGGAGAGGGTTGGGAGAGGGGCATGACTTGCCGGCCAGGGGCATCGCTCTCGGCCAGAGACACACTGCCCTCTCCCCGGCCCTCTCCCCAGGAGAGGGAGAAGGCGCCGACGCTCCGCATCCTCCGCGCGAAGACGATAGCGCAGGGCATGGACAAGGCCCGAGCTTCCCGCCACAGCCGCGCCAACCCAAGGGAAGGCAAGCATATGGCGTTCACGGCGAAGATCCTGCTCCTCGGCTCGGGCGAGCTCGGCCGCGAGTTCGTGATCTCGGCCAAGCGGCTCGGCGCCTATGTGATCGCGTGCGATGCCTATACGGGGGCGCCGGCGATGCAGGTGGCGGACGCGCACGAAGTGTTCTCGATGCTCGACGGCGATCTGCTGCGCGCCGCGGTGGAGAAGCACAAGCCCGACTATGTCGTGCCCGAAGTCGAGGCGATCCGCACCGAAGTGCTCGCCGAGCTGGAGGCCGAGGGCTTCACCATCGTCCCCTCCGCCCGCGCGACGCAGATGACGATGAACCGCGACGGCATCCGCGAGGTCGCCGCGGTCGAGCTCGGCCTGCGCACCTCACGCTATCGCTATGCCGAGAGCCTGGAGGAAGTGCTGGCCGGCGCCGAGCACACCGGCCTGCCCTGCGTAATCAAGCCGGTAATGTCCTCCTCGGGCAAGGGCCAGAGCACGGTGCGCGCCGCCGAGGACCTCGAGGCGGCCTGGGACTATGCGGTGGCGAACATGCGCGGCGACCGCAAGCGCGTGATCGTCGAGGAGTTCGTCGCCTTCGACTACGAGATCACCCTTCTGACGATCCGTACCAGGGAAGGCGTGCTGTTCTGCCCGCCGATCGGCCACCGCCAGGAACGCGGCGACTATCAGGAGAGCTGGCAGCCGGCGGCGATGTCGGCCCAGGCGATCGCCGATGCACAGGAGATGGCGCGCAAGGTGGTCGACGATCTCGGCGGCCATGGCATCTTCGGCGTGGAGTTCTTCGTGAAGGGCGAGGAAGTGATCTTCTCCGAGCTGTCGCCGCGCCCGCACGACACGGGCATGGTGACGCTGATCTCGCAGAATTTGAGCGAGTTCGACCTGCATGCGCGCGCAGTGATGGGGCTGCCGATCCCGGCGATCACGCTGCACGGCGCCTCGGCCTCGGCAGTGATCCTGGCGGACCGGGCTTCGGAGATCTTGTCCTATGCCGGGCTCGCCGAAGCGCTGGCGACCGAGGGCGGCGATGTGGACGTGCGGATCTTCGGCAAGCCCAATTCGCGGCCCTATCGGCGGATGGGCGTGGCGCTGGCACTGGCGGGCGACACCGATGCGGCACGGCGAGTCGCGGCCGAGGCGGCGGCGAAGATACGGATCGACTATGGCGCCTGAACCCACCAGATCGGTGCGAACTTTCGCTCGCGAGGCGCGCATCAGCTGATATCCCGCTGCTAGGGGGAGGCACTGCGATGAACAACCTGCCGGGCATGATCGTGGGAGGCGGGCTCGCCAGCCTGGCCGCGGCGATCGGCATCCATGCGATCGCCGGGCAGAGCGTGCCGTCGCCGGCGAAACCGCTCTCGCCCGAAATTTGCACTGCCTATCATTTCGACGTCGCCGGACCGGACGGCAAGGTCCACCGTACGTCCAGCGCCGGCATGTCGGGCGATGGCACCGGCGCGATCTTCTTCACGCTGCGCTTTCCCGACGGACTGCCCGATCCGGGCATCGTCCCCGCCTCGCGACCGCGCTCGCAATTCGGCGGCGGCAGCGTGCTCACCCTGCAAACCGCCAGCCGCGGCGACTTCCGCTTCGAGAAGGCCGGCGACCCGCAACCCATCTTCATGCGCGAGGCGGCGGTGCTCAGGGCGGGCGATAGCTGGTTCGTCGGCGACCGCATGACGTTCGATGCGCAGGATCGGTCGATCGAATTCTCGGTGACCGCCGACTTCATCGACATCTTCCAGAACACGCTGACCTTCGAGATCTGGTGGAAGGGCCAGCGCCGCCTCAGCGCCAGGATCGTGCCGGACAAGACCACGCCCGAGGGCTTCGGCCCCGCCTGCCTGGCGTTGCCGCCCGCGATGCGCAACAACCCGAACTACTCGAGGCGCCCCGGAGCATTGCTGAAGATCGCGCCGGCGCCAACCCCGCGCCTGCAGGAGTTCCTCGGCGCGCCGAACGGGCCGCGATATTCCAACCCCTTCGACGTCTATGACAAGACCGCCGGCAGCGCTTCCTTCACGGTGACGGTCGGGCGTGACGGGCAGATCAAGCAGTGCGACCTGACCGCCAAGACCGGCAAGGTCGGTGCGCGGCCCGCCGCATGCGAGACGGCGCGTCAATGGGCGGAATTCTCCCCGGCGACCGACGGCGCCGGCGCGCCCAGGGAAGCGGAGGCCAGCTTCACGATCGCGTGGAGCACCGTGCCTTCGGACTAGGTCCGCGCCGTGCCGAACCGCGCCAGCAGCTTCGCCGCGCCATAGAGCGCGACCAGCGCGACCAGCGCGCCGATCAGCATGTCGGAGAAATAGTGCGTGCCCTCCACCGGCACCGACAGCAGCATCGCGATGCTCAGGCAGGTCAGCGGCCAGCGCAGGCGGCCGCAGCGCCAGGCCGTGGCGATGTAGAGCACGCCCGAGGCGGTGTGGAAGCTCGGCGCGGAGACCAGCCCACGCAGCTCGTGCAGGTTGACATAGCGCATCTGGTGCGCGCGCAGCGCCGGGATGAGCTGCTCCTGCCAGATCGCGCTCGAGGGCATATAGGGAATGGGCCCCTTCCACAGATAGGTCAGCGGGCCGACGGCGGGCATGAACCAGTAGAGCGTCAGGGTAAGGAGCGCGGCGACCCAGAAGGCAGCGAGGAAGCGATGCGCCTCGCCGCGCTGGCCGCGCAGGGCGAAGGCGGTGAGCAGGGCTGCCGGGGTGACGTAGATGCTCTGATAGGCCGCGATGCCGAGGATCTGCAGGCTGCGGTGGTGGGCAGTCGCCTCGTACCAGGCGAGCCAGTCGAAATGCAGCGCCTCGTCGATGCGCTGCAGCGGCGCATCCGCCCAGCCGTGCGACAGCCCCGCGATCGGGTAGCTGCTGACCGCGCCGAGCAGCGCCATGGTGGTGAAGAGCGAACAATATTCGGCACAATCGGCGGCTGCCCTCGCCCAGCGGAAGCGCGTGCGAGCGAGCAGCGGCCGGACGGCGAAGGCGAGCGGCAGCACGACGAAATAGGGGATGTTGCCCGGCTGCAGCGGATCGACGCGGAGCCCGGCCTTCCACAGCAACCCCAGGCAGAGCGCGACGCTGAGCCCGAACGCGGCCCAGAGCTGCGCGGCGGAGAAGCCGGTCGCAGGCGCGGCTGGCTGCTCGGATGACGGGTTCGCGGAAACCTCGGGCGCTACACTGGGAGGCGTTCGAAGAAGGGCGTAGCTCGGCACGGGACTAAGGCGATCGGTACTGGGCACTATCGCCCCTTCGTAGCGATTTACCGGTCGCGCGCAATCGGATCGACCGCGGCGATCCTGCCATCCGTCTCCAAACGGGCCGGATCAGGCACTCCAAATGGCTAGCGCGCGCGTACCGGGCCGGGATCGGTGCACCGCCCGCGCGAGCCTAGACCGGCGGCGATCGGCGAGACGCGCCCTGCCAGTGCAGGACCTCGCCCTTCCGGGAAAGGATCGACCATGGCTAGCGTGACCACGCAGGACGGCACCGAGATCTTCTACAAGGACTGGGGCAGCGGGCAGCCGCTGTTCTTCCACCATGGCTGGCCGCTCAGTTCGGACGACTGGGACAGCCAGATGATGTTCTTCCTGGCCCAGGGCTACCGGGTGATCGCGCATGACCGGCGCGGGCATGGCCGCTCGACCCAGACCGACAAGGGCCATGACATGGACACCTATGCCGCCGATGCCGCGGCGGTGGTCGCCAAGCTCGACCTGAAGGACGCGATCCATATCGGCCATTCGACCGGCGGCGGCGAAGTGACGCGCTATGTCGCGAAGTTCGGCAAGGGCCGCGTCGCCAAGGCGGTGCTGATCAGCGCGATCCCGCCGACCTTCATGCAGTCCGCGCGCAACCCCGACGGCGTGCCCAAGGCGGTGGTCGACGGCATCCGCGACGGCACGGCCAACCACCGCGCGCAATTCTACCAGGACATCACCATCCCGTTCTACGGCTTCAACCGCGAGGGCGCGAACGTCTCGCAGGGGATCCGCGACAATTGGTGGCGCCAGGGCATGATGGGCGCGGCGATCGCGCATTGGGAATGCGTGCGGGTGCTGTCGGAGACCGAGTTCTACGACGACCTGGCGGCGATCGACGTGCCGGTGCTGGTGATGCACGGCGAGGACGACCAGATCTGCCCGTTTCCGACCACCGGCGCGCGCTCGGTCAAGCTGCTCAAGCATGGCAAGCTGATCTCGTACCCGGGCCTGCCGCACGGGATGCCGACCACGCATGCCGAGATCATCAACCGCGACCTGCTGGCGTTCATCAAAGGCTGAACGGGCGGGAGGGCGGTGGCGATACCACCGCCCTCCCCTTGCCGTTTACCGCGTCGGGTAGTTCGGCGCCTCGCGGGTGATCGTCACGTCGTGGACGTGGCTCTCGCGCAGGCCGGCATTGGTGATGCGGACGAAGCGGGCCTTCTTCTGGAACTCGGGGATCGTGCCGGCACCGACATAGCCCATCGAGGCCTTCACGCCGCCGACCAACTGGTGGATCACGTCCTTGGCCGGACCCTTGAACGCCACCTGGCCCTCGATACCCTCGGGGACGAGCTTGAGCTGGTCCTTGACGTCCTGCTGGAAATAGCGGTCCGCCGAGCCGCGGGCCATCGCGCCGACCGAGCCCATGCCGCGGTACGACTTGTAGGCGCGGCCCTGGTAGAGGAAGGTCTCGCCCGGCGCTTCCTCGGTGCCCGCCAGCAGCGAGCCGATCATTGCGGTCGAGGCGCCGGCGGCAAGCGCCTTGGCGACGTCGCCCGAGGTGCGGATGCCGCCATCGGCAACCACCGGCACGTCGTGCTTGGCGGCTTCGTTGGCGGCTTCCATCACTGCGGTGAGCTGCGGCACGCCGACGCCGGCGACGACGCGGGTGGTGCAGATCGAGCCCGGGCCGATGCCGACCTTGATGCCGTCCGCGCCCGCGCCGATCAGCGCCTTGGCGGCTTCGGCGGTGGCGATGTTGCCGGCGATGACCTGGACGCGGTTGGAGAGCTTCTTCACGCGCTCGACGGCGCGGCTGACCTCGACATTGTGGCCGTGGGCGGTGTCGATCACGATCAGGTCGACTTCGGCATCGACCAGCGCTTCGGTGCGCGCGAAGCCCTTGTCGCCGACCGTGGTGGCGGCGGCGACGCAGAGGCGGCCGGTCTCGTCCTTGGTCGCGTTGGGGTAGTTCACCGCCTTCTCGATATCCTTCACCGTGATCAGCCCGACGCAGCGATAGGCATCGTCGACGACCAGCAGCTTCTCGATGCGGCGGGCATGGAGCAGGCGACGCGCCTCTTCCGAGCTGACGCCGGCGCGGACGGTGACGAGGTTCTCGTGCGTCATCAGCTCGGAGACGAGCTGGTCGGGACGCTCGGCGAAACGGACGTCGCGGTTGGTGAGGATGCCGGCGAGCTTGCCGTTCGCCTCGACCACGGGAACGCCGCTGATCTTGTGCTGGGCCATCAGCGCGCGAGCCTCAGCCAGCGTGCCGGTGGGCGCCATGGTGATCGGATTGACGACCATGCCGCTCTCGAAGCGCTTGACGAGGCGGACCGCCTCAACCTGCTCCTCGATGTCGAGGTTGCGGTGGAGCACGCCGATGCCGCCGAGCTGGGCCATGACGATCGCCATGTCGGCTTCGGTGACGGTGTCCATCGCCGAGGACAGGATCGGGATGTTGAGCCAGAGGCCGCGGCTTACCCGCGTGCGGGTGTCCGCCATGCTCGGCAGGACTTCGGATTCTCCCGGGTAGAGGAGAACGTCATCGAAGGTGAGGCCGAGGGGAATATCCATGGGGAGCGCCAATGTCCTGATTCGGAAGTTGGCGGCCCATGTAACCGCGAGGGTCGGAAAGCGCTAGGGGGTCGGCGGTTTCCGGTGCCGGAACGCCGAGCAAAGCCTGCTCGAGCGCGATCTGCTGGCGGAAACGGCGGGCGATATGGCCCGAGGCGACGCAATAGCCGGCCCAGTCCTCGGCGACCTTCTGCAGGCTCCAGGCGCCGATATGGTGGGTATATTCGAGCCGCGCCTCGATATTGGAGACGCGCAGCGCCTCGATCATCGCGGCGAAATCGGGGGCAGCGCCCTGGGTGAGCTCGCGGCAGCGCTTGTCGACCTTGTTGCGGCGCTCGCCGGCGACCTTGGAGATGTAGAGGCGCACGCGCGACAGGCGCAGATTGTCCAGCGTCGGCTGGGCGATCAGATGCTCGATCTCGTCCAGCGCGGACAGCAGGTCGCGGTGCAGGGTCGCTATATCGGCCATATCCCCTTCTTAGAGGGGCGATGGGAGGTACGGTGCTTTTACCCTCCGTATTGTTCCATAGTGGTTTAATCACAGGGCAAGATCGAGCAGCGCGCGCGCCTGCTCGACGTGCATCGCCTCGATCATCCGGCCCTGGTAGCGCTCCGCCCCGCCGGTGGCCGCGGCGATCAGCGCGCGGGCTTCGGCGAGCTCGGCGTCGCTCGGGCCGAACGCCCTGGCGGCGATGGCGATCTGGCCCGGATGGATGAGCGACTTGCCGTCATAGCCGAGCGCCCTGCCCTCGCGGCATTCGGCCTCCAGCCCCTCCGGATCGTCGAGCTTGTTGAACACGCCGTCGAGCGCCCAGACTTGGCTGGCGCGCGCGGCGAGGACGATCGTCTGGAGCGCGACGCCCATCTGCGCGCGGCCGCTGGCGGGCGGCAGGCGCAGCGAGGCGGCGAGATCGTTGGTGCCGGCGATCAGGCCCGAGACACCCGGCACCGCGGCGATCTCGGCAGCGGCGAGCACGCCGAGCGGCGTCTCGATCATCGCGAGCAGCGGCTTGCCGAGCGCCGCCACCACCTGCGCGACCTCGCCGGCGCTCTCGGCCTTGGGAAGCACCACGAAATCGGCCAGCGAGGCGGCAATGGCGGCGACATCCTCGAGATGCTCGCCCGACTCGATCCCGTTGATCCGGATCGCGGCAAGGCGCGGGCCGAAGCCCTGGGCGACCGCCGCCACCGCGGCGTGCCGCGCGCCGGCCTTGTCCTCGTCCTTCACCGCATCCTCGAGATCGAGGATGACGAGATCGGCCGCAAGCCCTCGTGCCTTCTCGATCGCGCGCGGATTGGAGGCCGGCAGGAACAAGGCGGTGCGCGGTGCGAGACGGGCTGTGGTCATGCCCCTTCTCTATGCTAGCAAGAAGCAAATCGTGAAGGGGGAGTCGGATGTTCGTACTCAATGTTTTCCTGGGCGCAGTGGCCGCCGTGGTCGTGCTCTACCTCTTCTCCAGCGTGACGATCGTCCGCCAGGGCTATCAGTACACGATCGAGCATTTCGGCCGCTTTACCAGCGTGGCGACGCCGGGCTTCAACTTCTTCCCCGCCTTCTTCTACCGGGTCGGCCGGCGGGTGAACATGATGGAGCAGGTGATCGACATTCCGGGGCAGGAGATCATCACCAAGGACAATGCGATGATCTCCACCGACGGCGTGGTGTTCTTCCAGGTCCTCGACGCGGCCAAGGCGGCTTATGAGGTCAGCGACCTCTATGTCGCGCTTCTCCAGCTGACGACGACGAACCTGCGCACCGTGATGGGTTCGATGGACCTCGACGAGACACTGTCGAAGCGCGACGAGATCAACGCGCGGCTGCTCTCGGTGGTCGATCATGCGACGACGCCGTGGGGCGTGAAGATCACCCGCGTCGAGATCAAGGACATCCGCCCGCCCGCCGACATCGTCAACGCGATGGGCCGCCAGATGAAGGCCGAGCGCGAGAAGCGCGCCAACATCCTGGAGGCCGAGGGCAGCCGCGCCGGCGCGATCCTGCGCGCCGAGGGCGAGAAGCAGTCGAAGATCCTCGAGGCCGAGGGCCGCCGCGAAGCCGCGTTCCGCGACGCCGAGGCGCGCGAACGCTCGGCCGAGGCGGAAGCCAAGGCTACGCAGCTGGTGTCCGACGCGATCGAGGCGGGATCGAGCCAGTCGCTCAACTATTTCATCGCGCAGAAATATGTGGAAGCAGTCGGCAAGTTCGCTACCTCGCCCAATGCCAAGACGATCCTGTTCCCGGTCGAGGCGACGCAGCTGATCGGCACGTTGGGCGGCATCGGCGAGCTGGCGCGCGATGCGCTGGGCGGCGGCGGCAATGGCGGGAACCCGCGTCCCCCCGCCCCGCCGGCAGCGCCGCGGCCGCGGCCGTTCGAACCCAGGGAGGGTTGAGATGAACCTAGCGGAACTGCTCGCCGTGCCTGGGCTCGCCTGGCTGATCCTCGCGGCATTGCTGGCGATCGCCGAGCTGCTGGCGCCGGGCATCTTCCTGGTGTTCATCGCCGCCGGCGCTGCGGTGGCCGGGATCGTCACGCTGCTGCTGCCCAATTTCGACCTGGTGTTCCAGGTGTTCCTGTTCGCCGCGGCTTCGGCGGCGGCGGTGGCGGTGGGCCGGCGCTGGTATCGCAGGAACCCGGTGCCGAGCGCCGATCCACTGCTCAACGACCGCGTTGCGCGGCTGATCGGCCAGGTGGTCACCGTGGTCGAGCCGATCGTGTCCGGCCAGGGCCGGGTGAAGGTCGGCGACGGCGAATGGCTGGCGAACGGGCCGGACGCGCCGGTGGGCGCGCAGGTTCGCATCACCGGCTCGAAGGGCGGCTCGCTCGACGTCGAGCCGGCCTGAGTTTTTAGTTCGAGGAGTTTGATTTGGACACCACTCGCCGCCAGTTGCTGCTCGGCGCTGGCTCGACGCTTGCGCTCGCCGGCACGCCCGCCACCGCCCGCGCGCTGCTCGCCCAGGGCGACGCGCCCGCCCAGGCGCTGATCGACCGCGTCGCCGAACAGATGCTGCGCGACTATCCCGAGACGGCGACGACACTCGGCGTGGACAAGGCCAAGCGCGCCGACCTGAAGCACCAGCTGATGGACCGATCGGTGAAGGGCCAGGCGAAGATCGCCGCGCATCTGCGCCAGACGTTGGCCGATATCGCCAGGCTCGACCTCAACGCGCTGAGTCCGGCGATGCGCACCCATGTCGACGTGATCCAGGCGAGCTTCTCGAACGCGCTGCAGGGCTTCGGCTTCGGCTATGGCGACGTAGCCACGGGCAGCTGGCGCAACTCGCCCTATGTGGTGGTGCAGAATGTCGGCGCGTTCCTCGACACGCCGCGGATGCTCGACAGCGACCACCAGATCGCCACTGCCGAGGACGGCGAGGCCTATCTCGACCGGCTGGAAAGCTATGCCGAGCAGCTGGACGGCGAGACCGAGCGGCTCAAGATCGCCGCCGCCAAGGGCGTCATCGCCCCCGACTTCCTGCTCGACAAATGCCTGAAGCAGATCCGCCTGGCGCGCAGCGGCGACCCCGCCGGCTGGGGCGTGGTCACTTCGGTGGCGAACCGCACCGCGGGGATGAACGGCGATTTCGGCCAGCGCGCCTGGCTGCTCGCCAAGGACAAGCTTGCCCCGGCGCTCGACCGGCAGATCGCCCAGCTCGAGAAGCATCGCGCCCGGGCGACCAGCGATGCCGGCGTGTGGAAGTTCAAGGACGGCGACGCCTATTATGCCTGGGCGCTGAGCGCGGGCACGACGACGACGATGTCGCCGGAGGAGGTCCACCAGATGGGCCTCGACCAGCTTGCCAAGATCCAGTCCGAGATGGACGGCATCCTCAAGAAGGAAGGCTATTCGCAAGGCTCGGTCGGCGCGCGGATGGAGGCGCTGGCCAAGGACCCGCGCTTCGCCTTCCCCGAAGGCGATGCCGGCCGCGCCGAGATCATCAAGTTCATGCAGGAGCGCGTAGCGGATATCCGCGCGCGGATGCCGCAGGCGTTCAACACGCTGGTGAAGGGCAATCTCGAAGTGAAGCGCCTGCCGCTCGAGGAGGAGCCGGGCGCGCCTGGCGCCTATGGCGGCGCCGGATCGATCGACGGCACGGTGCCGGGCAAGATCTGGCTCAACCTGCGCACCACGGCGCTGCACACGCGCTTCTCGCTGCCCGATCTCGCCTATCATGAGGGCATTCCGGGGCATGTCTGGCAGGGCGAATATGCCAACCAGATGCCGCTGATCCGCAGCATCCTGGCGTTCAATGCCTATTCGGAAGGCTGGGCGCTCTATGCCGAGCAGCTGGCCGACGAGCTGGGCGTCTATGCCGCGAACCCGGCGGAGAAGCTCGGCTATCTCCAGTCGATGGGCTTCCGCGCCTGCCGGCTGGTGGTCGATACCGGGCTGCACGCCAAGCGCTGGACGCGCCAGCAGGCGATAGACTGGTTCGTGACCAACAACGGCTCCTCGGTGGAGGAAGTCTCGGGCGAGGTGGACCGCTATTGCTCCTGGCCGGGACAGGCGTGCGGCTACAAGGTGGGCCAGAGCGCGATCGTGCGGCTACGCGAAAAGGCGCAGGCGGCGCTGGGCGCGCGCTATGATTTCAAGGCGTTCAACGATGCCGTGGTGCTCGGCGGCAACGTGCCGATGACCGTGCTGGGGCATGTGATCGACCGCTATATCGCGGAGCGGAAGGGCTAATTTTGGGCCTGACCTGGCGATGGCGCTACGCGGTAGCCGCAGCCCTGTTGTTCGCGGTTGAGGTGATCATCGCACTGTTCGTGCGCGATCGCTTCGTGCGGCCCTATCTGGGCGACGTGCTGGCGGTGGTGCTGGTCTATTGCGGACTGCGCGCGGTGCTTCCGCTGCAGCCCGTGGGCGCGGCGATACTGGCTTTCGCAATCGGCGCGGTGCTCGAGGTCGGCCAGGCGACCCATGTCCTGGACATGCTCGGCGTGCACAATGCGGTGGTGCGCGTGGTGCTGGGCGGCAGCTTCGAGTGGCTGGATTTCGTCGCCTATGCCGCCGGCGCCTTGCTGGCGCTGGCCGGGGAGCGGGTTTTCGCCCGCTCCCCGCGGAGCCGATAGCTCAGCTCTTGCCGAACAGGCCGCCGAGCTGGCCGAGCACGCTGCCACCCTCGGTGTTCAGCAGATTGGCGAAATGGCTGAGCGAGCCTTCGCCGCCGATATGGCCGATGATCTCCTGGAGCTTCTCCACCGGCAGGCCCGTCGCGCCCGCCGCGCCCTCGGCGGTGTCGGTGTCCATCGGGTGGAACTTGGCGAGCGCCTGCACCGCCTGTTCGACATGCTCGGGCGAGAGGCCGACCTTGGCTGCGAGGTTGGCAACGTCCACGTTCTGCGTGACCTGGCCGAGAATGCCGTCGAGAATGCTCATGTTACTACTCCGTTCGAGACTCGTTGCGCAGCCGTTCTAGCACGTCGCGGTCACTGACGCATTGCAGGCGGCGATCACGAAACGGACGCTTACCGGTCACAAACCGGAAACCTGATTTCCGACGCCGGGAGGCGCGTTAACCCCGTTCGGTAAGATTTGCAGAATGAATGGCTATTTAACTTATTTACAAAGACTTAATCGAGAGTCTGAACAACTTTAAGCGAGGGGCGCGCTAAAGATGCGGAACTTGAACTGGAGCGGTCCCAATGTGGAAGCGCTCCTCAACACGATACCGGTTCCCATCCTCATCGTGGACGCCAATCAATCGCGGGCGGTGATGAACGACGCCCTGTGCGCCTTTCTCGGCCGCAACCGCGATTTCCTGCTGAATGGTGACGTCGCCTGGCAGATGTCGCTCCGCTCGGCGGACCTGCCGAGCGACGGCGACGCGGAGCCGCCGGGTGCCGACGAGTTCTCCGACCTGGTCACCAGCGAGTTCTGCGGGCCGCCCGCCGGGCGCAAGGATGGCCAGGTGCTTCGACGGCGGCTCCACGCCGGCGGGCGCAGCTTCCTGCTCGAAGCGGCGTTCGACCCCGGTCCGCGGCCGGTGCTCGACCTGGCGCCCACGGAACCCGGCGCAGCCGAGGGTGCCCGCGCCGGAACGGGCCGACGTCCGGACCGGCTGCTGCTGACGCCCCGGACCGAATCGCTGATACGCGACGCATTCGGCCGCCTGGTGGTGGACAATGGCCTGGCCTGCGATTGCGAACTCTATATCGACGGCGAGCACAATGCCTCGATCGGCGCGCGGGAGCGCCGCGTGGTGCACCTGCCCAGCGGCCTGCACGTCGCCAGCCTGACCTTTGCCGACGGGCATGAGCGGCTGATCAGCGACCCATTCCGCGTCTCGGGCGAGATGGTTGTCACCCTGCCCCTGCGCGAAATCCGGGACGTCGCGACGGCCTAGACCGGCAGCGGCGCGCGGTCCGGCGCAACGAACCCCCGGCGCGCCGGGACGGAAAAGAGCAGCGCGTGGCTGTAAAAGCCGAGCGGCCAGTCGCGGCGGCCGGCTGCGGATTCGAGCAGCGCGTTGACGCGGCCGACGAGACGGGTTTCCGCCGTCCCCGAGAGGAAGTGGCGGATGCCGGCGACATAGGCGCGGGTGATCGTGTCGTGATAGCCGCCCTCGTCGTCGTTCACGCCGCCGACGCTCTCATTGAAGCGCGAGATCAGCCCGGCAATCTCGGCATCGACGTCGACATCCGGTCGCTCGGCGAGGAGATAGAGGCAGGCAGCGAGATGCGCCTCGTGGGTCCACTCCTCCTTGGCAAGCGAACAGGCAAGCAGGCCTTCGCCGAGATGGGCGATCTCGGCGTCGGTGGTGAAGAAGCGAATGGAATGCTCGGTCATCGATCGGGCTCCTATCGCCCGATCGATGACCGGGCCAGTCAGGCGTTTGCGGTTACCTTGGGTGCGGCCTCGCGGACGCCGGCGTCGACATGGTCCGCGAACTGGGCGAAATTCTCGACGAACTGGTCGACCAGGCGGCCGGCGGTGGCGTCATAGTCCGCCTTGTTGTGCCAGGTCGCGCGCGGATCGAGGATCGCGCTGTCCACCCCGTTGACCGCCACCGGCACCATGAACCCGAAATTGGGATCCTTGCGGAACTCGGCCTGGGCCAGGCTTCCGTCGAGCGCGGCGTTGAGCAGCGCGCGGGTAACCTTGATCGGCATGCGCTTGATCCCCGGATCGGTGGCACGGCCGCCGCTCCAACCGGTGTTGACCAGCCAGCAATCGACCTGCCCCGCCGCGATACGCTCCTTGAGCAGATTGCCGTACACTGCCGGATGGCGCGGCATGAAGGCGGCACCGAAGCAGGTGGAGAAGGTCGCCTCGGGCTCGGTTACGCCGATCTCGGTGCCCGCAACCTTGGCGGTGTAGCCCGAGAGGAAGTGATACATCGCCTGGTCGGGCGTCAGCCTGGCGATCGGCGGCATCACCCCGAATGCATCGGCGGTCAGGAAGATGATGTTGCGCGGCACCGGGCCGAGGTTGCGCGCGGAGGTGTTGGGGATGAAGTCGATCGGATAGGCGCCGCGGCTGTTCTCCGCGAGGCGGTTGTCGGCGAAGTCGAGCGTGCGGCTCTCCTCGTCCATCACGACATTCTCGAGCACCGTGCCGAAGCGCTTCGTCGTCGCGAAGATCTCCGGCTCGGCTTCGGCCGAGAGGTTGATCATCTTGGCGTAGCAGCCGCCCTCGAAATTGAAGACCGCGGTATCCGACCAGCCATGCTCGTCGTCGCCGATCAGCGTGCGGCTGGCATCGGCGGAGAGCGTGGTCTTGCCGGTGCCGCTGAGGCCGAAGAACACCGCGGTGTCGCCTTCGGTGCCGATATTGGCCGAGCAGTGCATCGGCATGATGCCATCGGCGGGCAGAAGGTAGTTGAGCAGCCCGAAGACGCTCTTCTTCATCTCCCCCGCATAGGCGGTGCCGCCGATCAGGATCAGCTTCTCGGTGAAGTTGACCGCGATCACCGTCTCGCTGCGGCAGCCATGGCGCTCGGGATCGGCGCGGAAGCTCGGCAGGTCGATGATCGTGTATTCGGGCTGGAAGCCGGGCAGTTCCCCCGCTTCCGGACGCACCAGCAGCGTGCGAATGAACAGGTTGTGCCAGGCCAGCTCGTTGATCACGCGGACATTGACCCGGTGCTCGGGCTGCGAGCCGCCATAGAGGTCCTGCATATAGAGCGTATCGCGATCGGCCAGCTCGGCGAGGAAATCGGCCTTGAGCGCGGCGAAATGCGCTGGCGTCATCCCTTTGTTGACATTGCCCCACCACACGCTGTCCTCGGTGGTGGTGTCGCGAACGATGAACTTGTCCTTGGCGCTGCGGCCGGTGTGCTTGCCGGTCGTGACGACCAGTGGACCGTCCTTGGCGAGCTTGCCCTCGCCGCGGCGCACGGCGTGCTCCACGAGCTGGGCGGTCTCGAGATTCCAGAATAGCTCTGCGCCGGTCCCGATGCCCATAGCATCGAGACCGTGGCGCGGGGTGCGCTCGGTCAAATTGGCCTCCGTCTCCAAGTGCTTGCCCGGATTGTTGTCCTCCGGTGCAATATTATTGCGTGGGCATAAGCCCGCCCAGAAAGCAGGGTCAACCCGAGTAAACGTTGTCAGCCGATTGAGCGGCGCAGAAGTTTCGTTTACGCCCTGCAATCAATGGCTCTGAGTACCGTAACCGCATGACCGCAACGATCGCGCTGGTCGACGACGACCGCAACATCCTGACCTCCGTCTCGATCGCCTTGCAGACCGAGGGCTTTCTCACGCGCGTCTATTCGGACGGCGAGAGCGCGCTGAAGGCGTTGATCGACAATCCGCCCGACCTGGCGGTGCTCGACATCAAGATGCCGAAGATGGACGGGCTCGAGCTGCTGCGGCGGCTGCGTGAGAAGAGCGCGATCCCGGTGATCTTCCTGACCAGCAAGGACGACGAACTGGACGAGGCGCTGGGCCTGGCAATGGGCGCGGACGACTATATCGCCAAGCCGTTTTCCCAACGCCTGCTGATCGCCCGCATCCGCGCGATCCTGCGCCGCACCGAGGCGACGCAGCCCACGGCCGAAGGCGGCGTCGAGGAAACCCCAGCCGAGGCGCTCGAGCGCGGCCGGCTGGTGATGGACCCCGCGCGCCACCGGGTGACGTGGAACGGCGCGAACGTGACGCTGACCGTGACCGAGTTCCTGATCCTCGAGACGCTGGCGCAGCGCCCCGGCATCGTGAAGACCCGCAACCAGCTGATGGATGCCGCCTATCAGGACGACATCTATGTCGATGACCGAACCATCGACAGCCACATCAAGCGCGTCCGCCGCAAATTCCGGCAGGTCGATCCGGAATTCGATGCTATCGAGACGCTCTATGGCGCGGGCTACCGGTTCTCGGACGAATAGGGACGAGCGCGACCTCGCGCTCAAATGGTCCAATCGCGTCAGCCTGACGCCACGCATCCTCGCGGTGAACATCTTCGCGCTGGCGTTGCTGGGCGGCGGCTTCTCCTATCTCGATTCCTATCGCAGCCGGATCGTCGACAGCCGGGTGGAGCAAGCCGGCCGCGAGGTACGGCTGATCGCGCAGGCGCTCGCCTCCGCCAAGGACGAGAAGCGGCGCGACCTGCTGGTGGTCAGCCTGGCGCGCGACACCGGCACCCGCATCCGCCTGTTCGACGAGAAGGGCACCCTGCTCTCCGACAGCAAGGCGCTGGGCCTGCGCAACGTGGTGCTTCGCGATCCGGACAAGGATCCCTGGGGGCTGGAGGCGGCACGCTTCCTCGACGCCGTGATCGACACGGTGGCGGGCGCCGACCGCGCGCCGCTCTATCGCGAACGCGCGGTCGATCGCGGCCTCGACTGGCCCGACGTCCGCACGGCGATCTCGGCGCATGGCACCCCGGCGACGGTATGGCGCGCACCCGATCGCACCCCGGTGATCACTGCCGCCGCACCGATCACCGAGCTGGGCGTGGTGATGACCACGGTCAACGCCCGCGACATCACCCAGACGGTCCGCGCCGAGCGCTTCCGGCTGGGCATGGTGCTGCTGTTCGTCTCGGTTTTCTCGATCCTGCTCTCGCTGTTCCTGGCGCGGACGATCGTGCGGCCGCTTCGCCTGCTCGCCCGCGCCGCGATCCGGGTGCGGCTGGGGCGCGCCCGCGAAGTGGTGGTGCCCCGCCTGCCCGACCGCAGCGACGAGATCGGCCTGCTCGCCCGCGCACTCTCCGACATGACCGGGGCGCTGCGGGCGCGGATCGACGCGACCGAGGCATTCGCCGCCGACGTGACGCACGAGCTGAAGAACCCCCTCGCCTCGCTGCGCTCCGCGGTCGACAGTCTCGCCACGGTGAAGAAGAAGGAACACCGCGACCAGCTGCTCGAGATCGTCCGCGACGATGTGTTGCGGCTCGATCGGCTGATCACCGACATCTCCGAAGCCTCGCGGCTCGACGCGCAGCTGAGCCGCGCGACGTTCGAGCCGGTGGATATCGGCGCGATGATCCAGGCGCTGCTCGACCAGCGCGAGGCGCGCGGCTTCCCCAATGGCATCCGCATCGCCTTCGATCGCGGGCCGGATGTGGAGCTCACCGTGATCGGCGAAGGCGCGCGGCTAGAGCGCGTGTTCGAGAACCTGATCGAGAACGCGATTTCCTTCTCCCCGCCCAAGGGGCTGATCGCGATTTCGGCATCGAGCGACGACGAATATCTGACCGTCCGCGTCGAGGATGAGGGCCCCGGCGTGCCGGAGGAAGCGCGCGAGAACATCTTCCGCCGCTTCCACTCGGTGCGCCCGCACGAGGAGGCGTTCGGCCAGCATTCGGGGCTGGGGCTTGCCATCGCCCGGACGATCGTAGAGGGCCACCAGGGGAGCATTTCAGTCGAATCGCGGGAGGATCGATTGAGCGGGGCGCGATTCGTCGTTCGTCTGCCACTGGCGGGACGCATTTGATGGCCGAACTGTCTTCGGAGACGATCCAGGGCGCCTGTGTGGCGATCGCGGGCCGCGGCGTGCTGATCGAAGCGCGCGACGATACCCAGCGCACCGACCTGCTGCTGCGCCTGCTCGATCGCGGCGCCACGCTGGTTTCCGATGCCCGCACCGCCTGCACCCGCCGCGGCGAGGCGCTGTCCGCCGCAGCCCCTGCCGGAACCGGCGGGCGTGTCGAGATCCGCGGGATCGGTCCGGTCGAAATGGAGAGCCTGGCCGAGGTGGACGTGGCGCTGATCGCGGTGGTGCTTGATGCCGCACCGCGGCTGCCCGAGGACCGCCGCTTCCGCAATATCGCCGGCATCGCCGTGCCGGTGCTGGCGCTCGGCCCGGGCGAGCCTGCCGCGCCGATCAAGGTGGAATATGCGCTGAAAGCACTGGCCCCGAAAGCACCGGCCAAATGAGCAAGGCGCGGCCCAAGCAGATCCTGCTGGTCACCGGCATGTCCGGCGCGGGCAAGTCGACGGTGCTGCGCACGCTCGAGGACCTGGGCTGGGAGATTGTCGACAACCTGCCGTTGCTGCTGCTCAACCGCCTGCTCGATACCGCGCCTGCCGAGGTGGACGACGATCGCCCGCTGGCGATCGGCATCGGCACCCAGACGCGCGGCTTCGATCCCGAGAGCATCGTCCGCCGCATCAAGAAGCTGCGCGAGGAGCACGGCCATGACGTCGGCACGTTGTTCCTCGAATGCGCCGGCGCCGAGCTCGAGCGGCGCTATTCCGAGACTCGCCGCCGCCACCCGATGGCGCAGGACCGCCCGGCACAGGACGGCATCGCCCACGAACGCGAGCTGCTCGGGCCGCTGCGGCGCTGGGCGAACCGGCTGATCGACACCACCGATCTCAGCGCCAACGAGCTCGCCCAGCAGATCCGCACGACCTTTTCGGGCGAGGGACTGGGCGAAACGGTGATCTCGGTCGTCTCGTTCGGCTTCGCCCGCGGGCTGCCGCGCGATGCCGACCTGGTGTTCGACATGCGCTTCCTCAGGAACCCGCACTGGGTGCCCGAGCTGCGCCCCGGCACCGGCAAGGATGCCGATGTCTCCGCCTATATCGCGGCCGATCCCGCCTATCCCGCGGCGATGGAGCAGATCGAGTCGCTGCTGCTGCTGCTGCTCCCGCGCTACCAGGCCGAGGGCAAGGCATATGTTACGATAGCGTTCGGATGCACGGGAGGCCGCCACCGCTCGGTCCATGTCGCCGAACGGATGGCCGCGCGGTTGCGCGCCGCGGGTTTTTCGCCCACGGTAACGCATCGTGATACCAAGACCGCGCCGCAGGACTCGCTGGAGGGGGACCCGGTGACCACGGCAGGGGGCGGAGTTTGAAATGATAGGTTTGGTGCTCGTGACGCACGGACGACTCGCCGAGGAGTTCGTAGTCGCGATGGAGCATGTGGTGGGGAAGCAGGAGCAGATCGCCTCGATCTGCATCGGCCCCGAGGATGACATGGAAGGTCGCCGCGCGGACATTGCCGCGGCGATCAAGAGCGTCGATTCGGGCCGCGGCGTGATCGTGCTGAGCGATCTGTTCGGCGGCACGCCCTCGAATCTCGCCATCTCGCTGATGGAGGCGGGCAAGGTGGAAGTGATCGCCGGGATCAACCTGCCAATGCTCATCCGCCTGGGCAGCGCGCGCAAGACGATGAAGGTCACCGAAGCGGTGGCCGCTGCACGCGATGCGGGCCGCAAATACATCACCGTCGCATCCGAAGTCCTGGGAGAGGCTGCCGCTTGAGCCGTACCATCCGAACCGTCATGATCGAGAACAAGCGCGGCCTGCACGCGCGCGCCAGCATGGCCTTTGTGACGCTTGCCACTTCGCAACCCGTCGAGCTGACCGTCGAGAAGGACGGCAACACCGCGTCGGGCACCTCGATCCTCGACCTGATGATGCTGGGCGCCGCCAAGGGCGACACCATCTCGATCAGCGCCGAGGGCGACGGCGCCGAGGGTGCGGTCGAAGCGCTGGTCGAGCTCGTGGCCGCGCGGTTCAACGAGGAATAGCCTCGCCGCGCCGGACTGGCTAAAGGCTGCCGATGCCTCGCGAAATCACTGCCTTTTCCAATCCGCTCATCAAGCGCGTCCGCAACCTGCGCGACAAGAAGCACCGCCGCGAGGAAGGGCTGTTCCTTGCCGAGGGGCTGCGCATCCTCACCGAGGCGTATGAGGCGGGGCGCGTTCCCGAATATCTGTTCTACGCCAAGGATATGGCCGGGCACGCGCTAGTCCGCTCGCTGGTCGCCGCGACCGAGGCGGCGGGCGGCTGGGCGGTCGAGACCAACGCCGACATCCTCTCCAAGCTCTCGGGCAAGGACAATCCCGGCGTGGTGATCGGCGTCTATCCCGAGTTCGCCGTCACGCTGGCCGATCTCGACCGCAGCACCTCCGGCATCTGGCTGGTCGCCGAGCGGCTGCGCGACCCGGGCAATCTGGGCACGATCCTGCGCACCGCCGATGCGGTGGGCGCCGGCGGACTGATCCTGATCGACGACTGCGTCGATCCCTTCTCGGTGGAAGCGGTGCGGGCCAGCATGGGGGCACTGTTCACCGTGCCGGTGGCGCGGGCGAGCTGGGGCGACTTTCTCGTCTGGCTGCGCAAGGGGCCGGGGCAGCTGGTCGGGCTCAGTCTCGACACCGAGCATGACTATCGGGCGCCGCTCTACCAGGCGCCGACCTTCCTGCTCACCGGCAACGAGGCGCAGGGCATGCCGAGCTTCATGGCCGAGGCGTGCGACCTGCTGGTCAAGATCCCGATGCTCGGCAAGGCGGACAGCCTGAACGCCGCGATCGCCACCGCCGTGATGGCCTATCAAGTGCTCGGCCAGCAGCGAAGCTGAACGCCGGATAATCGTTACGGCCATGGAGCGTTCAGCCGCTCCGGTGCATTTCACCTCTCGAAAGAGGAGTGAATTCAATGCGTATTTCGACCATCGCCGCCAGCCTGATCGCGCTGACCGCCCTGCCCGCTTCGGCGCAGGCACAGGACTATCGCGCCTCGGGCACCGAGCCGTTCTGGAACCTGAGCATCGGCGCGAAGACGATGCGCTTCGAGGCGCCGGGCCGCCCGACCGTGGCGGTGCCGACGCCCAGGGTGATCCACGGCTTTGCCGGCGAGATGTGGCAGACCCGGCGGATCAACGTGAACACCAATCACCGCCCCTGCACCGACGGGATGAGTGACCGCAGCTATCCCGACACCGTCACGGTCACCGTCGACGGGCGCAACTACCAGGGCTGCGGCGGCGAACCGCGCGCCGAGGCGCCGACCAGCGTGCTCGGCGGAAACTGGCGCGTAGAGGCGCTGAACGGCCGCCCCGTCGTCCGCGGCACCAACCCGACCGTCAGCTTCGAGAACGGCCGCGTCTCGGGCAATGGCGGCTGCAACCGCTTCAGCGGGACCTATGCCTTTGCCCGGGGCCGCCTGACCGCCGGGCCGCTGGCCAGCACCCGCATGGCCTGTCTCGACCGCGCCCGCGGCCAGCAGGAGACCGCGATCCTCGGCCTGCTCGGCGAGCGGCTGACCGTGTCGAGCAATCGCCAGGGCAAGCTGGTGCTCACCGGCCCCCGCGGCCGCACGCTTATCCTGGTCCGCGCGCGGCCCTGACAGGGCCAGGCGACGGGAGAAGGCGCGCCGATCAGCTCGCCTTCTTCTTCGCCCGCTCGTCGGTTACGTACTGCAGCTCGTCCTTCACCTGCTGATCGTCGGGCATCAGCACCAGGCACTGGCGCAACAGCCCCTCAGCCTGGTCGAGCCGGCCCAGCTCGATCTGGTTATAGGCCATGCCGAACCAGGCCCGGCGCAGCGACTTCTTCTGCCGGTCCCCGCTCTCGCGCTTCGCGGCATCGGCGGCGCGGGCATAGAGATCGTAGGACTTCTGCCACTGTTTCTGCGCCTGATAGGCATAGCCGAGCTCGGACAGGTAATGCGGGTGGAGCGGCGCCATCGTCACCGCGCGCTCGAGGAAGAGAATCGCCCCGTCGAGCTGCTGCAGGTCGATCATCGCAAAGCCCTTGGCCCAGAGCGCGATGCACCAGCCGCCCTCGACCAGCACGGCATTTTTGCCACCAGGAAGCGTGGCATAGCCGGCGGTCTCATAATCCTCGACCTTGCAGAGCTTCTGCCGGTCGCCCGGATAGAGCCCCTGATATTCGACGATCAGCGGATTGAGCCTGTCGACCGCCTGTTGCGGCTGGCCGCCCTGGATGAGCTGGATGATCTCGCCCAGCCGATCGTTGCGCGCGGTCTCCGCCGGGCTTTCCTGGGCAAAGGCGGCGCCGACCGGCGCCACGGCGAGCATGAGAGCAAGTGCGAGCTTCATCGAATTCCCCCCGTTTCGACTGTCAGGCGAACCTAACCCGCTTTTGACGCCATGGCTATTCCGCCGCTTCCGCTTCGTCCGCCGGCCCGGTCACCAGCTTGGTGAGCGGACGCGGCGCGGTCTCGATCACCGGGAGCGGCTCGATCTCCTTGGTGCCGCTCGACACTTCCAGCGCCTCGAAGCGCTTGGCCTGGCTCATCACCTGGCTCTCCAGGCTGCCGACCATCGCATTGTAGGCGCCGTTCGCCAGCTCGAGGTTGCGGCCCATGCGCGCGACATGGCTGCCCATCGTGGCGAGGCGCGAATGGAGCTCCTTGCCGAGCCGGGCGATCTCGGCCGCTTCCTCGGCGAGCTTTTCCTGCCGCCAGACGCTGGCGACGGTGCGGGCGATCGCGACGAGGTTGGTCGGGGTGGCGAGCAGCACGCGGCGCTCGAACGCCCATTCCCATAGCGCATCGTCCTGCTCGAGCGCGGCGGTGAGGAAATGCTCGCCCGGGATGTAGAGGATCACATAATCGGCGGCATCGCCGAACTGCGCCCAATAGTTCTTCGAGCCGAGCTGCTCGGCATGGCGGCGGATCGCCGCGGCATGGAGCTGGAGATGCGAGGTGCGCGTCGCCTCGTCATGCGCCTCGCTGGCGTCGAGAAAGGCGTTGAGCGAGCATTTCGCGTCGATGATCAGCTGCTTGCCGCCGGGCAGGCGCACGATCACGTCGGGGCGCAGGCGGCCATCCTCGGTGTTGACCGAAACCTCGGTCCGGAAATCGGCATGCTGCGACAGGCCGGCCTGTTCGAGCACGTTGCGCAGGCTCTGCTCGCCCCAGCGGCCCCGCGCCTTGGGGCTGGCGCGCAGCGCGTTGACCAGCTTGGCGGTCTCGTCGCGGACCTGGCCGTGGCTGGAATGGAGCTGCTGGACCGCCTCGCGCAGCGCCTGATAGCTGCCCACCCGCTCCTTCTCGACCTCGCTCAGCCCCTGCTGATAGCGCTGGAGCGTTTCCTGCACGGGCGTGAGCAGCGCCTTCATCTTGGCTTCGTTGCTCTCGCCAGCCTGGGCGAAGCGCTGGTCGGCACGCTCGAGGAAGCTCTTCTGCGATTCGCCAAGGATGCGGTGGGCCAGCTCGGCGAAGCGCGACTCCATGCCGGTGGTCTCGGCCTTGAGGCCGGCAAGCTCGATCTGGGCGCGGCCGAGCTCGGCGGCGGCGGCCTTGAACTCCGCCTCGCGCGTGTCACGCTCGGAGCGCATCTGCGCCGCCGGGCGCCCGCCGAGGAACATGCCGAGGCCAAGCCCGATGGCGAGCGCGGCAAGCGCGATCAAAACGGCCAGCAGATCCAAGCAGTCCTCCCCGGAAAGTCACAAAAGCATCGACACACGCGCGCATGGGCGCCCGAGCGGGCACGCGGGCGCGTGCGAGCGCCCAGCTTCGGAACATATACCGAACGATCCCTGTAGGACAGCCCGAAATGCGAAGGCCGCGGACGTTTCCATCCGCGGCCTGCATGTTTCGAAAATTGCGGGCTCAGGCGGCGGCCTTGCGTGCCTTGTTGAGCTTCTTGAGGATGATGTCGCGCTTCAGCCGCGACAGGTGATCGATGAAGACGATGCCCTGCAGGTGATCCATCTCGTGCTGGATGCAGGTGGCGAGCAGGCCTTCGAACGTCTCGTCATGCGCGGCGCCGTTCTCGTCGAGCCACTTCACCCGGCAGCGCGCGGGGCGCTCGACATCGGCGAACTGCTCGGGGATCGACAGGCAACCCTCGGTGTAGACCGAATGCTCCTCGGCCGGATCGAGGATCTCGGGATTGATGAAGACGCGCGGCTCGCGGATCGGCTTGCTGTCCTCGTCTTCCTTTTCCTGGAGGTCCATGACGATGACGCGCTTGGGAACGCCGACCTGGATGGCGGCGAGGCCGATGCCGGGCGCGTCGTACATGGTGTCGAACATGTCGGCGATCAGGTCGCGCAGCTCGCCGGTGACTTCCGCCACGGGTTCGGAAATCAGGCGCAGGCGCGGATCGGGTACTTCGACAATGGGTAGGATAGCCATCGGGGTAATTTAGGCGTGCAGGTCGCTCAAATCAATAATTCCTCCCCGAGCTCGTCTCGGGGAGGGGGACCATTCGCACAGCGAATGGTGGAGGGGCGGCGGGCGCACTCCGCCGTCTGCAACGGCGGCCCCTCCACCACCGCCTTCGGCGGCGGTCCCCCTCCCCCAGACAAGCTGGGGAGGAATTTATCAGGCCACCGGCCGCCGGGCCCGCAGCGCCTGGGCGAGCGTGCCCTCGTCGAGATAGTCGAGCTCGCCGCCCACCGGCAGGCCGTGGGCCAGCTGAGTGACGCGCACCGGATAGGTCTCGATCCGCTCGGCGATATAGTGGGCGGTGGTCTGGCCTTCGAGCGTGGCGTTCATCGCCAGCACGACCTCGTCGATCCCGCCGGCGGCGATGCGCGCGACGAGCTTGTCGATGCGCAGGTCCTCGGGGCGGATGCCCTCCAGCGCGGAGAGGCGGCCGCCAAGGACGTGGAAGCGGCCCGGAAATAGGCGGGAACGGTCCAACGCCCAGAGGTCCGCCACTTCCTCCACCACGCAGAGCGAGCGGGTGTCGCGGCGCGGATCGGCGCAGATCTGGCAGGGGTCGGACGTGTCGACATTGCCGCAGATGCCGCAGGTGGCGAGGTTGCGGCTGACTGCGCCGAGCGCCGAGAGCAAGGGATCGAGCGCGGTCTCGCGCTTCTTGAGCAGGTGCAGCACTGCGCGGCGCGCCGAGCGGGGGCCGAGGCCGGGCAATCGCGACAGGGCCTGGGTGAGCGCTTCGATCTCGGGAGATGCCATGTCGGGGAGATAAGCGACCTGGAACGGAAAGCAAACAATCCCGGCTGCTTCCCGTCATCCCGGCTTTCGCCGGGATGACGAACAAGGCTAAAGGCCACCCCATGCGGATCATCTTCATGGGAACGCCCGAATTTGCCGTGCCGGTGCTCGAGGCGCTGGTCGAGGCCGGGCACGACGTCGTGGCGGCTTACAGCCAGCCGCCGCGGGCGGGCGGGCGCCGAGGCAAGGCGCTGACGCCCTCGCCGGTGCATGCCGGCGCCGAGGCGCTGGGGATCGAGGTCCGCACGCCGCTCTCGTTCCGCAAGGATCCCGAGGCGCTGCCGGCGTTCGAAGCGCTGGCGGCCGATGTCGCGGTGGTCGCCGCTTACGGCCTGATCCTGCCCCAGGCCGTGCTCGATGCGCCGAAGCATGGTTGCCTGAACGTCCACGGCTCGCTGCTGCCGCGCTGGCGCGGCGCCGCGCCGATCCAGCGGGCGATCCTCGCCGGGGATGCCGAGACCGGCGTGGGGATCATGCAGATGGAAGCCGGACTCGATACCGGGCCGGTGCGGCTCTTCGAAACGACGCCTATCGGAGACTACGATACCACGGGCATCCTCACCAATCGGCTCTCCCAGATTGGCGCCAGGCTGATGAGGACCGTCTTGGCGGACCTCGATACGTACCCCGCAGTTCCCCAACCCGAGGAGGGTGTCACCTACGCTGCCAAAATCGACAAAGCCGAGGCCAGGCTCGATTTCTCGAAGTCTGCGGCGAACGTCAATCGACAGGTGCGCGCGTTCAATCCCGCACCAGGAGCGTTCTTCGAGTTCCAAGGCGAACGCATCAAGGTCCTCACAGCCAACATTCTTACAGATGCTGAGTACCGCACCGATTTCCCAAGCACACCGGGTTTGGTGATCGGCGATCAGTTAGCCATTGGCTGCGGAACCGGCGCAATCCGCCCCGATATCGTACAGCGTGCAGGGCGCGGCGTCATGACGTCACGCGAGCTGCTTAATGGCCTGGATATCCCCGAGGGAACCCAGCTTTGACGCGGTTCGCGCTGACCGTGGAGTTCGACGGCCGTCCCTTCATGGGCTGGCAGCGGCAGGACCATGGCCCGAGCGTGCAGCAGGCGATCGAGGATGCGGCGTTCGCGGTGACCGGCGAGCGCGCCTCGGTGCAGGCGGCGGGGCGCACCGACGCCGGCGTGCACGGTCTCGGCATGCGCGCGCATATCGATATCGCGAAGCCGATCAGCGCGTTCCGGCTGATGGAGGCGCTCAATGCGCGGGTGCGGCCCAACCCGGTGGCGATCCTCGATTGCGTCGAGGTGCCGGACGATTGGCACGCGCGTTTCTCATGTGTTGCACGCCATTATGAATATAGAATCTCAACAAGACGGGCGCCGCTGACCTGGGAGAAGGGCCTCGCCTGGCGGGTGATCCCGCCGCTCGATGCCGGGCTGATGGCGGAGGGCGCGGCGCGGCTGCTCGGCAGGCATGACTTCACCACCTTCCGCTCGGCGCATTGCCAGGCGGACAGCCCGTTGCGCACCCTCGACCGGCTCGAGGTGGTGGCGCAGGGCGAGCGGATCAGCGTGTTCGCCTCGGCGCGCTCTTTCCTCCATCACCAGGTGCGCTCGATGGTCGGCTGCATCGTGCTGGTCGGCCAGGGGCGCTGGACGCCCGACGACATGACCGCGGCGCTGGAAGCGCGCGACCGCGCGGCGCTGGGGCTCAATGCGCCGTCGGACGGGTTGTTCTTTTTGCGGGCGGATTATCCGTAAATCCCTCTCCCTCTGGGAGAGGGAGGGAGGCGCGAAGCGCCGGAAGGGTGAGGGTCGAGAGAAATTCTACCCTCACCCTTCCCACTCGGCTTCGCCTCGCGGGCCCCTTCCCGCTCCCAAAGGGAGCGGGAGTTTATCTGCTGAACTTCGCGGCCAGCTCGACATGCGTTGACCAGCGGAACTGGCCGACTGGCTGGATCCAGTCGAGCGTGTAGCCACCTTCGCACAGAATCTCCGCATCGCGCGCGAAGGTATTGGGATTACAGGAAACAAAGGCCACAAACGGCGCCTTGGACTTGGCGATCTCGGCGGCCTGCTCACGCGCGCCGGCACGCGGGGGATCGATCACCACCGCCTCGAACCGGTCGAGGTCGGCGCTGGTCACCGGGCGGCGGAACAGGTCGCGGTGATCGGCGAAGACCATGCGCTGCGCGCTGCCGGCTGCGGCCTTGAGCGACATGATCGAGTCGCGCGCGGCCTCGGCGGCGTAGACCTTGGCTGCCGGGAAGGCGAAGGTGAAGGTGCCGAGGCCGGCGAACAGGTCCGCGACAGTGCGGGCATCGCCTGCGACTTCCTGGACTGCGGATACCAGCGCCGCCTCGCCCTCGGGCGTCGCCTGGAGGAAATTGCCCTGCGGAAAGGGCACGGGCACGCCGGCCAGCGTGATCGTGACGGGATCCGGCTCCCAGCGCGCCGACGGCCCCAGCCCCTCGTCCATCGAGAAACGCGCGAGCTGGTGGCGGTGTGCGAAGGCGTTGATCGCCTCGGCTGCGGCGAGGCCCTCCGCCTCGAGGCCGTCGAGCAGCACGTCGACGCCCTGGTCGGCCCTGGCGAGGTGGACGTTGATCCGCCGCGAGCCGGGCAGCAGCGCGGCGAGCAGGCCGCGCAGAGGGCTTAGCAGCGCGAACAGCTCCGGCGCGAGAACATGGCATTCCTGCAGGTCGACCAGATTGTGGCTGCCCTGCCCGGTGAAGCCGAGCAGCACCTGGCGGCCGCGGCGCTCGGCATGGAGCGTGGCCCTGCGGCGCGTCCTGGGCGGCGAGAGCAGCGGCGCGCGGACCTCGGTCTCGAGCTTGTGCTGCGCCAGCGCGCCGGCGATGCGATCGGTGATGAAGCCGCTCCAGGCGGCGTCGTCGAGATGCTGGAGCTGGCAGCCGCCGCATTCGGGGAAATGCCGGCAGGGCGGCTGCTGGTGGTGCGGCCCGGGCGTGATCGCGCCGTGCGCGTCGACCTGATCGCCGGGCGCCGCGAAGGGAATGTAGCGGCCATCGGCGGTGACACCCTCGCCGCGCCCCGCGACTTTCAGGACTTCGCTCAGAGGCATTCGGAGATCGCTTGGGACAAGTGCATCGGCAGCGCATCGGCGATGAAGGCCGGTCCTGCAAGCGCCGCGGCGCGGGCGTGGAGCCAGACCGCGGCTTCGGCGGCGTTTTTGTTGCCAACGGCGACCTGCGCGGCGAGCGTGCCGGCAAGGACATCGCCGGTACCCGCGGTGGAGAGCCAGGACGAGGCATGCGCCAGAACGCGCACCTCGCCGCGGGACGTGGCGATCACGGTGTCGGCGCCCTTGTGGACCACCGTTGCGCGGGTCTCGGCGGCTGCGGTGAGGGTACGGGTGATCTTGTCGCCCTCCCCCTCGAACATCCGGTCGAACTCGCCCGAATGCGGGGTGAGCCAGGTCGCGGCGGTGCGGCGCTGGAGCCAGGCGGTGGCGGACTTGCCGAGCAGGGTCAGCGCATCGCCGTCGAGGACCAGCGGGAGATTGGCGCCCAGCGCAGCCTTGAGCAGACCCTCGGCGCGGCGATCGCGGCCGAGGCCAGGGCCGACCACGACCGCGCCGATGCGGGTTTCGGTGAGGAAATCGGCGAGATCGTCGCCATTGCCGATGCGGTGGCGGACCAGCGCGTCGGGGCCGCCGGTACTGCCGTCGGCGCAGGCGAGGATCGTGTACCCTGCCCCGCCGGCCATCGCGGCATGCGTGGCGAGGCGCGCGGCGCCGGGCATGTCGCCCTCGACCACCACGACCAGGCCGCGGCTATATTTGTGCGCCCGCGCGCCGGGGACGGCGAGATGCGGGCGCGTGACGGTTCGCCACACGCTATCCACCGGCACGTCGATATCGGCGAGCATGACATGGCCGCAGCGCTCCAGCCCGGCACCCAGGACATGGGCGGGCTTGAGCGCGCCCAGCGCCAGCGTCGCGCTGATGCCCTTCGGCGCGCCGAGATCGGCGCCGCTGTCGGTGGCGAGGCCCGAGGGAAGATCGATCGCGAGGCTGAAGCGCGCGGCGGCGACCAGCTCGGCGAACACCGGGCCGATGCCGCGCTCGAGCGGACGGGTGAGGCCGGTGCCGAACAGGCCGTCGACCAGCACCGGGCGCGGGCGAGCCTGGTAGAGCGAGGCGACCTCGCCGCCCCAGCGCTCGAGCATCGCCCGGCCGGCGGGCGTGCCGGGCTCGCCGCAGGCGGCGACCGCGACGTCATGGCCGGCTGCCTTCAACAGGCGCGCGGCGACATAGGCGTCCCCGCCATTGTTGCCGGCGCCGGCAAGGACCAGGATCGGACTGCCGGACGCGAACCGCGCGACTTCGCGCGCCACTGCGGCGCCGGCGCGCTCCATGACGTCGAGCTGGGGCTCGCGCCGGAACACTGCCTCCTCGGCGACGCGCATCTGGGCAGCGGTGACGATCGGTGCGCCGGGCGGGATCATTTGCCCGGTTTGGCCCCGCGCACGGTTGCAGGCAAGCGGTAGCGCGCGCCGCCGATCGAGACTTCGATCAGATCTGGTGCGAGCGGCGTGACCACCGCCGCCTCCGCGCCGTCCGCCGCGACCACGCCGCGGCCATCGGTAGTGACGAGCAACCGGCGGAACCCGCCGTCGGGATGGCGCAGGGTGAGGAACAGCCCGTCCTGCGACTGGACGCGGTCGATCGTGCAGGCAAAGGCGAAGGTCTCGGCGCCCGGCGGGGCGCATTCGATGCGGCCCTCGGCCTTTTCCATCTTCTCGGCGTGCGCTTCGTTGCGCGCCTCGGTGGCCTTGTCGCGGACCTGAACGTTGCAGCCCGCAAGGGAAAGAAGGGCCGCGAGCGTGACCGCTCGTCGAGCCCTTCCCCTCTCCCTACCTGGTTCAGATATCGGCAAATACATGGGTTTCGGCGCTGGCTCCGGGGTGCGTGACCGCCCCCTTACAGGCAGGGCCGACATTTTGCGAGAAGCGCCACAGCGCGCCGGACTGGTAATCGTTCCGCCGCGGCTCCCACTGCGCGCGGCGCGCGGCGAGCACGTCCTCGGGCACATTGAGATCGACCGTGCCGGCCTCGGCATCGATGCTGATCTCGTCGCCATCCTCGACCAGCGCGATCGGGCCGCCGTCCGCCGCCTCGGGGCCGACATGGCCGATGCAGAAGCCGCGGGTGCCGCCCGAGAAGCGGCCATCGGTGATCAGCGCGACCTTCTCGCCCAGCCCCTGGCCATAGAGCGCCGCGGTGGTCGACAGCATCTCGCGCATGCCCGGGCCGCCCTTGGGCCCTTCGTAGCGGATGACGACGACGGTGCCTTCCTTGATCGCATTGGCCTCGACCGCGGCGAAGGCGTCCTCCTCGCGCTCGAACACCTTGGCGGTGCCGGTGAACTGGAGGCGGTGCATGCCCGCGACCTTCACGATCGCCCCCTCGGGCGCCAGCGACCCCTTGAGCCCCACCACGCCGCCGGTGGGGGTGATCGGCGTCTTGGCGTCGTAGATGACCTTCTGGTCGGGGTTCCATGTGACCTGGTCGATATTCTCGCCCAGGCTCTTGCCGGTGACGGTGAGGCAATCGAGGTGGAGGAAACCCTCCGCCGCCAGCGTCTTCATCAGCATGTAGATGCCGCCGGCATCGTGCATGTCGCGCGCGACGTAACGCCCGCCGGGCTTGAGATCGGCGATATAGGGCGTGGTCTTGAAGATCTCGGCGACGTCGAACAGGTCGAACTCGATGCCGGCCTCGTGCGCCATCGCCGGCAGGTGGAGCGCGCCATTGGTCGAGCCGCCGGTCGCCGCGACGATGCGCGCGGCGTTCTCGAACGCCTCGCGGGTGCAGATGTCGCGCGGGCGGATGTTCTGCGCGATCAGCTCCATCACCTGGCGGCCAGCGGCGACGGCGATCTCTTCACGCGACTTATAAGGAGCCGGCGCCATATTGCTGTTCGGCAAGGACAAACCGATCGCCTCGGCGACGCAGGCCATGGTGTTGGCGGTGTACTGGCCGCCGCACGCGCCATGGCCCGGGCATGCCGCCTTCTCGATCGCCGTGACTTCGGAGAGCGGGCATTTGCCGGCGGAATAGCGGCCGACCGCTTCGAACACGTCGATCACGGTGAGGTCGCGCTCCTGGAAGCGGCCGGGCAGGATCGAGCCGCCATAGACGAAGATCGACGGCACGTTGAGGCGGAGCATCGCCATCATCATGCCCGGGAGCGACTTGTCGCAGCCGGCAAAGGTGACGAGCGCGTCATAGCAATGGCCGCGCACCGAGAGCTCGACCGAGTCGGCGATGACCTCGCGGCTGACCAGCGAGGACTTCATGCCCTGGTGGCCCATCGCGATGCCGTCGGTCACGGTGATCGTGTTGAAGCGGCGCGGCATGCCGCCGGCTTCATTGACGCCGGCGCGGCACCAGTCCGCCTGCTGGTCGAGCGTGGTGTTGCAGGGCGCGCTGTCATTGCCCGCCGAGGCGATGCCGACGAACGGCCGGGCGATCTCCTCCTCGGTGAGGCCCATGGCGTAATAATAGCTGCGGTGCGGAGCGCTCTCGACGCCGACGGAAACGTAGCGGCTGGGGAGCTTGGATTTATCGAATCGGCTGGTCATGATGCGCAAGCCTATGTCGCGAGAAGGTCGTTTTGCGCAAGACTATTGCGCAAACTTTTTGTGGCAGGTGGGAAATTGCCACTTCGTACCTGCACCGTCGTCACCCCGGCCTTGTGCCGGGGTCCACCAGGAAGATGGGCAATGTATAGGAGGCGAGAGCGCAGAATGAGCGGCACGGTGGACCCCGGCACAAGGCCGGGTGAAGGTTCAGAAAACGTGGCGCCGATTGAACCTCAAGACAGCGTGGTCCGCAGATGCCGCGCCAGATCGGCCAGCGTTGCCGCCCATTCGCCCACCCCCGCATCATCGCGGATCAGGTCATTGCGGATCTCGATCGCGACCGAGGGAATGCCCTGCCCCTCGGCATGCCGGTTGAGCGTCGCGTTGAGCAGCCGCCCCGAATAGGGCTCGTTATCGCCGGTGACGACGCCGCGCTCGCGGAAGAACTGCACGGCGGGATGCGCGGCGCGGGTGTCGCGGTTGTAGAGGATGCCGACCTGCCAGGGGCGTGCGGTGCCGCCATGCTCGAGGCAAGGGGTGAAGCTGTGGATCGAGAGGATCAGCCTTGGGCGCCGGGCGCGGACCTGGTCGCGCAGGATGCGGTGATAGGGCGCATGGAAGCGAGCGATGCGGGCGCGCTTGTCGACCACCTCGTTGCCGGGGATCAGATGGCCGTCGCTGCGATGCGGGATCAGGCCGACATGATCGGGCTCGCGGTGGAGATCGATCACCAGCCGCGAGACGGTGGCGAGGATCGCGGGGCAGTCGAGCCGGGCGGCGAGCGCGCGGGTGACGGCGGCGGCGCCGATGTCGATCGCGATATGGTTGTCGAGCAGCGCGGGCGCGATGCCGAGATCGATGTCGGGCGGCACCGCGTTGGAGGCGTGGTCGCACAGCAGCAGGACATCCGGCGCCGCGCCCTCGACGATCTCGGCGGCGCTCACCAGGCCGGGTTCCGCCGTTCGCGGAAGGCGTTGAGCCCCTCGGCAAGCTCGGCGCCGCCGAACGCATCCTCGAAGCCCTGGTCGGTCTGCTCGCCGCGCAGCGTGCGCTTGAGCAGCTTCACCGCCTCGGGTGCGTTGCCGGCGATAGCGTTCGCCATGGCGGTGGCGGTGTCGATCGCCTTGCGGGTCTTGAGCTCGACCAAGCCGATCTTGTGCGCTTCGTCGGCGCGGAGCTTGTCGCCGGTGAAGAGCAGCAGCGAGGCCATGCCCTTGCCGACCTGCGCCTCGAGCCTTGCGACATCTTCGCGCGGATAGCCGAGGCCGAGGCGCGCGGGGGTGACGGCGAAGTCCGCCTGGGCGCCGGCGATGCGGATATCGGCGGCGAGGATCAGCGCGACCGCGGCGCCGAAGCAGCCGCCGTCGACTGCGGCGACGACAGGCACGGGCAGCGCCGCGACCGCCTCGATGCCGTTGCGCATCGCCTCGCGGAACTGCGTGCGGAGCGCCACGTCGTTCTGCAGCTGCTCGAACTCGCGGATATCGGCGCCGGCGGAGAAGATGCCGGCCACGTCGGAGCGGAGGATCACGGCACGGGCGTCTCCCACCTCGCGGGCGGCGGCGGCAAGCGCCTGCCAGGCGGCGGTAGGAAGCGCGTTCTTCGCCTCGGGGCGGGCGAGCGCGATGGTGGCGACGGCGCCGGTGCGCGTGAGCTGAATCATCGCGCGGATCGGCCCGAATGGCGGCGCGCTGTCAAGGGCCGGCTATCCTCGGGGATGGGGCGGGGTGCGCCAAATCGCGCACACCCGCGCCACCAACGGACGTCGTGCTCCCGGCAGTCGATCCGCTGGGGATGATGCTATGCCGGATCTGCGAAGGAGCGGTTTGCGAGGGTGGTTAATCTGCACGCCTCTCCCCTTCTGTTCTCCGGCTAAGTGAGACGCGTAGGCAGAACCCACCAGCCCCGGCGAGCGAATACCTCGCACGCCGCATCGCGACTCGCCGCGCTGTCGAACAGCGCGAAGCAGGTCGCACCCGAGCCGGACATGCGAACCAGCCCCGCCCCGGGCTGCGCGGCGAGCGCATCGAGCACCTCGCCGATCACCGGCGCGATCGCGCGGGCGGGTGGCTCGAGATCGTTGCGGCCCGTGCGCGGATCGGCCGGCAGCGGACCGCGATCGATTCCGTCCCAGCGGCGGAATACCTCGGCAGTGGAGACCGCGACGCCCGGATTGACCAGCAGCACCGGCGCGCCGGAAAGGCCGGCGACGGGCTCGAGCTGCTCGCCCCTGCCCCGCCCGATCGCGGTGACGCCATAGAGGCAGGCGGGCACGTCCGAGCCCAGGCGGTCCGCGAGGGCGAACATGTCGTCCAGCGCCACGTCATGCAGCCGGCCCAGCGCCCGCAGCGTCGCCGCGGCATCGGCCGAGCCGCCGCCGATGCCCGAGGCGACGGGCAAGCGCTTGTCGAGGCTGATCGCATGCGCGCCGCCGCCAAACTGGTCCCGGAATGCCCGGGCAGCGCGCGTGACGAGATTGTCGCCATCCCCGCGCAACACGCCGGCGAAGGGGCCGGTCAGCGCGAAGCTGTCGGTCTCGGCGGGCGCGACGGTGACGATGTCGCCATGCTCGACGAAGGCGAACAGCGTCTCGAGTTCGTGATAGCCGTCCGGCCGGCGCGCGCGGACGTGCAGCGCCAGGTTGAGCTTGGCCTTCGCGACTTCGGTGATCATTGCAGGCCGTTCGCCAGCTTGGCCTGTAGCCGCGCCGCGTCGCCGGGCTCGGCGCTCACCTCGGCCGCGCGCCAGGCATAGCGCGCCTCGATGCGACGGCCGAGCTTCCAATACAGGTCGCCGAGATGCTCGTTGGGCAGCGTGCCGCCCGGATCGGCGCGCGCGGCTTCCTCGAGCAGCGGCAGCGCGCGGTCGAGCTGGCCGCCAGCATAATAGGCACGGCCGAGCGAATCGGTGATCGCGGAGTCGTCGGGCTTGAGCTTGCGGGCACGCTCGAGCAGCGCCTGGGCGCCGGGCAGGTCGACTCCGCGCTCGACCTGGGCATTGCCGAGCCAGGCAAGCGCCTCGGGCTCGTCGGGGCCGAGTTGCACCGCGTGCCGGAGGACGCGCAGCGCCTCGTCCCATTTGCCGGCACGATCTAGCGCAGCGCCGCGGAGATATTCGAGCTCCCAGTCCGCGCCGCCGGCCCGGTCGAGCGCGCGGGCATAGGCGGCGGCTGCATCGGCGTAGCGGCCCGATTCGGAGAGCAGCCCGCCTTGCGCGCGGATTTCCTCGGCAGTGGCGCCGGGCGAGCGGGCGAGCGAGTCGGCACGGGCCAGCGCCTCGGGCAGGCGGCCGGCGCGGCGGAGCGTGTCGACCTGGCCGGCGACGGCACCGCGCGCGAACGGCCCGTCGGCCTGCACGGTCGCCAGCGTCTGCAGGGCGAGATCGGTCGCGCCGCTGCGCGAGAGCGCGTCGGCAAGGAGCAGGCGGGCGCGGTCTTCCTGCGGGTCGAGCAGCAGCGCGGCGCGGGTGAGCAGGATCGAGAGCGGCGCCATGTCCGCGCCGCGCAGGTCGTTGGCGAGGCCGAGGAACAGGTGCGCGGCGCCGAAGGTGGCGTTGGGCCTGCCCGCCTTGGCCTCGCGCTTGCGCCAGGCTTTAGACGCTCCGGCCAGTCCGGCGAGCAGCGGCCCGGCCTTGTCCTTGCGGCCCGAGCGGAGCAGCACGAGCGCCGCGTCGATGCGCGTGTCCTGGTCGGCGGCGGACACCTCCGGCGCGGCGTCCGCTTTGCCGCTGGCGAGCAGCAACAGCATGCGGTGGCGATCGGCAAAGGGCGCGGCCAAGGCATTGCCCTTCGCCGCGGCGAGCAGCGGCAGCGGATCCGCGCCGCGATCGCGGGCGAGCCAGGCGCCGAGCGTCGGCACGAGGAAATCGAGCTGCGCCCTCGACAGGCGCTCGAGTGCCTTGTCGGCACCGAGCCGGTCGCCACCATGCAGCGCGACCGCGAAGGACAGCAGGTCGACGTCCGGCGGCGCGACGCGGGCAGCGGAGAGGATCGCGGCGGCGCGCACGGCGAGCGCATAGTCCCCCGCCGCCAGCGCCTGGCGATAGGCGCGCATCGCCAGGATCTGGTCGTCGGGCACCGCGTCGAGCGCGCGGGCATAGCCGGCCGCGGCCAGCGCCGCCTCCCCCGCCGCATCGGCGGCGCGGGTGCGGGCATAGTCGCGCAGATCGACTTGCGGCGCCGCCTGCTGCGCACCGGCAGGCAGCGCCGCCAGCAGCGCGAAGGCCAGGCTACATGTTCGGATAATTGGGGCCGCCGCCGCCCTCAGGGACCACCCAGTTGATGTTCTGCGTGGGATCCTTGATGTCGCACGTCTTGCAGTGCACGCAATTCTGCGCGTTGATCTGGAAGCGCAGATCGTCGCCTTCGCCGACAACTTCATAGACACCTGCCGGGCAATAGCGCTGGGCCGGCTCGGCGTACACCGGAAGATTGTAGTCGATCGGTACGCTGGGGTCCTTGAGCGTCAGATGGACCGGCTGGTCCTCCTCGTGGTTGGTGTTCGAGATGAACACCGAGGAGAGGCGATCGAAGGTCAGCACGCCGTCGGGCTTGGGATAGTCGATCTTCGGCGCCTCGGACGCGTGCCACAGGCTCTCATTGTCGGGCTTGTGCTGCATCGTGAACGGCCAGCGGATGCCGAGCAGCTCGCTCCACATCGCCGCGCCCGCGAGGATCGTGCCGAACTTGTCGCCGAACTTCTTGACCAAAGGCGCCACGTTGCGGACGCCGCGCAGCTCCTTGTAGACCCAGCTCTTCTCATAGGCCTCAGGATAGGCGGCCAGCTCGTCCGCCTCGCGGCCGGCGCCGACCGCGGCGAACGCCGCCTCGGCGGCCATCATGCCGCTCTTCATCGATGTGTGCGTGCCCTTGATGCGCGGCACGTTGAGGAAGCCCGCCGCATCGCCGATCAGCGCGGCGCCAGGCGCGACCAGCTTGGGGACCGCCTGCCAGCCACCGTCTGAGATCGCGCGCGCGCCGTAGGAGACGCGCTTGGCGCCCTTGAGGATCGCCGCGATCTCCGGGTGCGTCTTCCAGCGCTGCATCTCCTGGAAGGGAGACAAATACGGGTTCTTGTAGTTGAGCCAGGTGACGAAGCCGAGCGCGACCTGCCCGTCCGCCTGGTGATAGAGGAAGCCGCCGCCATTGGCGCCCTTGGTCAGCGGCCAGCCCTGGGTATGGATCACGCGGCCCGGCACGTGGAGGGCCGGATCGATGTCCCACAGCTCCTTGATGCCGATGCCGTAGATCTGCGGCTGGCTGCCCTTGTCGAGCGCAAAAGTGCGGATCAGCTGCTTGGTCAGGTGGCCGCGGCAGCCCTCGGCGAAGAAGGTGTACTTGGCGTGCAGCTCGAGGCCGGGCTGGTAATCGCCCTTGTGCTCGCCGTCGCGCGCCACGCCCATGTCGCCGGTGGCGACGCCTTTCACGCTGCCATTGTCGTGATAGAGGATCTCGGCCGCAGCGAAGCCCGGGAAGATCTCGACGCCCAGTTCCTCGGCCTTGCCCGCCAGCCAGCGGCAGAGATTGCCCAGGCTACCGGTATAGGTGCCCTTGTTGTGGAGGAACGGCGGGGTGATGAACTCGGGGAAGCTCGACTTGCCCTTCTCGCTCAGCACCCAGTGGTGATTCTCGGTCACCGGCGTCGCGGCGAGCGGGCAGCCATCCTCGCGCCAGCTCGGCAGCAGCTCGTCGAGCGCCTTGGGATCGATCACCGCGCCGGAGAGGATGTGGGCGCCGACTTCGGAGCCCTTTTCGAGGATGCACACCGACAGCTCGCTGCCCGCTTCCGCGGCCAACTGCTTCAGCCGGATCGCCGCCGACAGGCCCGCTGGCCCTGCCCCGACGATCACGACGTCATAGGGCATCGACTCCCGTTCGCTCATCATCGCATCCTTCTAGTCTTGGTCTGGCACATGCCGCACTGCTTGTCGTCGCAAGCTGGCAACGCCCTGTCCCTTGGTCGATGAAGGCAGATTGACCCGCCCGTCAAGGCATGACTCTGTGCCCGGGTGGGAGGCGAATACACAGCGGATTGGGGGCGAACCCTTGCGAGCGCACTCGAATGGTGGCGCGATGCAGGGGTCGAGACACTCCAGGAAGACGAGGCGCGCGACTGGCTCGCCCGGCCCGTCGTCGTGCAACCGGCACAGGCTGCCGTAACGTCGCCCCAGCCCGAGAGCCTGCCCGATACGCTCGCCGCCTTCACGGCCTGGCGCAGCGGCGAGACGGTTCCCGAAGCGAGCTGGATGACCCCGCGGATCGGCCCGAGCGGCCCCGCCGAGGCGCAACTCGTCGTGCTCACCGACATGCCGGAAAGTGACGATCATGACGCACTTCTGGCCGATGGCGAGGCCGGAAAGCTGTTTTCGCGGATGCTGACCGCCGCCGGAATCGCGCGTGATTCGGTCTATTTCCTGTCGCTCGCCGTTGCCCGCCCGCTCGCCGGGCGGATCAGCCCCGACCAGGAAGGCCGGCTGATCGAGATCGCCCGGCACCATCTCAAGTTGCTCCAGCCCGCTAAGCTGTTGATTCTAGGGCAAACGGCGAGCCGTGTACTAACTGAGACGAACGACGGAACGGGCGCCAATGGTTTAGTCGATGTTAACCATTTCGGCGGCAAAACGCAGGCGGTGGCGAGCTTGCACCCGCGTTTCCTGTTGGAGCGCCCCGCCGCCAAAAGCGAAGCCTGGAAACATTTGTTGCTGTTGACCCGGGGGAGCCTGTGACCATGCGTATCCTGCTTGCCGCCGCGCTCCTCGCGTCGACGGCGCTTACTGCCGCTGCCCATGCCGATGCGCCGGGCACGAATACCTCCCACGCCGAAGACGGCGCCGGCGCACCCGCGCTGCGCGACGGCGACGGCATTCCCGAACAGCTCGATAGCGACCAGAAGGCCGGCTATCGCAAGGTGTTCGCCGCGATCCGTGCCGAGCGCTGGCAGGATGCGCAGATCCAGCTCGATTCGATGAAGCCGGGCCCGCTGCATTCGATTGCTCGCGCCGAGCTCTACACCGCCAAGAATTCGCCCAAGGTCGAGTTGGCGCCGCTGGTCCAGCTGATTAGCGACGCGCCCGAGCTGCCCCAGGCCGAGCAGCTGACCCGCATGGCCCGCACCCGCGGCGCCACCGACACCCCTGCCCTGCCGATCGCGCAGCGGCTGGTCTGGCAGGACGGCGCCCCCGTCCGCCAGCGGGCGCGCTCGATCAAGAGCGACGCCGCCGCGACCGAGATCGCGCTTGCCATCCAGCCCTTCGTCAAGGCCGACCAAGGCGCGCCTGCCGAGGCCGTGGTCACCCAGTTCGACGCCGACCTGACGCCCGAGGCGCGCACCGAGTGGCAGCAGAAGGTCGCCTGGATCTATTATACCGCGGGCGATGACGAGAATGCCCGCCGCGTCGCCGCCAAGGCGCAGGACGGGATCGGCGACTGGGCCCCGCAGGCCGATTGGGTCGCCGGGCTCGCCGCCTGGCGCGAGCAGGATTGCGCCGGCGCCACCGCCGCCTTCGAGCGCGTCGCCACGCGCGCCGCCGATACCGAGCTGCGCTCCGCCGGGCTTTATTGGGGCTCGCGCGCCGAAATGGCGTGCGGCCAACCCGAAAAGGTCGCGATCAAGCTGCGCGCCGCTACTCAATATGGCGAGACCTTCTACGGCCTGCTCGCCAAGTCGGCGCTCGGCATCCAGGACGCGCCGAGCAAGGGCGAGAAGTTCGTCGCCGAGGACTGGCGCGCGCTGGAGCGCCGCCCGAACGTGCGCGTCGCCGCCGCGCTGGTCGAGATCGACGAGGATGCGCTGGCCGACGAAGTGCTGCGCTACCAGGCCAAGCTGGGCAGCCCGGCCGAGCATGCCGCGCTGACCCGCCTCGCCGGCCGGCTCGACCTGCCCTCGACCCAGCTCTGGCTCACCCATAACTGCCCGATGGGCGTGCAGCCGCTGACCGCGGCGCGCTATCCGGCACCGAACTGGACACCGGCGGGCGGCTGGCGCGTCGACAAGGCGCTGGTGTTCGCCCACACGCTGCAGGAATCGCGCTTCAATTCGGATATCCGCAGCGCCGCCGGCGCGATGGGCTTGATGCAGGTGAAGACCGGCGCGGCGATCGACATCGGCCGGCGCAACGGCATCACCTATGCCGCCAGCGACCTGACCAAGCCTTCGGTCAACATGGAGATCGGCCAGTCCTATCTCGAGCAGCTGCGCGACCAGCCCTTTACCGGCGGGCTGCTGCCCAAGGTGATCGCGTCGTACAATGCCGGCCCGACCCCGGTCGCCAACTGGAACGCGATGATCAAGGATGGCGGCGATCCGCTGCTCTATATCGAGAGCATCCCGTACTGGGAGACGCGCGGCTATGTGATGACGGTGCTGCGCAACTACTGGATGTACGAGAACCAGGAAGGCCGCAAGTCGGCGAGCCGCGATGCGCTGGCGCAGGGGCTGTGGCCGAAATTCCCGGGCATGCAGGGGCCGACGGCGGTCAAGATCAGCGTCAAGCAGCTCGCTTTCCATCAGGATCCCAATGGCAGCCGATGAGGCGATCGCGTTCCGCCCGGTGCGGATCGCGGTGCTGACGGTATCGGACACGCGCACGATTGCCGACGATCGCTCGGGCGACCGGCTGGTCGAGCGGCTGGCGACGGCCGGGCATGTGCTGGCGGCGCGAACGATCGTGCGCGACGATGCGGATGCGATCGTCGCGCAGCTGCACGCCTGGATCGAGGATGCCGGCGTGGAAGTGGTGCTGACCACCGGCGGCACCGGCGTGACCGGGCGCGACGTCACCCCCGAGGCGCTGGCGCGCGTCTGGGACAAGGAAATCCCCGGCTTCGGCGAGCTGTTCCGCTGGCTGAGCTACCAGTCGATCGGCACCTCAACGATCCAGTCACGCGCGACCGCCGGGGTGGCGCGCGGAACCTATATCTTCGCGCTACCGGGCTCGACCGGCGCCGTCACCGATGCCTGGGACGGCATCCTGGCGAGCCAGCTCGACATCCGTCACAGGCCCTGCAACTTCGTCGAGCTGCTGCCGCGGCTCGAGGAGCGCTGAGCGGTTATTTCTTCTCCGCGGCGGGCGCCTTGGCGACGGTGCCGGCCTTGGCTTCCTCCGCATCGAGGAACTTGTCGAGCTCGCCCGTCGTGACGCTCCACCAGTCGATAATATCGGCGAGATTGGTGTAGGTGAGCTTCCCTTTCAACGACACGTCCAGGGTGACCGCCAGGTCGCCCTCATCGTCGATCGAGATCTTCAGGAAACGCTTGCTGTCGTTCCAGCGATTGGCGAGCGCCGCGTCGAACCAGGGCTTCTTCTTGTACCAGGCGTAGAATTCCGCCGAATCGCAGCCCTTCACCGGATTGCATTCGAAGAATGCTCACCGTGAAGGTCGAGCCGCCAGCGGCGCTTTCGAGATAGGTCTCGCCCTGCTTGTTCTTCTTGAGCGCTGCCTTGTAGCCCTCCTGCTGCATCACCTCGGCAAATGCGCTTGGCTGGCTCACGTCCACGATCTGGTCCTGCGCCATCGCCGGCGCCGCCCATGCGGCCACCACCAGCGCGACCGCCGTCATCATCCTGTGCATCATTCCCCCTTTTACCCCTTCAATTCCGCGGCGAAGAAATCCGCCGATTCACCCAGCATCGAGTTCCACCAATCGAGCGTATCGGCGAAATTGCGTTTCGTCGTGCCGCCGATCATGCCGATATCGTAGGAGAGGACGAAGGCGCCATTGTCCTTCACCGACGCCGTGACGAAGCGATGCCCGGCATTCCATTTGTTGGCGAGCGCCACCGTCGCCTGTGCATCCTTGCCGAAGCTGACTTCGAAGCGCAGCGAATCGCAGTGCCGGTGCTGCTCGCAGCCATAGAAGAACAGGTCGAAATGATAGGGCCGGCCGGTGACGTTGATGACGGGATCGCCATGCTCGTCGGCGGCCAGGCTGGCCTCCAGCCGCGCCGCGCGCATCGCCTGCAATATCGTCTGCGGATCGCTCGCACAGACCAGCTCCTTGCCGCAGGGCGCGCGGTCCTGCGCGGCGGCAGGCAGCGTCCAGCCGGCGAGCGCCACCGCGGCGGTCATGACAATCAAGCGCATCGGACTCCCCCTTGCGCCCAGCCTATCACGCCGCCGCGGCGCCGCAATCACTCGGGTTCGTTGACGAACACGCCCAGCTCGTTGCCTTCCGGGTCCCGGAAATGGAAGCGGCGGCCGCCCGGAAAGGCGAAGATCGGCACGGTGATCTCGCCGCCCGATGCCTGCACGCTCTCGAACGCGGCCTCGAGGTCCTGCACCTCGATCACCGGCAGGAGCAGCGCAATCGCCTGGTCGGTGCTGCCGTTGATGCCGAGATCGGTGTCGCCGGTGGTCGTCGCCGCATAGTCCGGGCCGAAATCGGTGAAGCCCCAGCCGAACGCCTTCGCATAGAAATCGCAGGTGCCGGCAACGTCCTTCGACGGCAGTTCGAGATAGCTGATCCGTGCCATTATGTCCTCCAATGTTCTTGCTATGTTCTATTGAGCCGCCTAGGTTTTGGCAATGGCAAAGAATCGGCCCGTGCGCGGCGCCACGCTGAACGAGGCGAGCAGCCGCTTCAACCTGCCCGCGCGCGAGGCGGATGGGGAATGGCTCGACATGCGCGCGGCGCTGGATGATGCCCCGCCCCCGCTGCGTACCTCGGTCACGGTCGAGCGGGCGCGGACGATCATCACCCGCAACCAGTCGCCCGACATCGCCTTCGATCGCTCGATCAATCCCTATCGCGGCTGCGAGCATGGCTGCATCTATTGCTTCGCGCGGCCGACCCACGCCTATCTCGATTTGTCGCCGGGGCTCGATTTCGAGAGCAAGCTCTTCGCCAAGCCCGATGCGCCGACGCTGCTCAGGGCCGAGCTCGGCAAGCGCGGCTATGTCTGCCGGCCGATCGCCTTCGGGACCAACACCGATCCCTATCAGCCGATCGAAGCGGAGTGGCGAATCACCCGTGGCTGCATCGAGGTGCTGGCCGAGCACGACCATCCGCTGACGATCACCACCAAGTCGAACCGGGTGACGCGCGACCTCGACATCCTGGCGCCGATGGCCCGGAAAGGACTGGCGGCGGTGATGCTGTCAATCACCTCGCTCGATCCCAGGATCGCGATGACGGTGGAGCCGCGCGCGCCGCATCCCGAGAAGCGCCTGCAGGCGGTGCGGCAGCTGGCAGATGCAGGCGTGCCGGTGTTCGTCTCGCTGGCGCCGGTGATCCCGCAGGTGACCGACCACGAGATCGAGCATATCCTCGAGCGTGCCGCCGCCGCGGGCGCGCGGACGGCCTTCTTCCTGCCGGTGCGGCTGCCGCACGAAGTCGCCCCGCTGTTCCGCGCCTGGCTCGACACGCATTTCCCCGATCGCGCGAGCAAGGTGATGGCGACGATCCAGTCGATCCGCGGAGGGAAGGACAACGATCCCAATTTCTACACGCGTTTCCGCGGGCACGGCCCCTGGGCCGAGCTGCTGCGCACGCGGTTCCGGATGGCGGCGAAGCGCTATGGACTCGACCAGGAAGTGCTGCGGCTGCGGACGGACCTGTTCCGCCCGCCGAGCGGACCGCAGGGGGAGCTCTTTTGACTCCCTCTCCCCTCCGGGAAGAGGGAAGTGTGCCTTAATCCAGTAGCTGCGGGAGAGAAGGCTGCGTCATGCCCCTCTCCCAACCCTTTCCCCGGAGGGGAGAGGGATTCTGCTTACATGCACATCGTGTCGAGCGGCAGCATTGCCGGGGCCTGCGGCTCCTTAAGCCCCTTGGCCGCCATCGCGCCGTTCAGCCCCTGGGGCTGCGGGGGGAGCGCGGGGTTCACTTCGGGGGCGTAGTACGGATCCTTGCCCGCCTCTTCGATCGAGACAAAGCGGTAGCCCTTCTCGCGGTACATCGCGAGGAGCTGGGGCAGCATGTGCGCATCGAAGGCGCCGAGGTGCATCAGCAGCACATAGGGAATGTCGCGGCCATAGAGCGCCTTGCTCATCGCCCGCGCGCGATCGGCCTGGACCGAGGCCGTGCCGAGCCAGCCATGCTCCATCGCCAGGATCGCATCGGCATCGCCCTTCGCCACGCAGCGGGCATAGGCGTTGTTATAGGCCCAGTCGGAGAAATCCATCGTCACCGTGGCGACCTTGTAGCCGCGATCCGCCAGCAGCTTGCGGATGCGGGCGCGGCGCTCGGGATTGGCGGCGGCCTCGGAGAGGAACGGATAGCGGAACCAGTGCCAGTCGGCGGCGCCCGCCTTTGCCTTGAGTATCGGCTCGTTCTTCTCGAGCTCGCTGAGGAATTGCGCGTCGCTCAGCTGGTCGAGATTGGCGTGGCTCCAGCCGTGATTGCCCAGCGTCAGCCCTGCTGCCCGCCATTTGTCGAGCACCGGCGCCGAGGCGGGCTCGTTGGTGAGCTGGACGCCGTTGAGGAAGCCGATCGCCGGCGCCCCGCCGGCCTTCAGCGCCGCGATGATCTGCTCGGCGATGCCGACCCGGGTATAGCCGTTCGGCAGCGGCGCATGGGCAGTGAGGTCGTCGAAGGTGAAGGCGATCGCCGGGGCGGGTTCGGGGGACGCACCGGTCACCTTTCGCTTGTCGGTCACCACCGACGAGAACAAGGACAGCGGCACCGCATCGGCCATTGCCTGGTAGCCGGCCACCGAGGGGTGGAGCCCGTCATTGTCGAACGCCTTGGACAATCTGGACGGTGCGGACGGATCGCGCATGGCCGCATCGAAATCGATGACCCCGTCGAAGTTGCCGGGCGTGCGAATCCAGGCATTTACCGCGGCGCGATCGGTCTCGTTCTGCGCGTCCGGATGATAGTAGCCCGAGCCGCCATAGGGCGTGATCGTCGCGCCGATCGCCTTGATCCCGTGCGCACGGGCGCGCGCGACCATCTGGCGATAGGCACCGATCATGCCCTCGACCAGCGCGGCATGTGCCTCGGGCGTGGCCGGCGCGTCGCGGGTGAGCACGCCGAGATCGTTGACGCCCTCGAAGATCACGAGATGCGAGACGCCGGGATAGCTCAGCACCTCGCGATCGAAGCGCGCCATCGCATTGGGCCCGAGCCCGTCATTGAGCAGCCGGTTGCCGCCGATGCCGGCGTTGAGCACCGCCATCTCGGCCAGCGCCGGCGTGGCGCGCAGGCGGCGCTGGAGCCCGTCGGTCCAGCGATTGTTGCTGTTGGCAGGGACGCCATAGCCGTCGGTGATCGAGTCGCCGAGGATCACGACCGCCGAAGCCCTGGCGGAAACCGTCTCGATCGCGCCGATCTGGATCCAGCGCTCGGCGGTCTTGGCGCCCGGCAAGTCGGCATCGCCGCTGTGATCGCCATGGGCCATATAGCTGGTGGCGCGCGAGCCCGGATGGCCGGTCTGCTGTGCTGGCGCCTCAGGGAGATAGAGGGTGATCGCCAAGTCCGCGCCCGCCGCCACCGGCAGCGCGACCGCGTCGGACCAATAGTCCGCGCCCGCCGGGATCACGACGCTCTTCGCGCCGCCGAAGCGGAGCTGCACCAGGCTGGCCGAATCGATCCGGGCCGAAGCGGGATCGGGCGCGCGGGCGATCGTCGCCGCGCCGATCCGCAGCGACTGGGTGCCATAGGCATTGGTGAGCCGGACGCGCAGCTTGTTGCCCGCGATCTGGATGCGCACGACCTGGCGCAGCGTCGCGTTCTTCAGGTCCTCGTTGGGAATGGCATTGCTGCCCGGGATCATCTGCGAGGTGGCCCAGGCCGTCACCCAGCGCTCCCCCGGAGGCGCCGCGGCGCCCAGCAGCAGGACCAGCACAGCCAAGCGCGCGATCAGCCCCATCATCCCTCTCCCATGCTTATCTTATGATAGCGCTACCATAGCCAAGCCGCACGCAGGCGCAATGGGCGATCTGCTGATCGGCGATGTGCGGAAAGGGGTGCCACCGGTCGGGAAGCGGGTGGCCCCAGTATAGGGCCGGGCGGCGCAAAGAGGGATCAAAGACGCCGCCCGGAGGCCTCGAGTGTTGCATCCCCCCGAGCCCATGCCGCCACCATAGCCAAATCGGAGTCCGACACAATCCGGAAACATACAGTAGCGCGGTGGGACACAGATCGCCGATTGCGCGCCTTGCAAGCGCGGCTTACGCCACCGCCAGACGATAAGGAATCTCCATGCGCGCGCTTGCCTTTGCCCTCGCCCTTACCCTGCCTGCCACTGCCTTCGCCCAGGACGCCCAGCCCACCGGCAAGCTGCCCGATACGGTGAAGCCCCTCGCCTATCGGCTCGACCTGACGATCATCCCCGAGAACCCGCGCTTCAGCGGCCACACCGAGATCGACGTGCAGCTGAACAAGGCCGCGCAGACCGTGTGGATGCACGGCCGCGGGCTGAACATGACCAAGGCGGTGGCGATCGTGGGCGGCAAGGCCATCCCGGTCACCTTCACCCAGAAGAGCCCCTATGGCCTGGCGCAGCTCGACTTCGGCAAGACCGTGCAGCCGGGCAAGGTCACGCTGAAGTTCGATTATGACGCACCCTTCGGCGGCGGCGCATCGGGCCCGTACCGGATCAACGTGGCGGGCACCTGGTATGCCTGGACCCAGTTCGAATCGATCGACGCGCGCGCCGCCTTCCCGGGCTTCGACGAGCCGGGCTACAAGACGCCCTTCACCGTCTCGCTCACCACCAAGCCGGGCTTCGTCGCGCTCAGCAACGCGCCCGAGACGGGCAAGCCGACCAAGGCCGGCAAGCTGGAGAAGCACCGCTTCATCGCCACCAAGCCGCTGCCGACCTATCTGGTCGCCTTCGTCGTCGGCCCGTTCGCCACGGTGCAGACCAAGGTCGCCGCCACGCCCGAGCGCAAGACCCCGCTCCCGCTGCGCATCGTCGGCACCCAGCCGAACAAGGACCAGATGCAGTTCGCCGCGGACAATTCTGGGCCGATCGTCGCGCTGCTCGAGAAATATTTCGGCCAGCCCTTCCCCTTCCCCAAGCTCGACCAGATCGGCTCGCCGGTGATGCCGGGCGCGATGGAGAATGCGGGCGCCGACATCTATGGCGACGGCATCCTGTTCGTCGACGAGAAGGACGCGACCTCGTCCAAGCAGACCTTCGGCATGGTCGTGGCGCACGAGCTTTCGCACCAGTGGTTCGGCGATCTCGTCACCCCCGCCTGGTGGGACGATATCTGGCTGAACGAGAGCTTCGCCAACTGGATGGGCTACCGGATCGGCAATGAATGGCGCCCGGACCTGGACATCGGCGTCGACGCGATCTCGGAAGGCTTCGAGGCGATGGACCTCGACGCGCTCGTCGCCGGCCGCCCGATCCACCAGCACATCACCAACGACGCCGATGTCGATGCGGCGTTCGACCAGATCACCTATGGCAAGGGCGGCCAGGTCGTCGGGATGATCGCGGCCTATATGGGCGATGAGAAGTTCCGCGACGGCGTGCGCTTGCACATGAAGCGCCATGAATATGGCAACGCCTCGACCGAGCAGTTCTTCGGATCGCTGGCCGATGCCGCGCACGATCCGCGCGTGCTCGCCTCGCTGAAGAGCTTCGTCGACCAGCAGGGCGTGCCGGTCGTGACCTTCCACCGCGAGAATGGCGGCCTGACCGCGACGCAGCAGCGCTTCGCCTATTTCGGCACCAACGCGCCGGCCCAGCAATGGGTGGTACCGCTCTGCATCCGCCAGGGCGATGCCAAGAACTGCATGCTGCTCGACACGCCGAGCGCACCGGTCACGGTGAACGGCACCGGCGCAATCGTCCCCAATGCCGGCGGCTGGGGCTATTATCGCTTCGACCTCGATCCCGCCGACTGGGACGCGCTGATCCACGCCGCGCCGAAGCTGCCGACCGGCGAGGCGCTGGCGGTGGACGACAGCCTGTGGGCGAGCTTCTATGCCGGCAAGGCCAAGGTGCCGCAGCTTGTCGCGCTGTCCCGCGCGATGGCGCAGCACCCGAAGACCAAGATGCAGCTCGACAATGGCGAGCGGCTCGCCGGCCTCGCCAAGCGCGGGCTGATCGGCCCGGCGGCGCTGCCCGGCTATCGCAAGCTGTTCGTCGAGCTCTACGGCCCGATGCTGGCGAAGATCGGCTTCGATCCGAAGGCCGGTGCGCATGACGGCGACGATGCCGATACGCAGGAGCTGCGCGAGCAACTGGTCGGCTTCGTGGCGGATGACGGTCATGACGCCGCGACGCGCGCCAAGCTCACCCAGGCGGCCGATGCCTGGCTGGCCGGTGACACCAAGGCGCTCGACGGCGATTTCGCGCCGCTCGCGCTCGCCGTGACGGTCGAGGATCGCGGCGTGCCCTTCGCCAAGACGCTCGCCGATGCGGCGCTGGCCGGCAAGGTGCCCGGGCTGCGCCAGGCCGCGTTCCGCGCCATCGCCTCGTCGGACAATGCAGAGGTCGCGAAATGGTATTTCACCGAGTTCAACGATCCCCGCTATTCGTCGCGTGAGCGGTTGTTCGCGGCGGCCGCCTTCATGAACAATCCGAACACCCGCGACGCGGCGCTCGACTACATGCTCGCCCATTTCGACGAGTTCTCGAAGAGCACCGGCGGTGGCGGCATCTTCTCGGGCCGCTCGGCGCAGATGTTCAAGTCGCAGTGCACGCTTGCCGCGGCCGATACGGTGAACGCCAAGCTGCGCGGCGAAGGCGGCAGCACGCTGTCGCTCGATCGCGCGGTCGAGGGCATCCGCAACTGCGCGCGGTTCAAGGACGCCAAGGCCGGCGAAGTGACCGCCGCCTTCGCTGCGATGTGAGACGGGCGGTCGACCCGGCGGACAAGGCCGGGGCGACCGATCTCATGGCTGGGCGACGACGATATACTGCACGGACGAGCCGACGAATTGCGGCTGGTACCAGACCGATCCGCAGCGCTGGTAGGTCACCGATCCCACCACCGTGGCCGAGCAGCCCCCCGGCAGCGCCGTGACGACGGTGCCGGGCGAGACCACGACGGTGGTCGTGTGGTTGCTGCTCGCCACCGCGGCACCGACCACCGCGCCGGTGGCGAGCCCCACCGCGGCGCCGCGCGCGAAATCATGGTCGTCCCAGCCGCAGCCATAGCAGCCGCCCCCGCCATAATAGCCGCCGTGCACGTTGACGTTCCGGTTGACGTTGACGTTGTTGTTCACGTTGACGTTGCGATTGACGTTCGCGTTGCGGTTCCCATTCGCGTTGCCGCCGCGATTGATGTTGCCGCCGCCCCGGTTCGCCGGCGGGTTGATGCTGGTCCGCGAGCCGCCGCGCACCTGGCGGCCGGCGGCGCTGCCGCCCCGCGCGCCGGCGCCGCCGCCGCGGCGCTGCGTCAGCGCTTCCGGGCTGGCGGGGGGAAGCCCCGCCGCCATCAGCGTGATCGGGGCGAAGAGGATGAGGATGCTCATTGCTTGCCTCCCTTGGCGGCGATGGCCTGGCTGATCTCGATGCGCTTGGCGTCGGCCGGCGGCACGAAGGCGAACTGCGCATCGGTGAAGCTGCGCGGGGTCCAGCTGAACACCGCGTCGGTCTGGGGCTGGGCGGGGTCGTCGGTGTTGACGATCACCACCTTGCAGGGGAGCGCGGGATCGGCGCGGCGGATCCACAGCTGCCAGTCGGTGCCGGGCTGGCGGAAGGCATATTGATCGCAGACCTCGCCGCCGATCCGGTCCGCGCCGGCATAGACCGCGCTGGTCACCCCATCGAGCCGCACGCCGCTCTCGCCCCACATCATCAGGTCGGCCATCGGCGTCTCGACGCCGAAGCGATCGGCGACCGCCTGCAGCATCGCATAGGTGGTCGGCGGTGCGGCAACGCTGGCATAATAGCCCGTCGCCGGGCCGTAGATGGTGAGCTGCTTGCCGTCATAATAGAAGCGGCGGTTGCGCCGTTCGGAATCGACATTGACCTGCAGCCGGTTCGGGCGGCGCACCGAAGCGGTCATCGCCGAGGAGCTTTGCAGCTTCTGCCCGTTGTCGAGCACTTCCTCGGTGGTCATGTCCGCGCGCAGCTCGAAGCTGTCGATCGCCTTGAGCGCGTTCGCCATGCGGCCAAGCGCGCCCTGGATCTCGGTGTCCACCACCGGCGCGGCAGCGGGTTTGGCGGCCTTCTTGCCCTGCGCCAGCGCGGGCGCGGCGAGCACCAGCGCCGCGAGACCGCACCAGGCTGCGGCCCGTCGACTTGTGTAGAACATGACGATCTCCCGAAAAGCCCGCCTGTTAGACCTCGGGGAGCGAGGCGGCGCCATCGGGGCGAACCCGCCTCAGCGGGTGGGGATAACCCGCAGCTAGGCAGCCGCCAGCTTGAAGTCCTTGTACTGGGCACGGATCGCGGTCTTGAGCAGCTTGCCGGTGGCGGTATGCGGCAGGCTGTCGACGAAATGGACCTCGTCGGGCAGCCACCATTTGGCGACATGCCGGGCGAGGTGCGCCTGCACCTGCTCGGCGGTCACGTCGCTGCCGGGCTTGCGCACGACGAGCAGGATCGGCCGCTCCTCCCATTTCGGATGATGGACGCCGATCGCCGCCGCCTCGGCCACGCCGGGACAGCCGACCGCGGCATTCTCGAGATCGACCGAGCTGATCCACTCGCCGCCCGACTTGATCACATCCTTGGCGCGATCGGTGATCTGCATCGTGCCGTCCGGATGGAGCAAGGCGACGTCGCCGGTATCGAACCAGTTGTCGGCATCGACCGCGGGTTCGTCCGCCTTGAAATAGCGCTCGACGATCCACGGCCCGCGCACCTGCAGCCGGCCCGAGCTCTTGCCGTCACGCGGCTGGACCACGCCCTCGTCGTCGACCACGCGCAGCTCGACGCCGAAGGGCACCTTGCCCTGCTTGGTGACCTGGTCGACCTGCTGCTCGAAGCTCAGCTCGTCCCAGTCCCAGGAGGGCGCGCCCATCGTGCCGATCGGCGAGGTCTCGGTCATGCCCCAGGCATGGTTTACCCTTATGCCCATCTTCATCAGCCGTTCGATCATCGCGCGCGGCGCGGCCGAGCCGCCGATGGTGACGATCTTGAGATATTTGGGCTCCGCGCCGGTCGCGTCCATGTGCTGGAACATCGCGAACCACACGGTGGGCACGCCGGCGGTGTGCGTCACCTTCTCGCGGTTCATCAGGTCGCACAGCACCAGCGGATCGTTGACCGCGGAGAAGACGAACTTGATCCCTGCCGCCGCGCCGGCCCAGGGCAGGCCCCAGCCGACCGCGTGGAACATCGGCACGATCGGCATCGCCACCGCGCGGGCGGAAAGATCGAACACGTCGGGCTGCAGCTCGGCGAGCGCGTGGATCATCGTCGAGCGATGCGAATAGACCACACCCTTGGGATTGCCGGTGGTGCCGCTGGTGTAGCAGATCATGCAGGGCTCGCGCTCGTCGCCGGTCACCCAGTCGTAATTGCCGTCCTCGGCCGCGAGCAGCGCCTCGAACCCGTCCGGGCCGTCGGTGCCTGTCCCGGACTCCGTTCCGGGATCGAAGCAGACATAATGCTCGATCGTCGTCCAGTGCGGCTTCAATCGCTCGACCAGCGGCGCGAAGGCGCGGTCGTAGAAGAGGACCTTGTCCTCGGCGTGGTTGGCGATGAAGACCAGCTGGTCGTCGAACAGGCGCGGATTGATCGTGTGGATCAGCCCGCCCATGCCGGCGGCGCCGTACCAGGCGACGAGATGGCGGCCATGGTTCATCGCCAGCGTGGCGACGCGGTCGCCCTTCTTCAGCCCGAGCCGCTCGAGCGCCTGCGCCAGCTTCTTCGCATCGCGGGCGATCCCGGCCCAGGTGGTGCGCGTCTCGCTGCCATCGGCCCAGCGGGTGACGATCTCGCGCCCCCAATGCTCGCGTGCCGCATGATCGAGCAACGTCGTCACGCGCAGTTCGAAATCCTGCATCCCGCCCAGCATCCGGTTCTCCATACCGCTTTTTCGAGAGCGTAGACCGGGGAGTGCGGGGGTGTCGAGAGTTGCGCGTCGAAGCCATTCCGTCGTCCCGGCGAAAGCCGGGATCGCGTGCGGCACTTTCCCGCAATTGCCTGAGATCCCGGCTTTCGCCGGGATGACGATCTTCCTAAGCCGCCTCGGCCAGCTTCGCCGCGGCACTCTTCAGCGTTGCCCAGCGGATGCCGGGGACATTCTCGATCTTCTGGCGCAGCTCGCCGTCCAGGCGGAAGTCTCGGCCGAGCACCAGCTCCGCCTCGCCGCCGGCGATGCCGACGCGCACCAGCACCTCGCCGCGCCCGCCGCGCTGATCGCCGATGATGCCCGCCAGCACCGGGATGGCGCGGACGTCGTCGATCGCCACGTCGAGCACCAGCCGCGCGGTGTTCGCCAGGTTGTCGAAGCTCTGCACGCGCTTGATCGAGACGCGCGGCGTGTCTTCCCCCGCGCGCTTGTCGAGCTCGACGGTCAGCACCGCGCAGCCGCCCTCGCGCGCGCAGCGCTCCAGGTCGGGGACGGCGCTGTCCTCGAAACAGGTCGCGATGGTCTGCGCCGATTTGTCCGAGATCGTCGCCATCATGTACTTGTTGCCGCGCGCCGAGGTGCGCGGGCGGCAATCCTCGATCAGCGCCGCGATCGTCGCGCCGACGCGAGTGCCGGGCGGGATGTCGATCTCGCCCAAAGTCGCGATCTCGCGCGCGCCGAAGGTCCTGGCGAGGTGCTGGAAGCGGTCGAGCGGGTGCGCCGAGAAATAATAGCCGAAGGCGTCGCGCTCGGCGCCGATCCGATCGGCCAGCGACCAGTGCGCGCTCTGCGGCAGCTGGATCGCGCCGCCGCTCGGCTCGGATTCGCCGAACAGGCCGCCCTGCCCGCTGGTCTTGTTCTGCCAGGTGCGCTGCGCCACTGCGAGGATCGTCTCCGCCGCGGCGAACACACCCGCACGATTGTCGTCGAGGCTGTCGAACGCCCCGGCGCCGGCCAGCGTCTCGACCTGGCGCTTGTTGATCAGCCGCGGATCGACGCGCTTGGCGAAGTCGTCGAGCGACTTGAAGCTGCCCCGCTCCTCGCGCTCCTCGACCAGCAGCTCCATCGCGCGCTCGCCCACGCCCTTGAGCGCCCCCAGCGCATAGCGCACCGCCAGCCCGTCCTCGGTCTTCTCGACGAAGAAATCGCCTTCGCTGCAATTGATCTCGGGGCCAAGGCACTTCACGCCGAGGCGCTTCATGTCGTCGGCGAAGATCGCCAGCTTGTCGGTCTGGTGGATGTCGTACGCCATCGAGGCGGCGAAGAATTCGTGTGGATAATGCGCCTTCAGCCACGCCGTCTGATAGGCGAGCAGCGCATAGGCGGCGGCGTGCGACTTGTTGAAGCCATAGCCGGCGAACTTGTCGATCAAGTCGAACAGCTCGTTGGCCTTGGCTGGCTTGATGCCGTTATGCTCGGCGCAGCCCTTCACGAAGGTCTCGCGCTGGGCGTCCATCTCCGCCTTGATCTTCTTGCCCATCGCGCGGCGCAGCATGTCTGCGCCGCCGAGGCTGTAGCCCGCCAGGATCTGGGCGGCCTGCATCACCTGTTCCTGATAGACGAAGATGCCGTAGGTCTCGTTCAGGATCGGCTCGAGCAGGTCGTGCGGATAGACGATCTCCTCGCGCCCGCCCTTGCGGTGGCCGAAGCTCGGGATGTTGTCCATCGGGCCCGGGCGATAGAGCGAGACGAGCGCGATGATGTCGCCGAAATTGGTCGGGCGCACCGCGGTCAGCGTGCGCCGCATGCCCTCCGATTCGAGCTGGAACACACCCACCGTGTCGCCACGCTGAAGCAGGTCGTAGACTTCGGTGTCGTCCCAGGTCAGCGTGTCGAGATCGACGTCGATGCCGCGGTCCGCGAGCAGCTCGACGGCCTTCTTGAGCACCGACAGCGTCTTCAGGCCGAGAAAGTCGAACTTCACCAGCCCGGCACCCTCGACATATTTCATGTCGAACTGGGTGACCGGCATGTCCGAGCGCGGATCGCGGTAGAGCGGCACGAGCTGGGCGAGCGGACGATCGCCGATCACCACGCCGGCGGCGTGCGTCGAGGAGTGGCTGGGAAGCCCCTCGAGCTGCATCGAGAGATCGACGAGGTTCCGGATCTCGCGATGTGCCTCATATTCGGCGAGGAACTCGCTCACCCCGTTCAGCGTGCGCGACAGCGTCCAGGGATCGGTCGGGTGATTGGGGATCTGCTTGGCGAGGCGATCGACCTGACCATAGCTCATCTGCAGCACGCGGCCGACGCTCTTGATCACCGCGCGCGCCTTCATCGTACCGAAGGTGATGATCTGCGCGACGTGATCGGCGCCGTATTTCTGCTGAACGTAGCGGATCACTTCGCCGCGCCGCGTTTCGCAGAAGTCGATGTCGAAGTCGGGCATCGACACGCGCTCGGGATTGAGGAAGCGCTCGAAGAGCAGGCCGAGCTTGAGCGGATCGAGATCGGTGATCGTCAGCACCCAGGCGACGACCGAGCCCGCGCCCGAGCCGCGGCCCGGGCCGACCGGAATGTCGTGCGCCTTCGCCCATTGGATGAAGTCGGCGACGATCAGGAAATAGCCGGGGAAGCCCATCTGGATGATGACGTCGAGCTCGAACTCAAGCCGGTCCTCATAGGGCTTGCGGGCTTCGGCGCCGGTGATGCCGGCCTTTTCCAGCCGCGCGTCGAGGCCCTGCCAGCTCAGCTCGCGCAGCATCTTCGCCTCACCCTCGCGGTCGCCGGCGAGGCTGGGCAGGATCGGCTTGCGCTTGGGCGCGGCATAGGCGCAGCGCTGGGCGACAACGAGCGTGTTGGCGATGCCTTCGGGCAGGTCGGCGAACAGGTTGCGCATCTCGGTCGCCGGCTTCATCCAGGCGTCAGGCGAGGAGCGCGGGCGATCGTCCGAGGCGATGTACGACGAGTTGGCGATGCACAGCATCGCGTCATGCGCCTCGTAGAAGGTCTCTTCGGCGAAGCAGCTCGGGTTGGTCGCGACCAGCGGCAGGCCACGGTCATAGGCGAGGTCGAGCAGCCGCGGCTCCGCCTTGCCTTCGATCTCGTCGAGCCGACGGACGATCTCGATATAGAGCCGTTCGGGGAACAGCGACTCGAGCCGGCGGGCATAGGAATCGGCGGCGCTGTCCTGCTGCTCGGCATAGAGCCGCGCCAGCGCGCCCTCGCGCCCCGCCGTCAGGCAGAGCAGCCCATCGGTGCGGCCTTCCAGCGCCGCAAACGGGATGTGCGCGTCTTCCTCGACCGGGCGATCGAGATGCGCCATCGAGACCAGGTCGCACAGGTTGAGATAGCCCGCCTCGTCCTGCGCATAGAGCGCCAGCCAGTCGATCGGCGCGGCGACGCCGTCGGGCATGTCGGGCCGCTTCACCGCGAGCAGCGTGCCGATGATCGGCTGGACGCCGGCCTTGATGCAGGCATCGCCGAAGCTCATCGAGGCATAGAGTCCGTTGCGATCCGCCACCGCCACCGCCGGAAAACCCAGCTCCTTGGCGCGCTTGGCGATTGCCTTCGGCTCGATCGCGCCCTCCAGCATGGTGAAGGACGAAAAGACCCGAAGCGGAACGAAGCCGGAATGCATCGGTGGAGAATAGGGTCCCGCTCTCCGCGGCGCTACCCGTGGGGAGCGTTGTCCACAATTTTCAAGCGTTTGTGCTCAGGATTTCTCCCTACGCACGGACTCGGACGGGTGCTCTCCGGAATGGCGGCGGGCGACGCGATGGGCCAGATGATGGTTAATGGCAGTAAACGTTTCGTCGATGGAACATACCGGTTCATCGCAGGATCAGAATTGGGCGTTATTATGGCAAACATAAGGCAAGCAGAGAAACCTATCACGGTTTCAGTGACTTACCAGCAGAATACCCACCGTTTCTGACGAGTCGATGCCCATGAACAGCCTTTACCACGGTAGTGAACTTTGCGAGGTCGATGCCGACGGAAACGTCGCCGTCCCGGCCTTTCTCGAAGACGCTTTCGCCCCCGAAACCAGCCCCGAGATCGTTGTCGCCAAGCACCAGGCCGACGACTGCCTGATCGGCTATGGCCGCGCACATCTTTCGACCCTGGCCGAGCGCGCCGAGCGCCGCCGGGTGGCGGAAGAAGAGCGCGGCGAGGAAGCCCGCAGCCACTATCGCCGGATGCGCGGCACCTTCGGCCTGTCCGAGCGAATCAAGCGCGACGGCAGGGGCCTGCGCATCCCGCCCGCGATGCGCCATCTCGGCCGCATCGACGACCTCGCGCTGTTCGTCGGCGCCGGCGACAGCTTCGAAATCTGGAACCCACAGCTCGCCCTCGAAAGCGACGACGAGCATTTCCGCGCCCTGGCCGAATTCCGGCTGCGGATGCGCGGCACCAAGACCGCTGGAGTGCATTGAGATGAGTATCCGCTGCAACATGATGGGCCACACCGCCGGCACCCGGCATCACCACAACCAGGGCCTCGACTTCGCCGTCTGCCACCATTGCGGCTGCGACCTGGTTCGCCCCGAGGGCGGCGAGTGGAGCGAAGTGCCGGAAGGCTTCCAGGTCGTGTGGCGCGAATTCGGCCGCACCGGCGACGCCGCCTCGGTAGCGGATCGCATGACCCGCATGGCGCCCCCGCCCCGCCGCCGTGAGCCCCGCGGCGCCCGTCCCAAGCCCCGCCGCGACCCGCGCGGCCGTCCGTTCAGCGCCGGCTTCGGCATCGTCGGCGCGCTCGCCAATCTCGGCAAGCTGGTCAACGGCGATGTCGAGGACGACTCCACCGGCGTCGAGGCGAACGGCCAGTACGTGATCCGTCTGCCGCATACCGGCACGACGCATTGAGTTGCGGACGCCGGGCGCGCGGCCTGGTGTTCCCAAGTGCCGGTGGCGGGGCGCCCTCCTCCCGCCTCGCCATCGGTACCTTGCCTGATCCCAAGGACGACGGTCGCGTGGCGGCCGTTGGCGGCTAGCGTGAAGGCAGGTGACCGTCCTCCATTTCCGCCGGCGCCTGCTCGGCCGGCGACGGTGGTGGATTGACGGCATATTGGCCGGTTTGGCCGATCGACGCAGCCACCTGGACCTGCGCATCTACGATCGTCGCGGTGTAGACCTTCATTTTCGCAGGCGCGTCTTCCGCCAGCTCCTTGAGGCGCGCGCCGGCGTTCTGGCACGACCGGGAAAAGCGCTTGCGATCGATCACCGTTTCCTCCGGCACGGGCAGGATCGCGGGATCCGCCACCGGGCTCCAGTCTCCGTTCGAATCCACCTTCAGTATCTCGCGATCGAAGCGGGCGACGACCGTGGCCGCGCAGGCCCTTTGATTGATGCTGCCAAAGATGCCGGCGTTCATGACAGCGCCCACGGAGCCGGTCCCGGTCAGGTCTCGCGTCTTCACATCGTAGCTGCTGCGCACGACCATCACATATTGCGCACCGGTCTGCGGATCGTTGAATTTGCGGAATTCGGCGGCGACCGCATGCCCCGCCGGCGTCGCACGGGAAACCACGCGGATCCGCAGATTGTCCGAACAGTCGACTTCCTTCGAGTTGAAATAGCTTCCGAGATCCCGAGGCTCCGCGCGAAAGACCGTGCCGAGCGAACAGGAGAAGGGCTGGCGCGCGACGCCGGCCGCGTCGGTCGCGCCGAAGCGGCGCCAATCCCCGCCGCTGCTGAAACGGACGACGCTCTCCACGCCGCGATTTCGCTCGTCGACGACACGAACGTTGACGATTCGCGGCGGATTGGCCTGCGCATGTGCAGAATGCGCCGCCATCAGCAGGGCAAGACTAAGACTTACGCGGACGATCATAGCGCGACATCCCCCGATGCGGCCTAATATTCATCTGCAAATATATCTTTGGCTCTTCTTGCTGTCCACCGACCGGTGATTTGCGCATCCGGTATGCGATCACGGCGAGGAACGTCGCCCACAGCACGAACATCGCGATGAGAATCGACAATTCGTGCCGCGCGCAGAAGGTCTCGAGGTTGGCCTCGACGATCCGGATCGCCTGGCTGCTCGCGTCGATACGCAGTGCCGGCGTGGCGCTGCTCCGCGATTCCGCCGTCAGCCGGTAGGTCTCGCCCGGCAGCAGGTGCGGGATCGTGAAGCTGGCCGTCTGCCCCGCCGCATCCGGCGCATTGTCCCCCTCGGCCGCGGGCTCGACCGGCTGGATGCGCGCGCGCTCCATCGGGCCGCCGGGAACGGTGATCATCACCGAGATGCCGTCGAAGCGCTTGGCGCGGGTAACGTTGCTGAGATCGAGGGTGACGACCTGCACCTGGCCTTGCGAGGCGGTCCGCATAGAATATTCGAGCGTCGGCGCTTCCACCACGCTCGCTACGATGTGCGTGACCAGCCAGGTCAGCACGCCGACGATGACCGTGACGATATAGGGTTGCTTGTCTCCCAACGCGCCCCTCCGGTCCGGCCCCCTCCGGACTGCCGCCACTGTTCCACCCACCCGTAGGCGCCGTCAATCGCGCCATTTGGGAGTTGCAGCCATTTGCGTTTGATCTTCGACGCTCGCAAAAGCCGGCGCCCTGCCCGACTTATCCACCGCTTTCCCTCGCGTACGCGTGCGCGCGCGGGCGGGGTTGGCAGGATGCGTCCACCCGGCTAGAGCCATCGGATCGTAACAAATCCGAAAGCGTGAACCTTTGACCGACGAGACCATCCTCGCCGACGATCCTTCCGACATTGCGCCGATCTCGATCGTCGATGAGATGAAGACCAGCTACCTCGATTACGCGATGAGCGTGATCGTGGCGCGCGCGCTCCCTGACGTCCGGGACGGTCTCAAGCCGGTTCACCGCCGCATCCTCTACGCCGCGCAGGAAGGCGGCTATGTCGCCGGCCGCGCGTATCGCAAGTCGGCCCGCCTCGTCGGTGACGTGATGGGTAAGTATCACCCGCACGGCGACAGCTCGATCTACGACGCGATGGCGCGCATGGCCCAGGACTGGGCGATGCGGGTGCCGCTGATCGACGGTCAGGGGAACTTCGGTTCCATGGATCCCGATCCGCCCGCGGCGATGCGCTACACGGAGGCGCGCCTTGCCCGCGTCGCCTCGGCGCTGCTCGACGACATCGAGAAGGACACGGTCGACTTCGTCCCGAACTATGACGGGTCGGAGAGCGAGCCGGCGGTCCTCCCCGCGCGCTTCCCCAATCTGCTGGTCAACGGCGCCGGCGGCATTGCGGTCGGCATGGCGACCAACATCCCGCCGCACAATCTCGGCGAAGTGATCGACGCCTGCCTGGCGCATATCGATGCCATGCTCGGCAAGCGCGAGGCGCTCACGCTCGAGGAGCTGATGGAGATCGTCCCCGGTCCGGACTTCCCGACCGGCGCGCTGATCCTCGGCCGCTCGGGCTGCCGCTCGGCCTACCAGACCGGCCGCGGCTCGATCATCGTCCGCTCGCGCCACGAGTTCGAGCAGCGCGGCGAGCGCCGCTCGATCGTGCTCACCGAGATCCCGTACCAGCAGGGCAAGAACGCGCTGGTCGAGAAGATCGCCGAGGCCGCCAAGGACAAGCGCATCGAAGGCGTCAGCGACATTCGCGACGAATCGTCGCGCGAGGGTGTGCGCATCGTCATCGACCTCAAGCGCGACGCGACGCCCGAGGTCGTGCTCAACCAGGTCTGGCGCAACACCCCGGCGCAATCGAGCTTCCCTGCGAACATGCTCGCGATCCGCGGCGGCCGCCCGGAGCTGCTCAACCTCCAGGATATCATCCAGGCGTTCGTCAAGTTCCGCGAAGAGGTCATCACGCGGCGCTCGAAGTTCGAGCTCGCCAAGGCGCGCGAGCGCGCCCACATCTTGCTCGGCCTGGTGATCGCGGTCACCAATCTCGACGAAGTCGTCCGGATCATCCGCGGGTCGTCGAGCCCGGCCGATGCCCGCGACAAGCTGCTCGCACGCGAATGGCCGATCGCCGAGATCGCCCAGTACATAAAGCTGGTCGAAGCGGTTGAAACCGAGGTTACCGGCGACATCTACCGGCTGAGCGAAGCGCAGGTCCGCGCGATCCTCGACCTGCGCCTCCACCGCCTCACCGCGCTCGGCCGCGACGAGATCGGCGACGAGCTCAAGGAACTGGCCGATTCGATCGCCGAGCTGCTCGAGATCCTCGGCAACCGCGCGCGCCTCTACGAAGTGATGGTCGAGGAGCTGACCACTGTCCGCGCCCTCTACGCCACGCCGCGCCGCACCGAGATCGCCGCCGCCGCCGACGGCATCGAGGACGAGGACCTGATCGAGCGCGAGGACATGGTCGTCACCGTGACCATGGAAGGCTATATCAAGCGCACCCCGCTCGACACCTTCCGCGCCCAGGCCAAGGGCGGCAAGGGCCGCGCCGGCATGGCGACCAAGGACGAGGACGCGGTCACCCACCTCTTCGTCACTTCGACCCACACGCCGGTGCTGTTCTTCTCCACCGAGGGCAAGGTCTACCGCATGAAGGTCTGGCGCCTGCCCGAGGGCGGGCCGGCGACGCGCGGGCGGCCGATGATCAACCTGCTGCCGCTGGCGGCGGGCGAGACGATCTCGACCGTGCTGCCGCTACCGGAGGACGAGAATGCGTGGGGCGACCTCCACGTCATGTTCGCCACCGCAAAGGGCAATGTCCGCCGCAACTCGATGGATGCCTTTGCCAACATCCGTACCAACGGCAAGATCGCGATGAAGTTCGAGGAAGGCAGTGAGGATCGCCTCATCGGCGTCTCGCTGCTCACCGAAGGTGACGACGTTCTGCTCGCCACCAAGGGCGGCCGCGCGATCCGCTTCGCCTCGACCGACGTGCGCGAGTTCCAGAGCCGCGATTCGACCGGCGTGCGCGGTGCGCGCCTGGCCGAGGGCGACGAGGTCATCTCGATGTCGGTGCTGCGCGGCTTCGACGCGACGCCGCAGGAGCGCGAGGACTACCTCAAGGCCGCTCCCTGGAAGGAAGGCGAGCGCGAGATCGCCCTCAGCCCCGAGCGCATGGCCGAGTTCGAGGCGGCGGAGGAGTTCATCCTCACCGTCACTGCCAATGGCTATGGCAAGCGTACCTCGGCCTATGAGTATCGCCGCACCAATCGCGGCGGCCAGGGCATCACCAACATCGTCAGCTCGGACCGCAACGGACCGGTGGTGGCGAGCTTCCCGGCACACAATGGCGAACAGCTGATGCTGGTCACCGACCAGGCCAAGCTGATCCGCACCACGGTCGGCTCGGTCCGCGTCACCGGGCGCAACACCCAGGGCGTGATCCTCTTCCGCGTCGCCAAGGACGAGCATGTCGTCTCGGCCGCGCGGATCGAGGAGAGCGACGACGAGGCCGAGGTCGATCTGGGCGACGGCGCCGTCGCCGGCGAACCGACGCCTGACGGCACCACGACCGAGGACCTCGCCAGCGGTCCCGAGGACGGGCAGTGAGCGAAGCCCCGAACATCGCCTACAAGATCCTGACCGTGGAGCAGATGCACGCGCTGGAGCATGAAGGCGTGTTCGCGGGCGCGCCGATCGACCTGGCGGACGGCTATATCCACCTCTCCACCGCCAATCAGGTGGTGGAGACGCTGGACAAGCATTTCGCCGGCCAGGCGGGCCTGTGGCTCGCCGCAGTCGATCTCGAGGCGATGGACGATGCGGTGCGCTGGGAGCCGTCGCGCGGCGGCCAGCTCTTCCCGCATCTCTATGCGCCGCTGCCGCTTGCGGCGGTGACGGCGTACAGCGAAGTCCATTACGAGCCGGACGGCACGCTGCGCCTGCCGGTCGCGGGCTGAAACCGCCCGGCTCGCAATAAAATTGCCGATCCGCGGGGAAGGCGCTTGACGGGCAAGGAACCTGCCCGTAATTGCCCGCTTCCGCCACGCTAATGGCCCCTTCGTCTAGCGGTTAGGACGTCGCCCTCTCACGGCGAAAGCAGGAGTTCGATTCTCCTAGGGGTCACCAGCGGACACGAGATCGCGCGGGGCGCGATCTCGGCCATGGTGACCGGCAAGACCGTCACCAGCGGAACCGCTCAGATGAGCCGGCCCGCCATGGCGGCGAACAATCCCACGCCCGCTACGCACATCACCAGCGCCATCACCAGGATCGGTCTGCCGAAGCGGAAGGCGCCGCTGCGCTGGATGTCGCGCAGCGTCGTGGCATAGCTCAGCGTGCCGAGCACGATCGCCAATATGCCCATGCCGACCAGGAACAGTCCGACCTGCCGCGGGCTGTGCGAGTGCGGGATCTGCTTGCCCTCGGCCAGCCCCTGCAGGAACTTGTAGATGGTGAAGCCGAAGCTCAGCATCGAGAGCGAGGTGCGGATCCAGGCCATCAGCGTCCGGTCCGCCGCGAGCACGGTGCGCGTGGCGCCGAGGTCCTCCGGGAGCGCACGCTTCGTGTCGCTCATGGCGCAATCTTCTGTGCGCGGAGTTCCGCCTCGCGCTCGCGCAGCGGCTCCATGTCGCGATCGAGGAAATAGCTGAGGAAGGTGCGAATCGCCGCAATCGCCGCCAGCTTGCCGACATCCTCCCAGCTCGGCGCTATCGTCGTCTCGACGATGTCGGCGGCCAGCTGGAACGACAGCCCCGCGACCAGCCATCGCCCGAAGCCCAGCCATATCGGCCGAAGCGCTTCCTGCGAGGCGCGGGTCAGCAGCAGCCGGAACAGGTACCAGGCGGTCTGGAGCGATCCGAGCGCGATCGCCGCCATCGCGAGGAAGTTGACGATCAGCGCGATATATTCGGCGAGGACGTGCAGCGCGTCTTCCATCGGGCCGGCTCCCTGGTGCCTGTCGCACCGAAGCTGCCCTGCGCCCCGCCCGCTGCCCATCGGGGGAAGTCGGTGCGCTTCGCCGGGACAAACCCTGATTGTCCGCGCGCGCCGGCAAGGCACGATGCACCGTCCGAAACCACGGGGAAACCCCGATGAACGCGCTCCTCTCCCACTGGCTGCTGGCAACGCCGATCTGGCTGATCGGTATCTTCCTGTTCGCCGGGATGCTCGCCTTTGCCTGGCTCGGCATCCGGCTGCGGCGGCGACGCGACCGTGCGGCAGGGGGCAAGATCGACAAGGACGACGCCCAGGAGGGATTGATCGTCTCCGCGGTGATGGGCCTGCTCGCGCTGCTCGTCGGCTTCACCTTCTCGCTCGCGCTCGATCGCTATGACGCGCGGCGGATGGGCGTGCTGGAAGAGGCCAACACGATCGGCACCACCTATCTGCGCAGCCAGATGGTCGATGCGCCCTATCGCCAGCGGCTGAGCAGCATGCTCTCGCAATATGCCGACAACCGCATCGCCGTCGCGCAGCTTTCGCCCGGGCCGAAGCTCACCGAGCTGCTGGCGCGCAACGACCAGCTGATCACCGACCTGTGGACCGAGACGGTCGCCGCCTGGCCTTCGCTCAAGCATTATGATTTCTCGAGTTCGTATCTCGATACGATGAACGCGATGATCGACATGGACGCCACGCGCCGGGCCGCACGCCGCGCGCACGTGCCGGCGGAGGTGTTCCTGCTGCTCTTCATCTACCAGTTCGTCGCCGCCGGCGTGATCGGCTATGTCCTGGTCGGCGAGCGCGGGCGCCAGACGGCCGCCTTTCTCTTCGCGCTGTTCGGGCTGTCGCTGCTGCTGGTGATCGACCTGGATCGACCGACCGATGGCGGCATCATCGTATCGCAGCAGCCGATGCTCGATCTCCAGGCGATGATCCGCGCCAATCCGCCGCCCACCTTCGACCGGTTCAACGGCACCCGGACGGCAGTGCCGCCCGACTGAGCGTCATTCGAACTCGAGGATCGCCGCGTCCACCGCCAGGCTGTCGCCGGGTGCGAAATTGGCGGCCTTCACGGTCGCCGCCTTCTCGGCGCGCAGGATATTCTCCATCTTCATGGCCTCGACCACCGCGAGCGCCTGCCCTGCCTCCACCCGGTCGCCGGGCGCGACGTGCAGCTGGGTGAGCAGCCCCGGCATCGGCGCGAGCAGGAAGCGGCTCATGTCGGGCGGCACCTTCTCGATCATATGGTGGCGATATTGCGCGATATGCGGTGGATAGACCTCGACCCGGTGCGTCGCGCCGTGCGCGGTGAGCTTCCAGGCCGCACCCTTGCGCGCGACGCCGACGCTGAACGGCGCGCCATCGACGATTGCGGTGAGGGTCAGGTTGTCCGCCTGCCATTCGCCGTCGATCTCGATCGGCTCGCCTTCGACGGTGACATCCTCGTCCACCACGACCTCGAACCGCTCGCCGTCGATCAGCACCACCCGCGCCTCGCCAACCTCGACCGGGCCGTTGAGCTGCCCCGAGGTCGCGGCGGCGCGTTCGGCACGCTCGAGGTCGATCGCCGCCGCCAGCGCCGCCAGCTTGCGCTTCAATCCGGCCGAAGCCGGCGCGCCGTGGAAGCCCTCGGGATATTCCTCGGCGATGAAGCCGGTGGTGATCTCGCCCGAGCGGAAGCGCGGATGCTGCATCAGCGCCGAGAGGAAATCGATATTGTTGCCGACACCGTCGATCCGGAACTGGTCGAGCGCCGCGATCTGCAGGTCCGCGGCCTCGTCGCGCGTCTCGCCCCAGGTGATCAGCTTGGCGATCATCGGATCGTAGAACATCGAGACTTCGCCCCCCTCGGCCACGCCGTCGTCGACGCGGACATAGCCATGGTCGCCGCGCGTGCCGGGCGCGCCATAGGGCGTCTCCTCGCTCGCCGGCGGGCGATAGCGCACCAGCCGCCCGGTCGAGGGCAGGAAGCCGCGATAGGGGTCCTCGGCATAGACGCGGTTCTCGATCGCCCAGCCGGTGAGCGTGATGTCGTCCTGCCCGAACGCCAACTTCTCGCCGTACGCGACGCGGATCATCTGCTCGACCAGGTCGATGCCGGTCACCGCCTCGGTCACCGGATGCTCGACCTGGAGCCGGGTGTTCATCTCTAGGAAATAGAAGCCCGCCCCGGTCTTGTCGGCGCCCGAGACGATCAGCTCGACCGTGCCCGCCGAATAATAGCCCACCGCGCGGGCCAGCGCGACGGCCTGCTCGCCCATCGCCTTGCGCATCGCGGGCGAGACGAAGGGCGACGGCGCTTCCTCGACCACCTTCTGGTGGCGCCGCTGGATCGAGCATTCGCGCTCGCCGAGATAGACGATGGTGCCGTGCTGGTCGCCCAGCACCTGGATCTCGATATGGCGCGGGCTCTCGATGAACTTCTCGATGAACACGCGGTCGTCGCCGAAGCTCGCCAGGCCCTCGCGCTTGGTCGCCTCGAAGCCCTCGCGCACGTCCTGCTCGCTCCACGCCAGCCGCATGCCCTTGCCGCCGCCGCCGGCCGAGGCCTTCATCATCACCGGATAGCCGATCTCGCTGGCGATCCGCACGGCATGCTCGGTATCGTCGATCTCGCCGACATAGCCGGGGACGACGTTCACGCCCGCCTGCTTGGCGAGCTTCTTCGATTCGATCTTGTCGCCCATCGCCGCGATCGCGTTCGGCGGCGGGCCGACAAAGGCGATCCCCGCCTCCGCACAAGCCTTGGCAAAGCTCTCGCGCTCGGAGAGGAAGCCGTATCCCGGGTGGATGCAGTCGGCCCCGGTCTCCTTGGCGGCGAGCAGGATCAGCTCGGCCTTGAGATAGGACTCCGCCGCCGGCGCCGGCCCGAGCCGCACCGCTTCGTCCGCCATCAGCACGTGCGGCGCACGCGCATCGGCATCCGAATAGACCGCCACGGTGGCGATCCCCATCTTCTTGGCGGTGCGCATCACGCGGCACGCAATCTCGCCGCGATTGGCGACCAGGATCTTCTTGAACATCAGTCAATTACCCCAAGAAAATTGCGCACCAGACACTGATGACGAAGGTGATCGCAAGGAGCGACCAGTTAATCCAGAACTTGCCGGGCTCAATCGCACGAGCACTGCGGCCGCCTCTCGCGCCAAGCAGCGTACCGCTCAACAAGGAGCCAGCCAGCTTCGCTCCGGCTATCACGGCCCACGCGATCGCAAAGAAACGAAAGAAGCCCTGCTCGGTCACGCCGCACGGATCATTCCGCCGCCTCCAGCTCCACCTTCACCTCGGCCTGCATCGGCACCACGCCCAGCCGCGCGAACAGCGCCGCGTCCTTGTCGTCGCCGGCATTGCCCGCGGTCAGCAGCTTGTCGCCGGTGAAGATCGAGTTGGCGCCGGCCAGGAAGCAGAGCGCCTGGGTCGCGTCGCTCATGCTCTCGCGGCCCGCCGAGAGGCGGACCATGCTCGCCGGCATCGTGATCCGCGCCACCGCGATCGTGCGGACGAACTCGATATCGTCGATCTGCGCCAGCGGCGTGTCGGCCAGCATGTTGCCGAGCACCGTGCCCTTGATCGGCACCAGCGCGTTGACCGGCACGCTGCCCGGATGCACCGGCAAGGTCGCCAGCGCATGGATGAAGCCGACGCGGTCCGGCCGAGTCTCGCCCATGCCGACGATGCCGCCGCAGCACACGTTGATCCCCGCCTCGCGGACATGCTCGAGCGTGTCGAGCCGGTCCTCGAAGCTGCGCGTGGTGATCACCTCGGCATAGCGCTCGGGCGAGGTGTCGATATTGTGGTTGTAATAATCGAGCCCGGCATCGGCGAGCATCTGCGCCTGCTTCTCGCTGAGCATGCCCAGCGTCATGCAGGCCTCCATCCCCATCGCGCGCACACCCTGCACCATCTCGACGATGGCGGGCATGTCGCGGTCCTTGGGGTTGCGCCAGGCCGCGCCCATGCAGAAGCGCGACGAGCCGTGGTCCTTCGCCTGCGCCGCGGCCTGGAGCACCTGGCGCACGTCCATCAGCTTGGTCGCCTTCAGCCCCGTCTCCGCCGAGACCGACTGGCTGCAATAGCCGCAATCCTCCGGGCAGCCGCCGGTCTTGATGCTGAGCAGCGTCGAGAGCTGGACTTCGTTCGCGGCGTGGTTCGCGCGGTGCACTTCGGCGGCGCGGAACACCAGCTCGGTGAAGGGCAGCTCGAACAGCGCGGCGATCTCTTCACGGGTCCAGTCGGTACGCACTTCGTTCATTCGGCCGCTTCCTCTACCGGGGGCATGTTGTGACCGAGGAGCCTGAGCACCTCTTCGGCGGCTTTGACAAGGTTGGTGCCCGGCCCGAAGATCGCCTGCACCCCCGCCTCGCGGAGGAACTCATAGTCCTGCGCCGGGATCACGCCACCGGCGATAACCTTGATGTCGGCCCGGCCGGCCTCCTGCAGTTCGCGGATCAGCTCGGGGATCAGCGTCTTGTGCCCGGCGGCAAGGCTCGAGGCACCGACGACGTCGACATCCTCGGCCAGCGCCAGCGCCGCGGCTTCCTGCGGGGTCTGGAACAAGGGGCCCGGCACCACCTCGAAGCCGAGGTCGCCGAATGCGGAGGACACCAGGTTGGCGCCGCGGTCATGTCCGTCCTGGCCCATCTTGGCGACAAGCATCCGCGGCTTGCGGCCAAGCCGACGCTCGGTCGCGTCCACGCCCTGCTTGAGCCGCTCCCACACCGCATCGTCCTGATAGGCGCCGCCATAGACGCCCTGCACCGGCGTCGGCTTGGTCGCATAGCGGCCAAAGCCCGCCTCCATCGCCGCGCTGATCTCGCCCAGCGTCGCGCGCTGGCGGGCGGCCTCCACCGCGAGATCGAGCAGATTGGCATCGCCGCGCGCGCCTTCCTGCAGCGCGAACAGCGCCTTGCGGCAGGCCGCGTCGTCGCGGCTCGCCTTGACCTGCCTGATCCGCGCAATCTGCGCCTCGCGCACGGCGTGGTTGTCGACATCGAGGATGTCGATCGGGTCCTCGTCGGCCTTGCGATACTTGTTGACGCCGACGATCACCTGCTCGCCGCGATCGATCCGCGCCGCGGTGGCCGCCGCGGCTTCCTCGATCATCGCCTTGGGCCAGCCCGCCGCCACGGCCTTGGCCATGCCGCCCTCGGCCTCGACGCGCTCGATGATCTCCCAGGCCTTGTCGACCAGCTCCTGGGTCAGGCTCTCGATGTAATAGGAGCCGCCCAGCGGATCGACGACCTTGGTCATCCCGGTCTCTTCCTGGATGACGATCTGGGTGTTGCGCGCGATCCGTGCGGAGAAGTCGGTCGGCAGCGCGATCGCCTCGTCGAGCGCGTTGGTGTGCAGGCTCTGCGTGCCGCCGAGCATCGCCGCCATCGCCTCGATCGTGGTGCGGATGACGTTGTTGTACGGGTCCTGCTCGGTCAGCGACACGCCGCTGGTCTGGCAATGCGTCCGCAGCATCTTGGAGCGCTCGTCCGCCGCGCCGAGCTGGGTCATCACCCGGTGCCACAGCACCCGCGCCGCCCGCAGCTTCGCGATCTCCATGAAGAAGTTCATGCCGATTGCGAAGAAGAAGCTCAGGCGCCCGGCGAACTTGTCGATATCCAGGCCCGAGGCAACGCCGTACTTCACATATTCCATGCCGTCGGCGATGGTGAAGGCGAGCTCCTGCACCTGCGTCGCCCCGGCTTCCTGCATATGATAGCCGGAGATGGAAATGCTGTTGAATTTCGGCATGTTAGCCGAGGTATAGGCGAAGATGTCCGAGATGATCCGCATGCTCGGCTCGGGCGGGTAGATATAGGTGTTGCGGACCATGAACTCCTTGAGGATGTCGTTCTGGATGGTCCCGTCGAGCAGGCTCCTGTCGACGCCCTGCTCCTCGCCCGCGACGATGAAGAAGGCGAGGATCGGGATCACCGCGCCGTTCATCGTCATGCTGACCGACATCTGATCGAGCGGGATCCCGTCGAACAGGATCTTCATGTCCTCGACGCTGTCGATCGCCACGCCCGCCTTGCCGACATCGCCGGTGACGCGCGGATGGTCGCTGTCATAGCCGCGGTGGGTGGCGAGATCGAAGGCGACGCTCAGCCCCTTCTGCCCGGCCGCCAGGTTGCGGCGATAGAAGGCGTTGGAAGCCTCGGCGGTCGAGAAGCCGGCGTACTGGCGGATCGTCCAGGGCCGCCCGGCATACATCGATGCGCGCACGCCGCGGGTGAACGGCGCGAAACCCGGCAGGCCCGGATCGATCCCCGCCACGTCCTCCGCCGTGTAGAGCGGCTTGACGTCGATGCCCTCGGGCGTGTGCCAGGTCAGGTCCTTGCCCTTGACCTCCTTCGAGGCAGCGGCGGACCATTGGTCGAGTGTCGGCTTGTCGCTCAAGCTCCTTCTCCCCTTGTGGGAGAAGGAAGGGGCCCGCTGATGCAATCAGCGGGAAGAATGAGGGGGACGTATCGGGACACAACCCCCTCACCCTTCCGCGACTGCGTCGCTCCCTCCCTCTCCCACAAGGGGAGAGGGAAAATAGGCTCAATGCCCTTCATTGGGCGTCTCCATGATCTCGGTCAGCACCCCGCCCATGTCCTTCGGGTGGACGAAGAAGATCGGCGTGCCATGCGCGCCGATGCGCGGCTCGCCCAGCACCTTGGCACCCTTGGCCTCGAACCAGGCCTTGGCTTCGTGGATATCGGGCACTTCGTAGCAGAGGTGATGCTGCCCGCCCGCCGGGTTCTTCACCAGGAAGCCGTGGATCGGCGAGCTTTCGCCCAGCGGCTCGATCAGTTCGATCTGGCTGTTTGGCGTGTCGACGAAGCACACCTTCACCCCTTGCGCGGGCAAGTCGAACGGTTCGCGGATCACCTGCGCACCCATCACGTCACGGTAAAAGGCGATCGACGCTTCGATCGAGGGCGTCGCAACGCCAACATGGTTGAGGCGGCCGAGTTTCATCCTATCCACCCAATCTCTGGACCAGTCCAACGACGGTGCCGATCGCCCCCGCCAGAAACATGAAGCAGCCAAAGCCGATCATGAACTTGTGCCAGCCGATACTGGCTCTGAAAGCCCCTGGACGTTGATCACGACAGGTCTTCCGGCTTCCATGGCTGAAATAGCCACGTTCGATGGAACGCTTCAGTTCCCGCCTTAGCCACAGGGTGAAGCACGCAACGCACGCCAGCCAGAAGCCGGCAAACAACAATGCCCCCACCGCACTCACAGCGGGATATTGTCATGCTTCTTCCACGGGTTCTCGAGCTGCTTGTTCCGCAGCTTCCTGAGCCCCAGCGCCACGCGCCGCCGCGTGGAATGCGGCATGATCACCTCGTCGACGAACCCCTTGCTCGCCGCTACGAACGGATTGGCGAAGCGCGCCTCATATTCGGCGGTGCGCTCGGCGATCTCCTCGGGCGTGCGCCCACGGAAGATGATCTCCACTGCGCCCTTGGCGCCCATCACCGCGATCTCGGCGGTCGGCCAGGCATAGTTGAGGTCGCCGCGCAGATGCTTGGAGGCCATCACGTCATAGGCGCCGCCATAGGCCTTGCGCGTGATCACCGTGATCTTGGGCACGGTCGCTTCGGCATAGGCGAAGAGCAGCTTGGCACCGTGCTTGATGATCCCCGAATGCTCCTGGCCGACGCCCGGCAGGAAGCCCGGCACGTCGACGAACGTCACGATCGGAATCTCGAACGCGTCGCAGAAGCGTACGAACCGCGCCGCCTTCTTCGACGAGTTGATGTCCAGGCATCCGGCCAGCACCATCGGCTGGTTGGCGACCACGCCCACGCTGCGCCCCTCGATCCGGCCGAAACCGATCAGGATGTTGCCGGCATGGCTCGGCTGCAGCTCGAAGAACTCGCCCTCGTCGAGCGTCTTCCGGATCAGCTCGTGCATGTCATAGGGCTGGTTCGCGCTCGGCGGGATCAGCGTGTCGAGGCTCGGCTCGAGGCGATCCCAGGGATCGTCGCACGGCCGCTCCGGAACAGCCTCGCGGTTCGAGGCGGGAAGGAAGTCCACGAAGTCGCGGGCCGCGAGCAGCGCCTCGATATCGTTATCGAAGGCCACGTCAGCGACCCCCGACTTCGTGGTATGCGTCACAGCTCCGCCCAGTTCCTCCTGCGTGACGATCTCGTTGGTAACGGTCTTCACTACATCTGGGCCGGTGACGAACATGTACGATGAATCCTTCACCATGAAGATGAAGTCGGTCATCGCGGGAGAATAGACGGCCCCGCCTGCGCAGGGCCCCATGATCAGGCTGAGCTGGGGCACCACGCCGCTCGCCAATACGTTGCGCTGGAACACCTCGGCATAGCCGCCGAGCGAGGCGACACCCTCCTGGATGCGCGCGCCGCCGCTGTCGTTCAGGCCGATCACCGGGGCGCCGACCTTCATCGCCATGTCCATGATCTTGCAGATCTTCTGCGCGTGGCGCTCGCTGAGCGAGCCGCCGAACACGGTGAAGTCCTGGCTGAACACGAAGACGAGGCGGCCGTTGATCGTGCCGCTGCCGGTGACGACGCCGTCACCGGGGACGATCTGGTCCTGCATGCCGAAGTCGACGCAGTTATGCTCGACATACATGTCGAGCTCCTCGAACGATCCTTGGTCGAGCAGCACCTCGACGCGCTCGCGCGCGGTGAGCTTGCCCTTGGCATGCTGCGCGTCGACTCGCTTCTGTCCCCCGCCCAAGCGAGCGGCGGCGCGGCGGCGTTCCAGTTCCTCGATCGTCGACGACATGCGGTTCCCCTTGGAATTGGCGGCTTCTGCATGGGACATGCCGCCACGGCAAATGCAATGTTGCAAAGTTGTAAGTGGCAGGTTTGCAGATATACTGCATCAATGAGCAATTCTCCCCGTCGCCGCGTCTTCGAGGGCTTCCGCGTTCGCGAGCTGCGCCGGCGCGTGGGCCTGAGCCAGGCGGCAATGGCGACGCGGCTAGGCATCTCGGTTTCCTACCTTTCGCAGATCGAGAACAACGACCGGCCGATCACCGATATCGTCCTGGTCGCCCTCTCCCGCGAATTCCCGCTCGAGGCGTTCGGCGACGCCGCCGACAGCTCGGCGCTGCTCCGCACGATCGACGCGGCCACCGATGCCAGCGTTCCGGCCGAGCGGCTCGACGAGGCCGATGTCCGCCGCGGCATCGAGCAGCAGCCGCTCCTCGCCCGCCGCATGGTCGCGCTGCACGAGGCCTGGCAGCGCAGCCAGGAGCAGCTCCGCGTCCTCGACGACCGCTTCGACAGCGGCACCAGCGACGCCGCGCCGCTCCCCTGGGAAGAAGTCCGCGACTGGTTCCAGGCCGAGGGCAACTATATCGACGTGATCGATCGCTCGGCCGAAACGCTCGCCCAGGACCTCGATGCCGATCGCCCCACCCGCGGGCTGGAGGATCGCCTGCGCTGGCACGGCGTCCGCGTCATCGGCGAGGATGGCGACGGCAGCCAGCTCAGCCGCTTCGATCCGCGCGATCGCACCCTTGCGGTCAACAGCGCGCTCCCGCCGGAGAGCCGTGCCTTCCTGCTCGCGCACCGGCTGGTCCGCTACGAGTTCGAGAATGAGATGCGCCAGGTCGTCGCAGAGTCCGGCCTTGCCACGCCGGCCGCGCGCGAATTGCTCAGCATCGGCCTCGCCAACTATGCCGCGGGTGCGCTGCTGATGCCCTATGGCGCGTTCAAGGACACTGCGCGCGACGTGCGCCACGATATCGATCGGCTGCGCCAGCGCTTCGGCGTGAGCTTCGAGCAGGCCTGCCATCGCCTCTCCACCCTCCAGCGCCCAGGCATGCAGGGGCTGCCCTTCTTCTTCTGCCGGGTCGACATGGCCGGCAACATTACCAAGCGGCATTCGGCGACCCGGCTGCAATTCGCCCGCTTCGGCGGCGCCTGTCCGTTGTGGATGGTCCACGAGGCCGTGGCGATCCCCGATCGCATCCTGGTCCAGCATGCCGAAATGCCCGACGGCACGCGCTACGTCTCGATGGCCAAGGGGCTGGTGAAGCCGTCCGGCAGCTATGCCCGCCCCTCGCGCCGCTACGCCGTGACGCTGGGCTGCGAGGAAGCCTATGCGGCGGACTTCGTCTATGCCGACGATCTCAAGCCCGGCGGCGCGGCGACTCCGATCGGCGCCAATTGCCGCATCTGCCCGCGCACCGATTGCGACCAGCGTGCCTTCCCGCCCGCGGCCTCCTCGATCGCGATCGATCCGGACCGGCGCAGCGTGGTGCCATACGGCTTCAATTGAGCCCGTGGCAAAGAGGAGCCCCGTTTCCCATATCCCGTGCTGGCCACGCAGCGAGGGACCATGTTCGTAAGCGTCACGCGTCTCCGCATCCGTTCCTGGCGCTTTCTCCCGGCCTTCGCGCTGCTAACCCTGCAAACCAACCGCCAGGTGCGTGCCGCTGCGGGGTTTCGCGCAGGCTCGCTGCTGCCCGATCGGCACTTCACCTTCTGGACGCTCACGCTGTGGGACAGCGCCGAGGACATGCGCGCCTATATCACCGCCGGCGCGCACCGGGTGGCGATGCCGAAATTGAAGCATTGGTGCGACGAGGCGAGCATCGTCCATTGGGACCAGCCGGACACGACCCTGCCGGCATGGTCCGAAGCCGATGCGCGGATGCGCGCCGAGGGGCGCCCGTCCAAGGTGCTCCACCCCACTGCCGCGCATCTGGCGATGGCCTATGCCAGCCCGCGCCTCAGCCGCGCCGCGTCGATCCAGCCGGACGCGCGCGCCTAGGAGTTGCCGCGAGCCCCTCGCCCGTGGCATACCCGAAAAACGAAAAAGCCTTGGGAGAGGTACGATGGCCACCGCGCTGGCAAGCAAGCAGATGACCGAAGCCGAGTGGGAGGCCCGCCAGCAGCTCGCCGCCTGTTACCGCGTGTTCGACATGCTCGGCTGGTCCGAGATGATCTACAACCACATCACGCTGAAGGTGCCGGACGAGGAAGGCGCGTTCCTGATCAATCCGTTCGGACTGCACTTCAGCGAGGTGAAGGCATCGAACCTCGTCAAGATCGATATCGACGGGAACAAGCTCGACGACTCGCCCTATCCGGTGAACCGTGCCGGCTTCGTCCAGCACGCGCTGTTCCACCGCCATCTGCCCGACGTACACTGCATCGCGCATACGCACACCACGGCGGGCATGGCAGTCGCCAGCGTCGAGGGCGGCCTGCGCCCGACCAACTTCTATGCCTGCAGCTTCGCCGGCCAGATCGCCTATCACGACTTCGAAGGCGTCACGGTGCGCGACGAGGAGGGCGAGCGGTTGCTCGCGCATCTCGGCGACAAGCGCGTGATGCTGCTCAAGAACCACGGCATCCTGGTGATGGGCCGCACGCTGCCCGAGGCGTTCATCAAGCACTGGTCGCTCCAGCGCGCCTGCGAGATCCAGATTGCCACGGCGAGCATGGGCGAGCCGCTGGTCGTGTCGGACGAAGTGGTAGCGGTGCACCAGCGGGATCTCCACATGGCCCAGGTCCCCGGCGGCCCGGGCGCGGCGGACTTCGCGGCGATGGTCCGGCTGGTCGACCGCACGGACAAGAGCTGGCGGGAGTAAGACCCTCTCCCGCCGCGATGGAGAGCTACCCGAACCGATACCCGCTGACCGTCCAGCCCAGCACATGGTCGCGGTAGTCGCGCGCCGCCGGCCCCTCGCCGCCCGCGCCGAGCGCGACCATCAGCGGCAGCAAATGCTCCTCGCGCGGATGAGCGAACTGGGCATAGGGCAGCGCGCTCCACGCGGCGACCGCGGCGGCGCGCGTGGCAGGGTCGGGATCGGTCACCGCGTTGGTCAGCGCATCGTCCCACACATCGGCATAGGGCGTCACTTCGGGGCCGCGCGCACGCAGGTTGTGGAAGCTCATGCCCGAGCCGACGATCAGCACGCCCTCGTCCCTGAGCGGCGCGAGCGCCTTGCCCATCGCGATATGGTCGGCCGGATCGAGGTCCTTGCGCAGCGAGAGCTGGACCAGCGGGATGTCCGCGCCCGGCACCGCGACCATCATCGGGATGAACACCCCGTGGTCCCAGCCGCGCTCGGCCTCCTCGCCTACCGGGAAGCCCGCGCCTTCGAGCAGCGTCTTCGCGCGCGCCGCCACCTCCGGCGAGCCCGGCGCATCCCAGCGCAGGCGATAGGTGTGCTCGGGGAAACCGTAATAGTCGAACAGCAGCGGCTGGCCGGCGCCGGTGTGCACCGTCACCTGCTTCTCTTCCCAATGGCCGGAGACAAGCAGGATGGCCTTGGGGCGCTCGGGCAGCGAGTCGATCAGCCCGGCGAGATAGCCCTGCATCTTCTGCCACATCGGGTCGGCCGGGCCGCCATCGGGGTCCATGAAGAAGCACGGGCCGCCGCCGTGCGGGATGAAGAGCGTGGGGAGTGTCATGCAGCCGATGTCGCGTGCTGCACGGCACGGCACAATGCCGGTTTCGGAAACACCGCGTTTCCCGCTACATTCCCGGCATGACTCGCTTCACCGTCAACAACCAGCCGGTCGCCTACAAGATGGACCCGCGCACGCCGCTCCTCTGGGCGCTGCGCGACGCCTCGAACCTCACCGGCACCAAATATGGCTGCGGCACCGGCGATTGCGGCGCCTGCACGATCGACGTCGACGGCACCGCCCGCCTCGCCTGCCAGGAGACGATCGGCGCGCTTGAGGGCACCTTCGTGACCACGATCGAGGGCCTGTCCAAGGATCGCAGCCACCCGGTGCAACAGGCCTTCATCGCCGCCAACGTCCCCCAGTGCGGCTATTGCATCCCCGGCATGGTGATGGCCGCCGCCGTTCTGCTGCGCGCCAACCGCAATCCGAGCGAGCAGGACATCAAGGATGCGCTCCCCAATATCTGCCGCTGCGGCATCTATCCGCGGCTGATCGAGGCGGTGCAGCAGGCCGCGCGGATCGCCCGGGGCGACGTCGCGGCGCCCGAGCCGGGCCAGGACGCACCCACCCCAGCGGAACCCTGATATTTCAAATGCTTTCAATCAGCTGACAGCTGAATTCAGACTCGTGTCAGCCACCGGGCTTTAAAGAGCGTTTACCTCGAAAGCCCGGCGTCGTGCCGGTCCCAGCGGAGAGAGATAATGAAGAAGACCTTGCTAGCGGCGATCATCGCCGCAACGGCTCTGGTCCCGCCGGCACTGGCGCAGGACCGCGGTCGTCACTGGGGCGGCGGCGACCGCTCGAACAATGGCGGCCAGTCGGCACAGCCGAGCCAGCCCCGGCAGGACCGCGGCAATGGCGGCGGCGGTTGGCGCCAACCCTCGCAGCCGCAGTCGCAGCCGGCGGCGCAGCCCCAGGCCCAGCCGCAAGCCCAGCCCCAGCGCAGCTGGAACGGCGGCGGCAACCGTGGCGGCGATCGCTCGCAGTGGAATGGCGGCCAGAACAATGGCGGCGCCCGTCCGCAGTGGAATGGTGGCCAGCCGCGCGGCAGCGCACCGCAGACCCAGGTCTCGCCCCCGCAGGGCCAGCCCTCGCAGCAGTGGAACGGCAACCGCGGCAACAATGGCGGCCAGTGGAACCGCGGCGGCGACCGCAACCGGCAGGACCAGTATACCCGCGGCAACCCGAACTGGAACGACCGCAACCGCGGCTCGAGCTGGAACGGCAACAACAACCGCGGCTGGGACGGCAATCGTGGCGGCTACAACGGCAACCGCGGCGGCTGGAACAACAACTGGCGCAGCGACAACCGCTATGACTGGCGCGGCTATCGCAACTCCAACCGCGGCGCCTATCGCCTTCCGCGCTACTATGCGCCGTCGGGCTGGGGCTATGGCTATCGCCGCTTCTCGATCGGCTACACGCTGAGCTCGATCCTGTTCTCGTCGCAATATTGGATCAACGATCCCTATTACTACCGTCTGCCGGAAGTGTACGGCCCGTATCGCTGGGTGCGCTATTACAATGACGCGCTGCTGGTCGATGTGGAGACCGGCGAGGTGGTCGACACGATCTACGACATCTTCTGGTAAGCAAGCGCCCGCATCTTGCCAGAAACGGGAGGCCCGGTTCGAAAGGACCGGGCCTCTTGCTTTTGCCGCCCGCAGGCGCGAATTGCCCCTTGTGAGCAGCAACACGAACAAGCCTATCGGTAAAGCATCGGGTTCCCCCTCGCCCCAGCGCGCGCGGATCGGCCGCGAAGTGGTGGCGAAGCTGGCGGCCAACCCCGGCGTCAAGCGCGCAAAGGTCGAGGCCGCGCAGATGTTCACCTATCCCGATTTCCTGAGCGAGGAAGAGTGCGACGCGCTCGTCGGCCTGATCGATGCGGCCGCCCGCCCCTCCACGTTGCTCGCCACGCATGACGATCCCGAGTTCCGCACGAGCAGCTCCACCGACCTCGATCGCTGGTCCGATGTGGTCTGGCCGATCGACGATCGCATCGCGCACGTCCTCGGCCTGCCGCCCGCCAACGCCGAGACGTTGCAGGGCCAGCGCTACGCCCCCGGCCAGCAGTTCCGCGCGCATTGCGACTATTTCCACGAGGGCGCGGAATATTGGGAGCGCATGCTCGAGACCGGCGGCCAGCGCACCTGGACCGCGATGATCTACCTCAACGATGTCGAGGAAGGCGGCGCGACCTGGTTTCCGCGCGCCGGGGTGCGCTTCAAGCCAAGAAAGGGCCTGATGGTCATCTGGAACAACATGATGGAAGACGGCACCCCCAATTACGACACGCTCCACGAGGGCATGCGCGTGATCGAGGGCACCAAGTACATCGTCACCAAGTGGTTCCGCGAGAACGCCTGGATCCGCGGCCATGTGCCGACCTATTATGCCGGCGGCGAGCAGCGGACCTAGCGCCCTGGGGCGACGATCCCCGCTCCGAAATCCCCGCCGACGAGAGCACTCGCCGGCAGGGACGTACATCCTCAGTCGAGCTTCGCAAGCAGTTGCGATACGGGTTGCGCGGTCAGGTGTCCGTAGAAGTCACGGCAATCCTTGCGGCAGGTAAAATTGTCCCAGGAGGGCGGAGGAAACATTCCGTCGCAATCCGCCAGGCATTGCTCGAGCGGATCGTCGGGCTGCGCAAATGCCGGGGCCGCAGGAGCGCTCAGGATAGTCAACGAAAGAAATAGAATTCTTACGATTTTCATGACGTTTCCTCCTCTCGACTCGCGATGATTACGAGTCGACTGGAGGATTGTCTGCCTGTCGCTGTCGATTGGCAACGTGCATCGGACCGGCGCGGCATCGTCCCGCACCGATCCTCCGCCCCGCTTCCCAGCCTAGATCAACCCCGCAAACGCCAGCGCCGCATCCACCGCCTTGCGGCTCGCCTCGCCCGCCGGCGTCATCGGCAGGCGCAGTTCGTCGGGGAAGCCAGGGCGCACCCGCGTCATCGCGTATTTCACCGGCCCCGGCGAGGCGTCGGTGAACATCGCCAGGTGCAGCGGATAGAGCCGGTCGTGCAGCTCGAGCGCCTTGGCAGTGTCGCCCGCCGCCCAAGCCGCCTGGAATTCGGCGCAGAGCTTCGGCGCCACGTTCGCGGTCACCGAGATGCAGCCGATGCCGCCCATCGCGTTGAAGGCGAGCGCGGTCTCGTCATTGCCCGAAAGCTGGACGAAATCATGCCCGCAGCCGGCGCGCTGCTCGGTCACGCGGCCGAGCGCCCCGGTCGCGTCCTTCACGCCCAGGAAAATGCCGGGGAACGCCTTGACGATCCGCGCCATCGTGCCCGGCTGGATGTCGGTCACCGTGCGGCCGGGCACGTTGTAGAGGATGATCGGCAGGTCGGTCTTCTCTGCCACCGCCTCGAAATGCCGGAAGATGCCTTCCTGGCTCGGGCGGTTGTAATAGGGCGGGACCATCAGCGCGGCATCGGCGCCGGCGGCTTTCGCGGCCTTCACATTCTCGATCGCGACCAGCGTGTCGTTCGAGCCCGCGCCGGCGAGCACCGGCACGCGGCCCTTGGCCTGGTCGACGCAGACGCGCACCACTTCGAAATGCTCGTCCTTCGGCATCGTCGCGGCCTCGCCGGTGGTGCCGCACGGCACCAGCCCGGCAGAGCCCTCGGCAATCTGCCATTCAACCAGCGCGCGATAATCGTCTTCCGCGAAGCTGCCGTTACGGAACGGCGTCACCAGCGCGGGAATGGAGCCCGAAAACATGGTCTCAGAATCTTCCTTAATTCCCCAAATCGGGGCTGGCAGATAGGCTCGGGTCAGATATCATGTCCAGTATGCTTGCTCCGCTGCTCAAAAGTGCGTTGCTGTTCGCGGGGGTTTCGGGGCTCGCCGCTTCCTCGCAACTCACGCAGGAGCAGATCCAGTGGTACCGCGTGGCGCTCGAGGCGGGCATGCCGCGCGTGCCGCCGCCCTATATCCAGGCCGATCAGCTTTCCGATGCCTTGGTTGAGTGGAAGCGGCTGCAGCAGTCGGACAATTATCCCTTCTCCGACTATGCCAATTTCCTGCTGCTCCACCCCGGCTGGCCCGGCGAGAAGAGCCGCCGCGCCGCCGCCGAGACCATTCTCGAAAGCGGCACCTGGGCGCCCGGGCTGGTCGTCCGCTATTTCGAGCGTTTCCCGCCGCTGACCGCCGCCGGGCGGCTGCGCTATGCAGAGGGGCTTGCCGCCTCGGGTCGCCGCGCCGATGCCGAGGAGCAGGCCCGCCGCGCCTGGCGCCACGGCGTGCTGCGCCCGCGGGACGAGACCGCGCTGCTCGCCGGCTTCTCCTCGGCGCTGACGCCGGCGGATCACGACGCGCGGATGGACATGCTGCTCTGGGGCGGCGCGCTTACCGCGGCGCAGCGCCAGCTCTCCTATGTCTCGCCCGGCATGCGCCCGGTGTTCGAAGCGCGCATCGCCTTTCGCACCAAGGCGCCCGATGCCGATGCGAAGGGCGCCGCGGTGCTCGCGCTCGGCCGCACCAATCCCGGCTTCATCGCCGATCGCGCCACCTGGCTGCGCGACACCGGCCAGAGCCCGGCGATGCGCGCCTATCTCGCCCAGCCGCGCCAGCTCGCCTCCTATCCCGGCGATGCCGAGGAATTCTACGAAGTGCTGCTCACCGCGGCACGCGGCGCGCAGTCGGACGGGCAGTTCAGCCTCGCCTATCAGATCGCCAGCCAGGTCGATGACGCCTTCCCGCCGGGCACCGACATCTCGCAGCAGCCGCTCGGCGAGCGCGACGACTATACCAGCCTCACCTGGCTCGCCGGCACCGTCGCGCTGAACAATCTCGGCCGCGCCCGCGATGCGATCGGCATGTTCGATCGCTACGGCCATGGCTCGAAGACGCCGACCACCCAGTCCAAGGGCTTCTACTGGGCCGGGCGCGCCGCGGAGAGTGCGGGCGACCAGGCAGCGGCGACGCGCTTCTACGGCCAGGCGGCTGGCTTCCCGGACGTCTATTACGGCCAGCTCGCCACCGAGCGGCTCGGCAATCCCTTGAAGCGCCCACCCGATTTCAACGCGCGCGTCGGCGATCCCGCCGTCCGCGATGCCTTCTTCAAGAAGGAGACCGTGCGCGCGGCGCAGCTGCTCGGCACGATGGGCAATCGCCAGGACCAGGGCCTGTTCATCCGCCAGATCGCCAATGACGCGACCAGCGACACCGATCACGTACTCGCCGCCGAGCTGAGCCGCGCTATCGGCCGCCCCGATCTCGGCGTGCTGGTCGGCAAGAGCGCGCTGCAGAACGGCCTGTCGGACTATACCGCCGCGGGCTATCCCACCGTCGCGGTGCCGGCCTCGCAGCAGGATTACTGGACGATCGTCCACGCCATTGCCCGCCAGGAAAGCCAGTTCGATCGCGACGCGGTCAGCCATGCCGGCGCGCGCGGGCTGATGCAGCTGATGCCGGGCACGGCGCGCGAAGTCTCGACAAAGCTCGGCATGAGCTACGATCCGGGCTCGCTGAACTCGAACACCGATTACAACATCCAGCTCGGCTCGACCTATTTCCAGCGGATGTACAATCTCTACGGCAGCTATCCGCTGGCGATCGCGGCGTACAATGCTGGCCCCGGCAATGTGAACAAGTGGATCCGCGCCAATGGCGACCCGCGCCTGCCCGGCGGCGACATCGTCCAGTGGATCGAGCAGATCCCGATCTTCGAGACCAAGAACTATGTCCAGCGCGTGATCGAGAACGCGGTGGTCTACGACCTGCTCAACCCCGAACGCGCGCGCTCGCGCGGCCCGGCGAATTTGAGCTGGTATCTGGGCAAGAACAAGCCGGGCTGATCTGGCCGTCGCCGCACACCCCTCCTTCGTCACCCCGGCTGTGCCGGGGCCCACTGTGCCGCACAGTCTGTGCTCAGAACCTCCTGACCATAGCTCGCCTCCCGGTGGACCCCGGCACAAGGCCGGGGTGACGGGTTCTTCGCCCGCGCCATTTGCGCTAGTGAACAGCCAATGGACCGCCCGAACTACATCACCCCCGCCGGCTATGCCGTCCTCCGCGCCGAGTACGACAATCTCTTCGCCAAGGAGCGCCCCGCCCTGGTCGAGACGATCAGCTGGGCCGCCGGCAATGGCGATCGGTCCGAGAACGGCGATTACATCTATGGCCGCAAGCGTCTGCGCGAGATCGACCGGCGGCTGGGCTGGCTGTCGAAGCGGATGAAGGCGGCCAAGGTCGTCGATCCGGCGCAGCAGGAAGACAAGAGCCGCGCCTATTTCGGCGCCACCGTCACCATTGCCGACGAAGACGACAAGCATCGCACGCTCACGCTGGTCGGCGATGACGAGGCGGATGCCGGCAAGGGGCTGGTCGGCTGGAATTCGCCGATCGCCCGGGCGCTGCGCGGCGCCGCCACGGGCGACCTCCGGCGCGTGCTGCTCCCCGCCGGCGAGCGCGAATATGAAGTGATTGCGATCACTTACCCCTAAGGCGCGACGAGCCGCCGCCCGGCATGATTCCCTCGCATCTTCAAGTTGATAGAAGTGTGACAGGCCGGAAGGGACACGGCCGGGTACAGAGCGTGGGGAATATATGACGGCACAGCGTATTCTGGTGTCGGGGCGCGTGCAGCGTGTCGGCTATCGCGACTGGGCGGTTCGCCTTGCCAAGCAGCTGGGCGTTAAGGGCTGGGTTCGCAACCTCAACGACGGTCGGGTGGAACTGCTCGCCGAGGGCGATGACGAGGCACTGGTCTCGCTCACCGAGGCGCTGCGCGAGGGCCCGCCGATGGCCGTGGTCGACCATGTCGAGGCGTTCCAGTCGCCCGGCGACCGGCATGCCAAGGGCTTCACCAAGCGCTTCACCGCCTGAGCGGCACGGCGCGGGCGGAAACGCACGGTTTCCCGGGCGTCGGTTGACCGGACGGACATGAGGTGAAACATTTCAGCCTCGAAACGGCGCGCAAAAACGCGTGCCGCCGAGGAGAAACACCCATGCCCATTCCGGCGACCTGGTCCGCCAAGCTGCTGAGCGTCCTGCGCATCGTCGCGGGTCTCGGTTTCCTGCAGCACGGCCTCTCGAAGTTCTTCAACATTCCGCCCTTCCCGATGCCGCTCAACCCGCTGCTCTATGCCGCGGGCACGATCGAGCTGGTCGGCGGCGCGCTGATCGTCATCGGCCTGTTCACCCGCCCGATCGCGTTCATCGCCTCGGGCATGTGCGCGGTCGGCTATTTCCTCGTCCACGCCAAGGGCGGGTTCTTCCCGGCGGTCAACGGCGGCGAGGCGATCATGCTCTACTGCTTCATCTTCCTCTACCTCGCGGCCGCCGGCGGCGGCGCGTGGAGCGCGGACGCGGCGACGAAGCGCGCCTGAGCCAAGATGGGGTCCGGCCCGGCTGGACCCCATCTCCCCAAAGGCGCAGAGAGGCGCCATGAAACGCTCGCTCCTCCTGGCGGCCGCCGCGTTCGGCGGCATCGCCTCCGCCCAGGCGCAGGACCTGCGCCCGCTCTGCGCCGACCGCCCGGGGCTCGACACCCCCGCCTGCACGGTCGATCCCGGCCATCTGGTGGTGGAAGCCGGCCTCGCCGACTGGTCGCTCGATCGCGACTCCACCCAGCGCACCGACAGCTGGACCTTCGGCGACCTGCTGCTGCGCTACGGCGTCACCCCGCACACCGAGGTCCAGCTCGGCTGGACTGCGCTCGGCGCCGTCCGCACGCACGACCGCCTCGCCGGCGCGATCGACCACAGCACGGGCACCGGCGACACCAGCATCGCCCTTCGCCGCAACCTCTCGCATCCGGACGGCTCGGGCTTCGCCGCCGCGGTCATGCCCTATGCCACCCTCCCCACCGGCGGGAAGACGCTCGGCGCGGGCGATTGGGGCGGCGGGCTGATCGTGCCGCTCAGCTACAGCCTCAGCGACAGCATCGGCGTCTCGCTCACCCCGGAGATCGACGCGGCAGTCGATGGCGACCGCCACGGCCGCCACCTCGCCTATGGCAGCGCGGTGGGCGTCAGCGCCACGCTCGCCAAGTCGGTGACCGGCACGCTCGAATTCCAGGGCATCCGCGACCAGGATCCCGCCGGCCACGCCACCCAGGCGCTCGCCAGCGTCTCGCTCGCCTGGCAGCCCCGCGGCAATCTCCAGCTCGACACCGGCATGGTCGCCGGCCTCAACGCCGCCAGCCCCGATCTCGAGCTGTACCTGGGGATCGCACGCCGCTTCTAGGCTGCGCGATCCCCGGTGTGCCCTCAGGCAGCGACGGCGTGGAGCGCGGCGCCCTTGTGCGCCCGCGGCGTCGCGCTCGTCGCCGGGCCGGTGCGGAAGCGCCCGGCCTGGTCGGCGAGGTTGGAGACCTCCACCGCCAGGTTGCGCGAGGCCGCCGAGGTCTCTTCCACCATCGCCGCGTTCTGCTGCGTGCCGCGGTCCATCTCGCTCACCGCGCTGACGATCTGGGTGATCGCGGTCGACTGCGCCTGGTTGTCCGCCGCCATCGCGTCGAGCAGCTTGTGCACCGCGCCCACGCCGCCCGAGATCGCCTCGAGCGCGGTATCCATGCGCTGCACCGCGTCGACCGCCGAGCCGACTTCGTCCTGCGTCACCGTCAGCTGCTCGCGGGCGCGCTTGGCCTCTTCCTCGGCGCGCATCGCCAGCGCGGAGACCAGGTCAGCGACCACCGCGAAGCCGCGGCCGGCCTCGCCCGCACGCCCGGCTTCCACCGCCGCGTTCATCGCCAGAACCCGCGTCTGGAAGGCGATCTTGTCGAGGCCCTCGATCACGTCGTCGATGCCGCGCGCGCTGTCGCTGACCCGGCCCATCGCGGTGACCGCCTGCTCGGCGAGCGTGCGGCCGTCGCCGACCACGCGGATCGCCTCGTCGGCGCTGCGCACCGTCTGGCTCGCCGCTTCGACCGAGCCGCGGAGCCGCTCGTCCATCTGGGCGAGCGCGGCCGAGGTTTCCTCGATGCTCGCGGCACTGGCCTCGGTGCGGCGCGCCAGGTCTTCCGATGCCTGGGCGATCTCGGTCGAGCCCGACTGGATCGCCACCGCACCTTCGTTCACCGACGCGATCAGGCTGCGCAGCGCGGTCAGCGCGCTGTTGAAGTTGGTCTTGAGCGTCGCATAGCTCTCCGGGAAGTCGACGCGGATCTCGCCGGTCAGGTCGCCGTCCGCCAGCGCCGACAGGCCGTCGGCCAGCGCCGTGGTGACGATCTTCTGCGTCTTGGCGGCGGCCGCCGCGGCGGTGCGCTCCTTCTCGATCACCGAAGCCAGATAGGCATCGACCGAGCGGGCGATGTCGCCGATCTCGTCCTGCTGGTCGGTATGCGGCACCTTGGTGGTGCCGCTGGCGCGGGCCATGCCGTGGATCACCTCGGCCAGCCCCTTGATCGGCGCGACCACCTTGCGGGTGACGATGAAGAAGGCGCCGCCCAGCACGCCGAGCGCCAGCAGGCCGAGCAGGACGACGATGACCGCCGCCACATTGGCCTTGCCCAGCGCCGCGGTGGTCACATCGCTGGCGACGCTGATCTGCATGTTGACCAGCTTGCCGACCTTGTCGGAGACCGGATCGACATCGGCATAGAGTTCCTTGCTGACGAACTGGTCGATCCCGGCATGGTCGCCGGCCTGCAGCAGGCCCTCGAGCCTGGCGACGCCGTCATTGGCCTTGGCCATGACGTCCTCGGCCTGCCTGGCGAGCGCCTCCTCCTCCGGGGTCGCCTCCGACGCGGCATAGCGCTTCCACGCCGCATCGGCATCGGCCTTGGCCTTCTGGATGTTGCCCGAGGCCTGGGCGAAGCTGATAGCGCCGCTGCGCGCCTTCTGTGCGGAATCGACGATGCCCACCGCATAGCTGTCCGCGACCATCTTCAGGTCCTTGAGCGGGATCACGCGGTCGTTGAGCACGGTCTGCAGCGCGGCGCGGCTGGTGCTGGCGGACCAGGAGAACCCGGCGACCACGGCGCCGAGCACGACCCCCAGCATCACCAGCGCGGCAAGAAGCTTCTGCTTCAGTGTCATTCGTTCGGCTCCGGAAAAATACAAACTTTCCGGATTTATAGAGGTGTTTCGCCGCAAACCCCCGCAACGCAACGAAAACGCCCGGGCGTTTCCACCCGGGCGTGTCTCGATTTCGGTGAAGTATCCGCCCCAGCCCTCTGGCCGGACTGGAAAACCTCAGCGCGTCAGCTTCTTGTACGACAGCGCGGTCGGACGATCGGCGGCATCGCCCAGGCGACGGCGCTTGTCTTCCTCATAGGCTTCGAAATTGCCTTCGAACCATTCGACATGGCTGTTGCCTTCGAAAGCGAGGATGTGCGTGGCGAGACGATCGAGGAAGAAGCGATCGTGGCTGATGACCACGGCGCAGCCCGCGAAATTCTCGATCGCTTCCTCCAGCGCGCCCAGCGTCTCGACGTCGAGATCGTTGGTCGGCTCGTCGAGCAGCAGCACGTTGCCGCCGCGCTTGAGCATCTTGGCGATGTTGACGCGGTTGCGCTCGCCGCCCGAGAGCTTGCCGACATTCTTCTGCTGGTCGGCGCCCTTGAAGTTGAACGCGCCCACATAGGCGCGGGTCGAGGCGTCGTGGCCATTGACCTTCATGTAATCGTGACCGCCCGAGATTTCCTCCCAGACGTTCTTCTTGTCGTCGAGGTGATCGCGGCTCTGGTCGACATAGCCCAGACGGACGGTCGAGCCCATTTCGATCGTGCCCTCGTCGGGCGTTTCCTGGCCGGTGATCATCTTGAACAAAGTCGACTTGCCGGCGCCGTTCGGGCCGATCACGCCGACGATGCCGCCGGCCGGCAGCGTGAACGAGAGATTCTCGAACAGCAGCTTGTCGCCATAGGCCTTGGAGATGTTCTCCACTTCGATCACCTTGCCGCCCAGGCGCTCGGGCACCTGGATGACGATCTGGGCGCCGGTCGGCTTGCGGTTCTGCTGCGATTCAACCAGCTGGTCGAACTTGGCGATACGCGCCTTTGACTTGGTCTGGCGGCCCTTGGCGCCCTGCCGGATCCATTCGAGCTCGTTCTTGATCGCTGTCTGGCGGCTCGATTCCTCGCGGTCCTCCTGCTCGAGGCGCTTGGCCTTCTTCTCCAGATAGGTCGAGTAATTGCCCTCGTACGGGAAATACTTGCCGCGATCGATCTCGAGGATCCAGCCCACCACGTTGTCGAGGAAGTAGCGGTCGTGGGTGATCATCAGCACCGCGCCGGCATATTCCTTGAGGTGGTGCTCGAGCCACTGGACGCTCTCGGCATCGAGGTGGTTGGTCGGTTCGTCGAGCAGCAGGATCGACGGCTTCTGGATCAGCAGCCGGGTGAGCGCGATGCGGCGCTTCTCACCGCCCGACAGGTTGTCGACCGGCCAGTCGCCCGGCGGGCAGCGTAGCGCTTCCATCGCGACTTCGAGCTGGTTGTCGAGCGTCCAGCCATCGACCGCGTCGATCTTGGTCTGGAGTTCGCCCATCTCCTCCATCAGCGCGTCGAAATCGGTGTCGTCCTTGGGATCGCCCATCTCGGCCGAGATCGCGTTGAAGCGCTCGACGAGGTCGGCGGTCTCGCGAGCGCCGTCCTTGACGTTCTCGAGGACGCTCTTCGTGGGATCGAGCTCCGGCTCCTGCTGCAGATAGCCGACGGTGATGTTCTCGCCCGGCCATGCCTCACCGGTGAAATCCTTGTCGACGCCCGCCATGATCTTCATCAGGGTCGACTTGCCGGCGCCGTTGGGGCCGACGATGCCGATCTTGGCACCCTGGTAGAATTGCAGGTTGATGTTGCTCAGCACCGGCTTGGGAGCGCCGGGGAAGGTCTTGGTCATGTCCTTCATGACGAAGGCGTATTGGGCGGCCACGTGGCGGTCTCCGTTCGCAGGTCTGGATGTGCAGGAAGTTTGGCGGCGATGTAGCGATGGGACGGCCAATTGGCAACGCGCTGCCACGACGGTGGTGATCGGATCGGCCTCTCACCCTGCGCTTGCAATGTTGGGCACTTATCCCCCTCCGACATGTACCACGAAATGCAGGGTAGCGGCATGATGGGGGGATGGGGAAAGCCATCCAGATTGGCAGTGGGAGTGCACTGGCTATTCTATTCGTCGCCTCTGGTAAGGAGGCGGGGTGGTGGGCGCTTGGTAAAGCGCTCGACGCGCTTTCTACAGGCGCTCGCACAATGAGCTTGGCCAACATTGATTGGTGGTCGGTAATCGCTGTTTTGTCCGGACTTGGGGCGATTGCGTGCTTTCTATGGGAGCCCATAAAGCGTTGGCGCTCTAAGCCGTCTCTACACGATGAAGTGAACGTCCTGAGAGTCGAAATGGATCGTCGCTGGGACATCCAACTAGCTCATCTCGCAACCCATGCTGCTGAAATCCAAGGCCTGAAGGACGCCAAAGGCGACCAGCCTTCCGACTAGCCAACTCCTTAGAATCGTCATAACCTGTGCGAGTCACTCCGATCTTGGTCGTGAGGGGTGTCCGCATACGTGCGTGAGCGTGAGTCGCCCTTGTCGGGTGGCTCCAGAGCGCTTCGCGTGAATACGGGAGGCGCATTGCTCACGCTCGTGCGCGACCAAACCGCCCGGCTAGCCGGGGATGGGGAGCGTGGGGCGAGATATGAAGCAATGTCCGATGTGTGGGGCGGACCAGATTGATGGAGCGGCCTCTTGTAGCTGTGGCTACCGTTTTTCAACGAGCGGGCAAGACAGTCGGCGGGTTGAAGCGCCTGTGCAGTCGGCGGCCATGCACCCTCTTCTCATAGTTGGACTAGCGCTGGTAGTCGTCGGCGCGATTGCGACCACCGCCGCTTTCAACATGAAAGTCTCAGTGGAGACTCAAGTCCCATACTCCACCATCCTTGGCGAGCGCTACCGGACCGATTCTGTCGTAAACTTCGCCATGCTTCAGCAGCAAATGATGATCCTGCATTGCGGATTGGCCGCCGTCCTTTCAGGAGTCGTGGCGATATGTGCCGGCACGTTGCTTCGTGCTAATAAGAATAAATGACCGACGACCTCAACAAGCGTTTCGACCGCCTCCTAGAGCGGATGGCGAACGGGCAGGCACCAAGCGCTGGCAAGAAACAGCCGGAGCCGCCCAAGGATGACGATAAGCGGGAGGCGGATTCCTCTCGTTAGGATGGGAGGAATGGATGGACGATAGCTTTGAGGGAGACGGTCCCGAGCAAGTTCGCCTTAAATTGATGACTGGCGGATATAACGAGGCATGGACAGTTAAGGCGCGAGATTGGTTATCGAATTACGATTACGAATCGCGCTTGCGCAATGAGGCCTCCCAAGCCGAGCAGTATCGGACAGCGCGAACTGCAAAGAACGCAGCGATAGTAGCAGCCATAGCTGCTAGTGCGGCAATTCCGCTTGCGATAATAGCCATATACATAGCTTGGATTTCATACACCAAATGAGCGCATGATTCTACTTACCGCACAAAAGATACCATCAGCCGATCCAACATTTCGTGCGGACGGTCGCGCATATTCCAGCGGTATTCGAACTCTCCGAGGTACTTCGGGAGATGCTTGGCGCTGACGTGAATATGGGTGCCATTGATACCGCGCTTTAGCTGGGCCCAGAAACCTTCAATTGCGTTCACCGTGGCGCCTTGGGGCGAAACGTATTCACCGCCACGGTGGTTCACGCTCTTATGCGTGTAGGCCATCCCAGGCATGTTCCCGATAGTGAGATAGGTCCGGTACTCATCGGTATGGATTTCGGTGCGGGCCTGCACCGTTCCTTTGATGAGCGGGAAGACAGTGCCGCGCGTGCGGTTCGGGATAACGCGGGTGACGATTTCGCCGTCGCGCTCAAGCATACCGAATACGATAGCCTTACCTTCTGCTGGATCGCCACCACGGTGACCGCGATCTAGGCGCCCACCTACGAACGTCTCGTCGATCTCCACCAGCTTGCCATCACCACCAATCGGGCCGTTGCCGTCGATTTCGCCCATGTATTCCCTGATCTGGTGGCACATGCGCCAAGCCGTCTTGTAGGTGACGCCTAGCTGGCGCTCGACTTCCTTGGCGGCCACGCCGTTCCGCGAAGAGCAGAACTGGAACATCACGAAGAACCAATCACGCAGCGGCGTGCGAGTGCGGTCAAAGGGTGTTCCCGCAGTCGGGTAAACCTGATGGGCGCACCATTGGCACTGGTAAGCCCGGCGCTTCACGATGCGGGTGAACTTCGCCTCGCGCCCGCACTTCGGGCAATGGAAGTCCGTTCCATACCGAACCTGAAACAGGTGGTCGAGGCACGCTTCCTCAGTCGGAAAGCGTGCTTGGAACTGGCGAAGAGTGGGTGCCTTACTCATGCATATTGTATGGCATGTCCGCTTACATGTTTCAATGGGATAAGTGCCCAATGTTGGATTTCTTGTGTTGGCGTTTCCCGGAACGAGAAGCAGCGACCTGGGCGATATTCAACCAGGTGGTTGAGTGCCTCACCCGCACGTGGGACTGTCAAGGGATTCAACGAATTGCTCAACCATCCAGTTGAATGTCCGCACCGGAAACCTGGCGGAAACGCCCCCGCGCATTGCCGAATGTTTCGGGGGCGACTAGCGTCCGCCGCCATGACCAAGCGCATCCTGCTCGCGGCCGTCGCCGCGCTCGCCCTGCCCCTCCCCGCCCTGGCCCAGACTGCCGCCCAGGATCCCGCCACGCTGCGCGACGCGGCGCTCAAGGACGACGTGGCCTGGGACATTGTCGAGGGCCTGACCACCGAGATCGGCCAGCGCCTCGCCGCGACCGAGGCGGAAGCGCGGGCGCGTGCCTGGGCGGTGAAGAAGCTCACTGCGCTCGGCTTCAAGAACGTCCATATCGAGACCTACAAGATGCCGCTGTGGCAGCGCGGGCTCGAGACCGCGGAGGTGCTGGGCGCCTCGTCGCAGAAGCTCACCATCGCCGCGCTCGGCAATTCGGGCTCGACGGGTCCGAAGCCGGTCGAGGCCGACGTCGCCTATTTCCCCACGCTCGCCGATCTCCAGGCTGCGCCCGCCGAAGCGGTGAAGGGCAAGATCGTCTTCGTCAGCAACGCGATGACCCCCACCCAGGACGGCTCGCAATATGGCTATTACGGCGCCGCCCGCCGCTCCGGCCCGAACCTGGCGGCCAGCAAGGGCGCCGCGGCGATCCTGATCCGCTCGATCGGCACCGATTATCACCGCAACCCGCATACCGGCGTGACCAATTGGACCAAGGGCGTGACGCCGATCGGCGCTGCCGCCCTGTCGCTGCCCGATGCCGAGCAGCTCGAGCGGCTGCTCAAGCGCGGTCCGGTCAAGCTGCGCGTGCAGATCACCGCCGGCATGAAGGGCGAGGCCGAATCGGGCAATGTCGTCGCCGAAGTGCCGGGCAGCGATCCCGCGGCGGGGATCATCCTGGTCGGCGGGCATCTCGACAGCTGGGATCTCGGCACCGGCGCGATCGACGACGGCGCCGGCGTGGCGATCACCACTGCTGCCGCCAAGCGGATCATGGACGCCGGCCAGCCGCGGCGCACGATCCGCGTCGTCTGGTTCGGCGCCGAGGAGCCGGGCGGCTTCGGCGGCGATGCCTATGCCAAGGCGCATGCCGGCGAGCGCCATGTCCTGGCGCAGGAATCCGATTTCGGCGCCGACCGCGTCTGGAAGTTCGAAGTGAACCTGTCCGAGGGCGCCAAGCCCATCGCGGACCGGCTGGCGAGCGTGCTCTCTCCGCTCGGCATCTCGCGGGGCCGCGGCGTCGCGCATGGCGGCACCGATGTCGGCCCGACGATCAACACCGGCGTCGGCGTGATCGACATGAGCCAGAACGGCTTGCGCTATTTCGACTATCACCACACGCCTGACGACACGCTCGACAAGATCGATCCCGAGCAGCTGCGCCAGAATGTGGCAGCCTGGACCGCGATGCTGGCCGTGACAGCGAACGCGCCCGAGGATATTGCCCCGATCTCAAAGGGCCAGGGCGAGTGAAGGAACCTGTGGCGGCCTCGGCCATTGATGGCCGCCAACAGGCGAGATTTTGGCAAAAAAATGTCCTAAATCCCGTCAATGGGTGAATTTGCGATTGACGCAAACGCAACGACCGCTATTCCAGCGGTTCGCGACGGCTAATCGGGCCGGCTGCGAAACGTTTGAGTTCCTTTAGGAGCACCACATGAAGAAGATCCTCATTGTTGCTGCGACCGCCGGCCTGATGTCGCTCGCGGCTTGCAACGGCGGCACCACCAACACCACCGCCGAGAACGTTGCCGATTCGCACGAGGCGAATGCCGCTGCGTACGAAGCCGCTGCCGACAACACCACCAACGCCGCTTCGGAAGCCGTTCTCGAGAACGCTGCGAACGTCGAAGAGAACAAGGCCGACGCCGCGCAGGCGAACGCCCACTGATCTCTGTTCGGCACCCGGCCCCTGGCCGGACCGAGAGATAGGAAGGACGCTCCCGCAAGGGGGCGTCCTTTTCCGTTTGGAGCCTTTGCGCGCTAGGCTATGCCGGTGAAAACGGGGAGGAAGGAATGAGCGCAGTCGCAGCCGGCCCGGCCGCCGCACCGCCCAGGGCGCAGCGCTGGTGGCAGATGCTCTACATCCAGGTGCTGATCGGCATCGCCGCCGGCATCCTGGTCGGCGCGCTCTGGCCCGCCGGCGGGGCGTCGCTCAAATGGCTCGGCGACGCCTTCGTCAATTTGGTCAAGATGATCATCGCCCCGGTGATCTTCCTTACCCTGGTGACCGGCATCGCCGGCGCCCGCGAGCTGGGATCGCTCGGCCGCGTGGTGTTCAAGGCACTGGCCTACTTCCTGTTCTTCTCCTCGCTGGCGCTGCTCATCGGCCTCCTCGTCGCCCATGTCATCCAGCCCGGCGCCGGCATGCACATCGACCCGCACACCCTGAGCGAGGCCAAGGTCGCCGACATCGAGAAGCAGGCGCATGAGACCAGCGTGATCGGCTTCGTCATGGCGATCATCCCCACCACGCTCGTCTCGGCGCTGACCGAGGGTTCCATCCTCCAGGTCCTCTTCGTCGCCATCCTCTGCGGCATCGCCCTGTCCGGGCTCGGCGAGCGAGTCCGCCCGCTGGTCGACCTGCTCGATCAGGCGTCGCAGATGGTGTTCCGCATCGTCGCCATCCTGATGCGCGCCGCCCCTGTCGGCGCATTCGGGGCGATGGCGTTCACCATCGGCAAATATGGCCTGGCCGCCCTGCTCAACCTCGGCGGGCTGGTCGCGACCTTCTACCTCACCGCGGCGCTGTTCATCTTCGGCGTGCTGGGCGTGGTCGGCTGGCTCGCCGGCTTCTCGATCTTCAAGCTGGTGCGGTACCTCAAGGCCGAGCTGCTCCTCGTCCTCGGTGCCTCCTCGTCCGAAGCCGCCCTGCCCGCGCTGATCGAGAAGCTGGAGGCCGCCGGCTGTGACAAGGAAGTGGTCGGCGTGGTCGTGCCCGCCGGCTATTCGTTCAACCTCGACGGCACCAATATCTACATGACGCTCGCCGCGCTGTTCATTGCCCAGGCCACCGGGATCCATCTGTCGCTCGGCGAGCAGCTCATCCTGCTCGGCACCGCGATGCTCACCTCCAAGGGCGCGGCAGGCGTAACCGGCGCTGGTTTCGCCACCCTCGCAGCGACGTTGATGGTGGTGCCTTCGATCCCCGTAGCCGGGGTAGCGCTTGTCCTGGGCGTCGACCGCTTCATGAGCGAGTGCCGCAGCCTGACCAACTTCGTCGGCAACGCCGTCGCGACGATCGTCGTGGCGCGCTGGGAAGGCCGGCTCGACCGCGACGCGCTGCGGCGCGCGCTCGACGGCAGGACCGGGGATATTCCCGCCACCGCCTGAACTGCGCGATTGGCAAGGCCCGCGAATGCCCCTATGGGCGCTCGCGAACTCCGGGAGACATCCGGGGCTCATGATCGCGCCGGTGCCCCGAATGGGGCTTAATATGGGAATGCGGTGCGAGTGGCTTGCCACTCAAATCCGCGGCTGTCCCTGCAACTGTAAGCGGTGAGCGCGATGCACAGGCCCCTTCGCTCGAAGGGGCAGCCACTGGACGAGCTTGTCTGGGAAGGCCGTGCATCAAGCGATGACCCGCGAGCCAGGAGACCTGCCGGCGCTTGGTCGCTCTTGCCCTGACCCAGGGGATGGTCACGGCACGGTATCTCTCCGTCTGAGCGACGACCAAGCGGCTGGGGCCGCTTCGGTGCGTGCGACAGGCGACCAAGCGCCCGCCGTTGCTCGTATCGGTCGTTCGCAGCAGCGCGCGGCAGGCCCCGGCCCTCGTTGCACAGGCGCGGGGGGATTACCCATGTTGAAGACCAGTTTCGCTTCCCTGCTCGCGATCGCCGTGGCGACGCCGGCACTCGCCCAGACCGACAATGCGCCCGACAAGGACGCTCAGGACAAGATCGTCGTCACGGCGTCGCGCTCGGGCGAAGGCATCCCGCTCGAGAACCTGCCGGCATCGGCAACCGTTATCGACGCGCAGCAGCTCGATCAGCGCCAGATCCGCATCGTCTCCGACGTGCTGCGCGACGTGCCCGGCATCGCCGTCAGCCGCACCGGCGCGGTCGGCAGCCAGACCCAGATCCGCATCCGCGGCACCGAAGGCAACCATGTGCTAGTCCTGATCGACGGCATCGAGGCCGCCGATCCCTATAACGGCGAATATGACTTCGGCACGCTGATCGCCGATCCGTCGGCGCGCATCGAAGTGCTGCGCGGCCAGCAGAGCTCGCTCTATGGCTCGGACGCGATCGGCGGCGTGATCAACTATATCACGCTCTCGGGCCGCGAGGCCCCCGGGTTCAGCGCGCGCGCCGAGGGCGGCTCGTTCGGCACCGTCAGCACCGCTGCCCGTGCCGCCGGCGCTTCGGGTGCGTTCGACTATGCGGTGTCGGGCAACTGGTACCACACCGATGGCTATGCCACCGCGCGCGGCGGCAGCCGCAATGTCGGCTCGGACAATGTCGGCGCAACCGCCAAGGTGAACTGGCAGGCTGCGGAGAATTTCAAGCTCAGCGGCGTGCTGCGCTACAGCTACACCGACGCCGAGACCAACGACACCGACAGCAACCCGGCGAGCCCGACCTTCGGCTACACGATCGACAGCCCCGGCGTGCATTTCACCAACGAAGCGTTCTACGGCCTGCTCAGCGCCGAGCTGACCGCGCTCGACGGCCGCTGGACCAACACGGTCTCGGGCCAGTTCTCCGACACCACCCGCAAGAATTATGACGGGTTCGGCTATGCCTATGGCGACAAGGGCCAGCGCTACAAGGGCTCGTTCGTCTCGAGCTTCCGCTTCGGCACCGACGCGATCCGCCACCGGCTGACCGCCGCGGTCGACTGGGAACGCGAGCAGTTCCAGAACACCTCGCCGCCCTCGCCCTATGTGTTCACCGGCGAGCGCAGCACCGACAATCTCGGCCTGGTCGCCGAATATGAGCTGACCGCGGGCGGCTTCACCGGCGGCGCTTCGGTGCGCCACGACGACAACAACCGCTTCGCCGACACGACGACCTGGCGCGTCCAGGCCGGCTACCGCCTGCCCACCGACACGCACGTCCATGCCGCCTACGGCACCGGCGTAAAGAACCCGCTCTATTACGAGCTGTTCGGCTATGCGGACGGCAAGTATATCGGCAACCCGAACCTGAAGCCGGAAAAGTCGGAAGGCTGGGAAGCCGGCATCGACCAGCGCTTCCTGGATGGCAAGGCGACGATCGGCGCGACCCGGTTCGATTCGACGCTGAAGGACGAGATCTACACCACCTATCCGGCGCCGAACTTTGTCGCCACGCCGGGCAACCGCGCTACGGATTCGAAGCAGCACGGTCTCGAGGTGTTCGCCACGCTCCAGCCGATCGCGCAGGTGCGGATCGATGCGGCCTACACGCATCTCGAGGCAACCGAGGACGGCGTGACCGAAGTGCGCCGCCCGGGCGACATCGCCAGCTTCAACGCAACGCTGTTCAGCAAGGACCAGCGCTTCTCGGGAACGCTGACCGTACGCTACAACGGCCGCATGGACGATCTGGCCTATACCGATCCGAGCTTCGTGCCCGTGCGCGTCTCGCTCAAGCCGTACACGCTGGTGAACCTTGGCGCGCAATATCAGGTGATCAAGGGCGTCTCGGTGTTCGGCCGTGTCGAGAACCTGTTCGACGTGAAGTATGAGGAAGTGTTCGGCAACGCGACGCCGGGCCTCGCCGGCTATGGCGGCGTGCGCCTTGCCTTCTGATGCGTAGCCTCGGCCTGGCTCTCGGGCTGCTAGCCGCCGCGCTGCCGGTTTCGACCGGCAGCGCGGAGCGGCCGGCGAACGGCACTGCCCCGCTGCGCAAGCCGATGCGGGTGATGTCGCTCAATACCTGCACCGATCAGCTCGTGCTCGAGCTGCTGCCGCCCGAGCGCATCGCATCGGTGACCATGCTGTCGCTCGATCCGGGCGATTCGCTGATGGCGGCCGAGGCGAAACGCGTGGCGATCAACCACGGCCTCGCCGAGGAAGTGGTCCGCCAGAAGCCCGACCTCGTGATCGCCAGCCCCTTCTCCACACCAGCGGTGCGCAGCATGCTCAAGCGGCTGAACTATCCGATGATCGAAGTCGGCGCAGCGAACAGCTTCGACGATATCCGCAGCATGACCCGCCAGGTTGCCGCCGCCGTGGGCGAGGTCGCGCGGGGCGAGGCGCTGATCGCCGAGATGGACGCAAAACTCGCCGCGCTTGCCCGTGCGCCGCATGCCACTTATCGCATCGCCGCCTGGGACCGGTTCGGCTTTGGCAGCGGCGCCGGCACGCTGCCGGGCGCGATCTTCGAAGCGGCGGGCGCCCATAATGTCGCGGCCGATCCGCCCGCCTCCAACTATGGACGGCCCGATGCCGAAGTGCTGCTCGAGGCCGCTCCCCCGCTGCTGGTCCAGGGCGCGCCCGGCGTGCCCAAGCCGAGCCTGGGCGACGATGTCGAGGCGCACCGCGTCGTTCGCCGCTTCTGGTCGAGCCAGGGGCGCATGCTGAACATCCCCCAGGCCTATTATGTCTGCGGCACGCCGCGCATCGCGGAGGCCGTTCGGCTGCTCCGCGAACAGCTTAAGATCGCCGCCGCACGCGCGAACACTCCCCTTCCCTTTGCAGGAGCACGGCAATGAATCGCTGGCTCATCCCGGCGCTGCTAGCGGTGCTGCTGATCGCCTCGCTGCTATCGCTGATCTGCGGCACCGTCTGGCTCACCCCGGGCGAGCTGTTCGCCGGCCTTGCCGATCCTCACCCGAGCCTTGCCGGGATGGTGCTGACCGAGATCCGCCTGCCCCGGCTCGCGCTCGGCATCCTGATCGGCGCGATCCTCGGCCTTGCCGGCGCGGTGCTCCAGGGGCTGCTGCGCAATCCGCTCGCCGAGCCGGGGCTTCTCGGGGTCGCCGGCGGTGCCAGCCTGGGCGCGGTGATCGCGATCTATTTCGGCTTCACCGCCAGCTTCGCGCTTGCTTCGCCGATCTTCGCCCTGATCGGGGCGATGATCACCGCGGGCATCGCATTCGCGCTGGCGCGCGGGGGCGGCACGCTCTCGCTGATCTTGGCGGGCACGGCGATCTCGAGCATCGCCTTTGCCGGCGTCTATCTCGCGCTCAACCTCGCGCCCAATCCCTATGCGGCCTATGAGATGACCACCTGGCTGATGGGCTCGCTGCAGGATCGCAGCTGGGACCATGTCCAGCTCGCCGCGCCCTTCATCCTGTTCGGCGGCTCGGTGCTGCTGTTCACCGGCCGCGCGCTCGATGCGATGGCGCTGGGCGAAGTGCAGGCGGAGAGCCTCGGCGTCGATATCGGCCGGGTAAGGCTGCTCACGCTGGTCGGCACGGCGTTTGGGGTCGGCGCGGCCACCGCAGTGACCGGGGCGGTCAGCTTCGTCGGGCTGCTAGCCCCCCACCTCGTGCGCCCGCTGGTCGGCTATCGCCCGGCGGCGACTTTGGTCCCCGCCGGGATTGCCGGCGCGATCCTGGTGGTCGTCGCCGATATCTGCACGCGCCTGATCCATATCGGACCGCCGATCCAGCTCGGGGTGTTCATCTCGCTCGTCGGTGCGCCCTTCTTCCTGTGGCTGGTGCTGCATGTCCGCGGGAGGACCGCATGAGCGCGCTTCACTTCGAGAATGTCTCGGTCGTGCGCGACGGCCGGCCGATCCTCGACGGGATCGACGCCAGTTTCGCGGCGGGCAAGCTGACCGCAGTGATCGGCCCGAACGGTGCGGGCAAGAGCACCTTGCTCCAGCTCGCAGTCGGCTTGCTGAAGCCCGATGCGGGAACGGTGCGGCTGGGCGATACCGATATCGCCACGCTCAGCCGCAAGGCACTGGCGAGCCGTCGCGCCTATCTGCCGCAAAACGCCGCGATCGACTGGCCGATCAGCGTGGAGCGCGTAGTGGCGCTGGGCCTGCTCCCGCAACTTCCGGTGTTCGGTGGCATCCCCGCGGCACTGCAGCCGGCGGTCGAGCGGGCGTTGGAGGCGTGCGACATCACGGCGCTGCGCCACCGCCAGGCGACGACACTCTCGGGCGGGGAGTTGGCCCGGGTGATGCTCGCCCGTGCGATCGTCGGCGATCCCGAGCTCCTGATCGTGGACGAACCGACCTCGGAGCTGGACCCGCGCCACAGCATCGACGCCGCCCGCCGCCTGCGTGCCCACGCAGATGCCGGGCGCACGGTGGTGGTGGCGATCCACGACCTCGACCTGGCGCTACGCTTCGCCGACGAGATCGTGGCGGTTCGCGACGGCAAGCTGCTCGGCGCCGGGCCGGTCAACCAGGTGATGACCGAGGCGATGCTGGCCGAGCTCTACGACGTCCGCGTCCGCATCACGCGCGACGCGGAGGGCGCGGCGATCCGCTTTCTCGACTGAATGGGAAAGTGGTCGGGGAGACAGGATTCGAACCTGCGACATCCTGCTCCCAAAGCAGGCGCGCTACCGGACTGCGCCACTCCCCGACGCGGATTGCGGCCCTAGGCGCAAAGCGTGGGACACACAAGTGTTGCTGGTGGGCCCGGCAGGACTTGAACCCGCAACCTAGCCGTTATGAGCGGCCAGCTCTAACCAATTGAGCTACAGGCCCCCAGCAACCCGGCCCTAGCGGAAGGTCAGGCCGGGCCGCAAGCCGCTGCGACGATCTCGTCCACCGAAGCGGCGCGAACGCCCAGCTGGTCGAGCAGCGCCAGCACCGCATCCCACCAGTGCAGGAACGCCGCCAGGTCCGCCGCAGTGCGCACATAGGGCGTGTGACCGGGCTCGACCGAGGGCGAATGGAAGGCGAAGTTGAGCAGCCGCAGCCCCTCGCCGACGGCGACGCGGATCGCCTCCTTGGCTTCGTGCAGCGGCATGTCCTCGGGGGTCAGCGAGACGCGCGACAAAAGGCCCAGCCGCGCGGCGATGCCGATGCCCCGGGGAAAGCGGCCCAGCCGGCGGTGCAGCCCGGCGCCACCGCTGCGCATCCGGCCGGTGAAGACGGTGGTGAACGGTATCTCGACCACCGGGCCGAGGCGGAAGGCGTGATTGGGCACCGCGACGAAATCGGGGCCGCCCTCATCGGCATAGCAATAGCCCGAACGCATCGAGCTATCGATCCGGTAGCCCAGTTCGGCGAGCAGCGCCGGCGTCTCCGGCCCGATCCCATAGCGACCGGCGCGGTAGACGAGCGGACGCTTGCCGAACGCCTGGGTGAGCCGCTCGGTCAGCGCGACCAACTTGGCCCGCTGCAGCTCGAGCGGAAGATTGGCGGTGAAGCTGTTGAACCCGGTCACCTCCTCTTCGAAGGGCGGGTTGACCCAGGGATGGAGCTGCGTGCCTACCGCCGAGCGGCCATCCGCGATCAACGCGCGCAGGATCTCGACCGCGCTTGGCGAGGACACGACCGGATAGTCGACGAGATAGGTAAGCGGCACGCCGGCCGCGGCGAAGCGCGCGTGCACCGGCGGCAGCGCGGCCATGTGGCTGGTGCCGTCGGCATCCGCCCGGAGCGGTGCGCTCCAGTCGAACTCTTCCTCGGTGTCGACGAAGACCGTGAAGCGCGTGCCGAACGTATCGGGCCACCGGACAAGGGAATCGGGACCGGGCGCGGGCACGCGGTAGCCGCCGCGACGTGCATCGCGATCGGGTGCCCCGTTCCCCACTTCAGTTCAGATGTGCCTGGCCCACCTGCTCGTTTACGGCGGCCGGGAGCCGCAAAGTCAAGCTTTCCCGCCCGATCACCAGCGCGCCGCCCAGCTCGCGCGCGAGATTGCGCGCCAAGCGCAGCGCGAAGCCCGTGCCGAGCAGCGTCGCGTCCTCATGCTCGTCGTCGATGTCGAGCACCGAATCGCCGGGATAGTCGGCAAGCGCCTGCGGGCGATCGATCGTGATCGCCACCTGGTCGGTGCCTTCGGATGCCATGTGCACGCCGATCCGCTCGCCCTGCCCGCTCGCCGAGACGAGCGTGGCGAGCAGGCGCGCGAGCAGCCGCTCGACCGCGCGGCGATCACCGGTGACCGAGAGGTCCGCGATCGGCAGCGCGATCACCGAGCCACGCAGCTCCGAGAGCGGCGCGAGATCGTCGACTATCATCGCGAGCACCGGGCGCAACGCGATCCGGCCGGGCACCAGCGAGAGCGCAGCGCTGTCGATCCGCGCGGCAAGGTCGATATCGTCGATCGCGCCGAGCAACTCGCGTGCCTGGGCGCGGATCACCTGGGCGCGGTCGCGATAGGCATCGCCGACCGGGCCGAGCATCTGCGCCTCGATCATCTCGGCGAAGCCGGCGATCGCGTTGGTCGGCGTGCGCAGCTCATGGACGAGCTGGCGCAGCGAATCGGCGGGCATCGCCGCGGTGGCGGTGCGCACCGGTTCGGCGCGCTCGTCGATGCGCGGGCGGCGCGCCGTGCCGCGATAGCCGGTGAACCGGCCATTGCTCGGGTCGAAGACCGGAATCGCCGAGATCAGCCAGTCGCCCGCGGCATCCGATTCGCCTTCCACAGCCAAGCGGGCGTTGGAGAAGCCGGCGCGGCGGCGGAACGCGCCGGCGGCGATGCCATCGACGCGCGAACTGTCCGGCACGCCCGGCGCGGCCTGGCTGTCGAGCGAAACGCCGACCAGCGGCGCGCGGCTGACGCCGTCGACCCAGCGGATCATGCCCTTGGCATCGGTCTCGAAGCGGAATTCGTCGGCGACGCGCGGCGCCGGCAGCTCGGCGGGCCCGGCTTCCTCGCGGTGACGCCAGAACGCATCGATCCGGGCCACGACGTCGGCGATCTCGAAAGTGCCGTCATCGTCCCCCGCGGCTTCTGCCGCGATCTGCCGCACTTCTGCAGCCAGGCCGTCCCTGTAATCCATCGCCGGACCCTGCGCCGCGGGTTCGGGCGGTGCAATCGCTTCGGCGGAAACGAGTGACTCGCCTGTCCCGGATTGGACCGGGTGGATCGGATTTTGCGGCGCTTCACTAGCTTGCGCAATCGAGGGCGCCAAGCCCGCGAGGGCGATGAAGGAGAGATCCTCTGCGTCCTGCGCAGCAGCGATGGGGACGGGAGGCGCTTCCGCCGGGGGATCTGCCAGAGGCGCGGGCGCGATGCGTTCGCCCGGCTCGGGCAGCCGCGCGAGCAGCGTCGAGAGGCTCGCCTCGTGCGTCGGCTGCCGCGCCGGCAGCGTTGCGCTCCAATAGCGAATAGGTGCCTCGCCCGGCTCAGCGTCGACGGGTTCGGGTTCGGGTTCTGGCGCTTGCGCCGCAACTGGCTCGGGTTCCGGCAGCGCCTGCGGTTCGGGTTCCGGTTCGATCTCGACGGGGGCGTCGGCAACCTCGGCAGGATGCGCGGCGACGACTTCGGACCAGTCGATGGCGACTGCCTCGACGGCTTCCTCAGCCACCGCTTCCGGCGCGATCGCCTGCACGGCTTCCTTCACTGTCTCGTCAGGCAGCACGAAATCGATCCGTCCGAAGCTTTCCAGCGCGCGGCGTACCACCGGGCTCAGGTCACGGCGATTGCGCAACACCGCGCGGCCCGCTGGCGCAAGCTCGGGAAGCAGCTGGATCCATTCGGCGGAGTTCATCCGCGCGCTGCGCAGAACCGGCAGCGCGACCTGAAGCTCATCGAGCGCGAACAGGCGGACGAGCGGCGGCGGCGGATCGGCAAATTCGAGCGCACGGGCACTGGCTGCACGGACTGGCAGCGGCACGGAATCGCGGATCGAGCGGAGCACGCCCATTGCCCGGGCGCCGGCAACCGCGCGACGTCGCCCGATCAGGTCGACCAGCTGTCGCCATGCGGACTGGACGCCGTAAGGCGTACTCAGATCCGAGGTGAGCACGGTCTCCAATGTATCGTCGAAGCGCAACGCGTGCCCACCCTTTACCCGACGCTGCAACGCGCGCCGTAACGAATCCTTAACCCGCCAAACGCCTGTTCGGAACCGTCCATTTCGGCACGTCGCATTGTGGGACAATTGCGTTGCGGCGTAATAATATTATGTCTAAACGCAACACACGGAAACGAATCAAAAGAAAGAAGGAACATAAATGCGATTCGACGACATCGACGTCCGGATCCTCGGCCTGTTGCAGGATAATGGCCGCATGACCAATGTCGAGCTTGCCGAACGTGTTGGATTGACCGCGCCGCCTTGCCTGCGCCGCGTGCGCGCGCTCGAGCAACAAGGCGCGATCACCGGCTATCACGCCGCGCTCGATCCCGCTGCGCTCGGCTACAACCTCACCGTGTTCGCGATGGTCAGCCTGAAGAGCCAGGCCGAATCCGATCTCCGCGCCTTCGAGCAGATGATGGCCGAGATCCCCGAGGTTCGCGAATGCCACATGCTCAACGGCGAGATCGATTTCATCCTGAAGATCGTCGCGCCCGACCTGCAGAGCTTCCAGCACATCCTGACGACGCGCCTCACGCCGGCGCCGAATGTCGAGCATGTGAAGACATCACTCACCATCCGCACGTCCAAGGCATTGCCCGGCGTGCCGGTCGCCTGACCCACGGTATCTCGGGAAACGAAAGGGGCGGCCCGAAAGCCGCCCCTTTCTTTTTCAGGCCCGAGGCCGCGCTCAGCTGAGCGGCGGCGTGTCGAGCGAGACCTGCCAGAGCAGTGCAACATTGACGTACGGGCCGGTCTTCACCGCCTGGAACGCCGTCTTCGCTTCGTCCTTGCGGCCAAGGCGCTGGAGCGCAATGCCGCGGTGCAGGTTGATCTCATTGGCGTCGCCGCCCTTGGCGAGCGCCGCGTCATAGAGCTTGAGCGCGTTTTCATTGTCGCCAGCGGCCAGCAGTGCATCGGCATTGCCCGCGCCGCCCTGCTTGGCGAGCGCGTCGAGCGACGGGCTGCTCTTCACGCCGGCCTGGGCCGCGGCGTAGGTGCGGTTGGCGTCCGCATCGGTGGTCGGGAGCTTGCCGCTCTTGCGACCCTCGTCGATTGCCGAGATCGCTTCCCAGGGCAGGCCCGAGGACTGGGCAGTGTAGGCATAGTCCGAATAATCGCCACGATCGGCCAGCGAGTTGGTGATGCGGCGCAGGCGATACAGGTCGATGCGCTCGATCTTCGCGGCGCGATCGGTGCCCTTCGCACCCTGGCCGAGCACTTCGATCGCCCAGCGCCAGTTCTTCACCGTTGGATAGTCCTTCAGGTAATAAGCGAGCCAGTCATAGGCCGCCTCGCGGTTGCCCGACGCGGTCACCTTCGGGATGGCGAACTGATACCAGGCTTCCGGCGCCTTCTGGCCCATCGCCTTGACGAACTCGATCGAGTTGCGCGCCTCGGCGGCAGCCTCGACATTCTTGCCCGTCGCGGCATAGGCATTGGCCATCATCAGCGAGATATCGACGTTCTTCTCGCCGAGCTCACGCGCCTTGGTCATGTAGGTGATGACCTCGGGATACTTCTTCGCGGCGTTGGCATTCTTGCCCATCAGGAAGTTCAAGCGCGCATTATAAGGCCCGACGGCTTCCGGCTTGGTGCGCGGGCTGGCGGCGAGCACCTGAAGCGGCCCGATCTGGCCGGCTTCGTTGCCCTTGTTCAGCTCGAGCTGGAAGCGCAGCGACGCGGCGAAGAACTTCTCGTCGTCGTTCTTGGCAGCCGCTTCGGCGGCAACGATCTGCGGCTCGGCGGTTGCCCAGTCCTTGGCCTTCACGGCCGCCTCGGCGGCGGCGGCGGGCTTTCGGAACTCATCGCTCACCTTGAGCTGATTGGGATCCTGCGCAGCGGCCTTGTCGTCCTTCTTCTTCTGCGCGGCGGCAGGTGCCACGGTAAGCGCAGTGGTGCCCAGCGACAGCACGGCGGCCAGCGCGAGCTTGGAAGCGAAGTTCATGCGAAACTCTCCATAAACGGGGAAAGAGCGGGGGGCTTTCGGGGCACCTCTAATTGCCCGTCACGCGCCATTCAAGCCGATCCCCGTCGCGGATGGCGGTTATGCGATGAATGTTGATTTAACGGACCGCGTCTGCACGCCGGATCGCGCGCCTCATCCTGTCAAAGAAACCATTCATCCCGCATATTTTGGTTGATGTGCGTTAACCCTGTGGATAAGTTTGTGGACAGTTCGAGTAACTCGTTGCGTTGGAAGGGGTAAAATGAGTTCCTTGTATCTCGGGTGCACGCTTTGCGAAGTCGATGCCGATGGCAACGTCCTGCTGGGGGACACCGCCGCCCGGGCATTGGGGCTCCCTTCCGCCGACGAACCCGTCTTCCTTTCCACGCATGAGCGCGACCAGTGCCTGGTCGGCTATGCGAAATCGCATCTCAGCGAGATCCGCACCCGCACCGAGCGCTGGCGCCTGGCCGATGAGGATGCCGGGCGCGATGCGCGCCTGCACCAGGAGCGGATGCGCCGGCTGTTCGGCATCGTCGAGCTCGCCCCGCGCAGCGAACGCGGGCTGCTGCTCCCCGCCGTGATGCGCCATCTCGGCAGAATCGAGAGCGTCGCGCTGGTCGTTGGCGCGGGCGACCGCTTCGAGATCTGGAATCCGCAGCTCGCCGTGGCGCATACCGATGGCCGTTTCCGCGATCTCGCCAGTTGGCAGGTGACGCACCGTCACGCCCCCCGCGCCGGCTCGCGCCGCGCCCGCCCGGTCCGCCGCTGATGGGCACGCTGCGCTGCCGGCTTCTCGGCCATGCCGCAATGCCGACCCATTATCGCAACGGCGAGACCGAGTTCGCGCTCTGCGTCCGCTGCGGCGACGATCTGCTACGCGCGATCGGCGCCGAGGACTGGCAGGAAGTCCCGAGCGGGCACAAGGTGATGTGGCGCCGCCGCGACCATGGTGACAGCGCCGCGGCGGTAGCCGAGCGGATGACGCTTGCCCCCGCCCCTCGCCGCCATCGCGCATCGCCGGAGAGCGGACAACGCCGCGCGCGTCCGGGCCGGGCTGGCGTGCCGATGCTGCTCGGCCTCACCGGCCGCTTCGTGATGGCGAGCATCTTCGACGGGTTGCGTCGCCCTGCCCGTCCGATACCGGCGCCGGTGCGGCTGCTCCCCGCACCGGGGCGGCTTACAGCAGCTTCTCGATCTTGGGTCCGATCGCGTCGGGGCTAGTCGTCGGCGCGAAGCGCTCGACCTTGTTGCCGCTGCGATCGACCAGGAACTTGGTGAAGTTCCACTTGATCCCCTTGGATCCCAGCACGCCCGGCGCCGCCTTTTTCAGCGCTTCGAACAGCGGCGCGGCATTGTCGCCATTCACATCGATCTTGGCGTAGACCGGAAAGGTCACATCGTAGCTGAGCGTGCAGAAATTCGCGATCTCGGCGGCGTCGCCCGGCTCCTGCGCGCCGAACTGGTTACAGGGGAAGGCGAGCACCGCGAAGCCGCGATCCTTGTACTTTCGGTACAGCGCCTCGAGGCCGGCATATTGCGGGGTGAAGCCGCATTTTGAAGCGGTGTTGACGATCAGCAGCACCTCGCCGACGTGCTCGGTGAGCGTCGTCGTCTCGCCATCCGCCTTTGCGACCGGAATATCGGTGATCGCAGTCATGCCGGCTCTCCTTCGTAATGCGCCATCAGCAGCTCGATATTGCGGCGGACACCGGGCCATTCGTGCGCGAGGATCGAATAGACGACGCTGTCGCGCAGATGACCCTTGAGGATCAGATGGCCGCGCAGCACGCCGTCCATCCGCGCGCCGAGCCGCTCGATCGCCTTGCGCGAGGCGTGGTTGAGGAAATCGGTGCGGATCTGCACGCAGTTCACCTCCAGCACCTCGAAGGCGTGGCGGAGCAGCATGTACTTGGCCTCGGTGTTGAGCCCGGTGCGCTGGACACGCGGGAAATAGAGGGTACCGCCGATCTCGATCCGGCGATGCTGCGAGCTCATCCGCATGAAGCGCGTGGCGCCCGAGATGCGCCCGGTGGCGTCAAGCACGGTGAAGGGCAAGGACCGCCCCGCCGCCACGTCGCTCTCGATCCGGTCCATCCAGGCATCGATGCTCGTGTCATCGGGCACGGTGGTGTGAAAGAGCTGGTGGAGCCCCTCGAAGGCCGCGAGCAATCCCGCGCGATCCGCGCGAACCATCGGGCGCAGCGTGACGTGACGGCCCGCGAGGACCGGCACCTCGCGCCAGGCGCTCACTCCAGATGCCCGTCGTGCAGCCGCACCACCCGGTCCATCCGCGCGGCGAGCCGCTCGTTGTGCGTGGCGATCAGCGCGGACGAGCCCTGGGTACGCACCAGGCCAAGGAACTCCGCGAGCACCTTGTCCGAGGTCAGCTCGTCGAGATTGCCGGTCGGCTCGTCGGCCAGCACCAGGGCCGGCTTGTTGGCGAGCGCACGAGCAACAGCAACGCGCTGCTGCTCGCCGCCCGAGAGCTGGCTCGGCCGATGTGTCAGCCGGTGGCCAAGTCCGAGCGCCGTGAGCAGTTCGGCGGCGCGCCTGTCGGCATCGGCGCGCAGCGATCCGTGGATCATCTGCGGCAGCACGACATTCTCGAGCGCGTTGAAGTCCGGCAGCAGGTGGTGGAACTGGTAGACGAAGCCCAGGTGATCGCGGCGCACCGCGGTGCGGCCCGGGCTGTCGAGCCGGGCGGCTTCCTTGCCGGCGATCAGGATCGAGCCCTCGAACCCGCCTTCGAGCAGACCCACTGCCTGGAGCAGGGTGGACTTGCCCGAACCGGAGGGGCCGAGCAGCGCGACGATCTCGCCCGGCTGCACATCGAGATTGACCCCGCGCAGCACCTCGATCGTCTCGCCGCCCTGGCTGAAGCTGCGCTTGAGGTCGCGGGTCTGGAGGACAGGCCCGGCGCCGTTCACAACGCGCTCTTCGAGGTTACTCATAGCGCAGCACCTGCACGGGATCGGTACTCGCCGCCTTCCAGGCCGGATAGAGCGTCGCGAGGAAGCAGAAGATCAGCGCCATCGCGCAGATGCCGATCGTCTGGAGCGGATCGGTCTTGGCGGGCAGCTCGGTGAGGAAACGCATCGAGGGATCCCAGATATTCTGCCCCGTCACCAGCCCGATGAACTTCACGACCGCTTCGCGGAACGTGATGAACAGGAAGCCGAGCACGCCGCCCGCGGCGACGCCCAGCGCGCCAATGATCGTGCCCACGGTGACGAAGATCCGCATCAGCCCGCCGCGCGTCGCGCCCATCGTGCGCAGCACCGCGATGTCACGCGTCTTGGCGCGCACCAGCATGATCAGCGAGGAGACGATGTTGAAGGCCGCGACTACCAGGATGATCGACAGGATGGTGAAGGAGACGGTGCGATCGACCGCCAGCGCTTCGAACAACTCGGAGTTCATCATCCGCCAATCGACGATCTGACCGACGCTGCTGACCTTCTCGTTGAGCGGCTGCAGGATGTCCGACACCTTGTCAGGATCGGTGGTCTCGAGCTCGATCATCGACACGCCGTCACCGAGCAGCAGCAGCGTCTGCGCGTCCTCAATCGGCATGATCGCGAAGACCTTGTCATAGTCGTAGACGCCGACCTCGAAGATCGCAGCGACCTTGTACTTCACGATGCGCGGCATCGTGCCGAAGGGCGTCGCGGCGCCTGCGGGATTGAAGATCGAGATCTCGCTGCCCACCGTGGCACCGAGCGACTCCGCCAGCCGCGAGCCGATCGCGACCTGCTCGCCGCCCGGCTTCAGGCTGGAGAGCGAACCGACGACTTCCTTGCCCTTCAGCGTCTGGTTGTCGCGGATATCCTCCATCCGCATGCCACGCAGCTGAATGAACTCGGCGCGACCATTGAAGGTGGCAAAGAGCGGCTGCTCGATCAGCGGCGTGGCGCTGGTGACCCCCGGCGTCTTCTTCGCTTCTTCCAGCACTTCGCGCCAGTTGCGCAGCTGGCCGCCATAGCCCTGGACCACGGCATGGCCGTTCAGCCCAGTGATCTTGTCGAACAGTTCGGCGCGGAAGCCGTTCATGACGCTCATCACCACGATCAGCGCCGCGACGCCGAGCATGACCGCGACCAGGCTGAACCCGGCGACGACGGCGATGAACGCCTCGCTGCGCCCTGGCAGCAGATAACGGCGGGCGATCATCCGCTCGTAGCGTGAAATCAACAACATGCGGGTCTTGATACTCGCCCAGGGGACAGGTCTGCGTCCGATCTAGGCCAGATGGCGGCGAATTCCTACTGGGAACCGCTATGTTGCCGATTCATCACAGGGTGACACCAATCTGCGCCTACCCTTTGTAATGCCAGTGACAAACCCGGCTCTCGCGCCTAGCAAAACCCTCGTCGAAGCGCAGGCGAAAGGCCGTGGTTCGGGGAGGCTCCAAGCCCCGCTCGTAGGCAAGTACGAGTGTGTGGGCTGGGCCTGACAAAGGGGGCTGACGAGCATTCGTCACGCAGGCGCCCGGATCGGAAACGGTCCGGGCGTTTGCCGTTTTCGGCCGCTTTCAGTGCGACACTCAGCCAGGAAAAATCCGAACACGTGCCAGCCTTCGCCAGAGGCCATGTCCCAGACGCGTCGTAGCCAGCACAAGTATGTTCGCGCATTTTACAAGAAACACGTGCCGACGCGAGGCGTCGCTGGCGCGGTGCATAACACCCTCCCCTTGATGATGTCATTGATTTAAGCCGCCATTCTCGATCAAGCTGCCCTTGATTTGCATCAACCTCGTGATATCGCTCGATTCCGTTCGAAATTGAGCAATTTCCGGAATTCAAATGATTATTACCCCGAACCCAAAACGTGGCGATGAATCAAAATAGAATTGAGGATTTTGACCATGCAGCGCTCCTCAGAACAGACGGTTTCATCGGCTGAACTTACCCGGAATTTTGCCTATTGGCAGGATCGGGCCATGCACGGTCCCGTCACCATCACCTATCACGGCCGCCCGCGCTATGTGCTGCTCGCGGCGGAGAACTGGGATGCGGAGCGCTCGATCAGCGAGGGCGAGAGCGCGCGGCGAGAGCTCGAATATCAGTTCTTGGTCGAGCATATGGACGGCGGCCTGCTCATCACCGACCCCGAGCTCCGGATCACCGACTCATCGAGCGCCGCGGCGCTGATCCTCGGGCGCGCGGCGGCGACGCTGATCGGCAAGACGATCGCCGATGTGCTGCCCAGCGCCACCCACGTCACGATGCTCGCCAGCCTGCGCCATGTGTTGCGCACCGGCGAGCAGGCGCAGTTCGACCTGCTGCTTGGCGAAGAGACCGGAACGCGGCTGCGGGTGCGCGCCTTTCCCTGGGTGGACGGCGTCGCGCTGCTGCTGCGGGTCAGCTATGACGGCGACGAGGAAGCCCGGCTCGCCGAGCAGGCCGCGCTGGAGAAGGCACGCCAGGCGCATGGCCGGATCGAAGTGCTGCGGCTCACCGTGCGTGGGACCGTGACGGCGGTCGAGCCCGAATTCGCGGCCCGGGTGGGGCTGACGCGCGAGCGCATCCTCGGCCTGCGCTTCGTCGATCTGCTCGCGGTGCACGACCGTACCATTGCGCGCGAGGCGATCGAAAGGGTGCTGAGCGGCCGCGCCGGCGCCGAGGCGTTCGAGGCGCGCTTGCTGTCCGGCGGCGCGGAGGAGATCGGCGCGCGCATCTCGATCGCACCGCTCGCCAGCGGCTATGCGGTAGGCGGCGCGATGGCGATCGTCACCTTCGACAAGGGCGCGCTGCAATAGCAGGCGGGCCACGTAAAAAGAAGGGAGGCGGTGCGGGCGCCGCCTCCCTTCCCCTAACCTCCCCCGGCCATGGCAGGAGGTCAGACCGTGAAGCTCAGAAGCTCTTGCTGATCGTCAGTCCGTAGGTCCGAGGATCGCCCGGCTGGCCGACGATCAGCCCGGTGCTGCCCGACTGGACCGAGAGCAGCTCGAAATAATGCTTGTCGAACACGTTGCGGACCCAGCCATAGATGTTGAGGTCCGCGCGTCGCCAGCCGAGGCGGACGTTCGACAGCGAATAGGCGTCGATCCAGGTATAGGCCGAGGGCGACGGGTTGGACGAGAATTTCGAGCGCCAACTGCCGTCATAGGCCAGGTAGACGCTGCCGTCGCCGACCGGCTGGCGCACCTCCCCGCCCCAGCTCAACGACCATTTCGAGATGCCCGGCAGCACCTGGCCCGAAATGTCGCAATAGGCCGGGCTGCGACCGCCCGGCGTGCCAGCGGGATCGGTGACGCCCCCTGGCGCGGTGGCGGTGCCGCCGCTCAACTCGGGCGGGCACGGGGCGTTCTTGAAGTCGATATATTTCGCGTCGGTATAGGCGCCGTTGAAATAGAGGTTGGCCTGCTTGCTCGGGCGGAACGACGCGTCCCACTCGAAGCCGCGCACCCGCACCTTGCCGGCATTGGCGAGATAGCCGCGGATCACGTTGATCGCGTTGTTGTTCACCGTTGCCTGGTAATCGGTGATCTCGGTCCAGAAGCCGGCGGTGTTGAAGGTCAGGCGGCGGCCGAGGAACTGCGTCTTCAGGCCGATCTCGAAATGGTTGACCTTCTCGGGCTTCACCGTCTGGGTGGAGAGATCGACGCCGGTGCTGGTCGAATTGAGCGGCAGGCCCGAAAGGTTGATGCCGCCCGATTTGAAGCTGCGCGCATAGGTGGCATAGGCGTGAACATCGCCCGAGACGTCGTACGACAGGGTGAGGTCGCCCGAGACGTTCCAGTCGCTGAACCGCGGGCTGTAGCGCTGCGGGGCCAGCGTGTTGATCTGGTTCTGGAAGGTCGTCCGCGCCGCGCCCGAGGTGGCGGCGAACAGCGCCGCGACGTTATCGGCGCTCGCGACGAAGTTGTACTGCGCGTTGTGGATGCTGACGACCGAGTCGTAATAGCCTGACTTCTTGTCGTAATTCACCCGCAGGCCGGGCTGGATGTGGAAGCCGTCCGCCGGCTCCCAGTTGAGCTTGCCGAACACCGCGAAGCTGGTGTTGTCGAAGTTGATCGTGTTGGTCGAGGTCAGCCCGTTGAGCACGTTCGGGTTGAGCGCATCGGCGCCCGAGAGCAGCCAACGGCTCGCCGCCGCGCCCTGGACCTGCGAGCCCTGGGTATCGATCGTCTGGTGGAAGAAGAAGGCGCCGAGCGTATAGGCGAGGCGATTGTCGCCGTTCGAGCTGAGGCGCAGCTCCTGGCTGAACTGCTTCTGCTGCGACGGGTTCTGCGAAACCGTGGTGATCGGCAGGCCGGTGAAATCGCGGTCGTTCTTCGGCTGCCAGTCCCAATAGCGCCAGGCGCTGACCGAGGTCAGCGTTGCCGGGCCAAGGTTCCAGTTGGCGACCAGCGCGGCGCCACCAATCTCCTGGCGCGAGTTGATGTCGGCATCGAGATCGGTGCGGCGATCGAAGGGATCGGTGCTCGCCGGGGCATAGCCGAGCGCCGTCGCCAGCACTGCATATTGGCGGGCGAGCGGGCGCTGGGTAGCGCCGACCCGGGCATAATATTGCACGCAGCACAGCGGGTTCTGCAGGTTCCAGTCGCCCGACAGCGTGATGTCGATGTCGTCGTTCGGTTTCCACAACAGCTGGCCGCGGAAGCTGCTGGTGCTCTGCTTGTGGAGATCCTCGCCGCTGCGCACGTCGTAGATGGTGCCGCGCCGGCTGGTGACCGCGCTCGAGATGCGCAGCGCCAGCTTGTCGCTGAGCGGCCCCGATACCGAGGCCTTGGCCGAGATCAGGTCGTAGTTGCCGAGGCTCAGCTCGATCTTGGACTCGGGCGTGAAGCTCGGTGCCCGGGTGGTGATGTTGATCGCGCCTGCGGTGGTGTTCTTGCCGTAGAGCGTGCCCTGGGGGCCGCGCAGCACCTCGACCCGCTCGACGTCGACGAAGTCGAACGTCGAGGCGCCGATGCGGCCGATATAGACCTGGTCGAGATAGAAGCCGACGCCCTGCTCGATGCCGTCATTCGTGAGGCCGAACGGCGCGCCCAAGCCACGGATATTAATGGCGGAATTGCGCGGGTTGCTCGAGTAGAACTGCACCGCGGGCAGCTGGGTCTGGAGCCGGTTGAGGTTGGTGTTGCCGCTGTTCTCGATCGTCGAGCCGCCGATCACCGACATCGCGATCGGCACGTCCTGCGCCCGCTCCTCGCGGCGGCGGGCGGTGACGACGATCTCGCCCGGGCCGTCCTGCGCGGCGGGTGCCGGCTGGGCCTTTTGCTGGTCGTCGGCCGCCGCGACGGGCGCGTCGTGAACGGGTGCGGCGGGCGCCGGCGCGGTACTGGTGAGAAGCAGCAGTGATAGCGAAACAAGGCTCATCATCGTCCCCTTTGCGATGTCGCGCTAAATCTCCACTGGATTAGTAGGTATTAGCGAGGAAGGAGATGTTTAGCCATGCCTAGCTGGCGTTGACCGGCGCGCCGGAGCCTCGCCTGGGCGCACTTGAAAGGGGGAAAATCCAACACGATCTACATCAGGCGCGGCGCCGTACATGGGCCGCGAGCCGGCGTTGCGGGCCCGTCCGGACGCCGGGGAATCCGTCAATTCGCTTCCTGTGGAGGTCTTGATATGCGCCAGTTCGATTTCACTCCCTTCCGCCGCTCGACCATCGGGTTCGACCGGCTGTTCGACCTGCTCGAGGCCAGTGCCCGCCAGCAGGCATCGGAGAATTACCCCCCGTTCAACCTCGAGCGCGTCGCCGAGGACCGCTACCGGATCACGATCGCCGTCGCCGGCTTCAAGGCCGACGAGATCGACATCACCGCGCAGCAGAACCTGCTGCTGGTCGCCGGCAAGAAGCGCGAGGAGAACGAGAACAACCAGGGCGCGTACCTGCACCTGGGCATCGCCACCCGCAGCTTCGAGCGCCGCTTCGAGCTGGCCGATTTCGTCCGCGTTGAGAATGCCGACCTGGCCGACGGGCTGCTCGTGATCGAGCTGGTCCGCGAAGTGCCCGAGGCGATGAAGCCCAAGAAGATCGCGGTGAACGCCGGCGCGCAGCCGAGCACGATCCCGCATCGCGAGGCCGACGCGGCCTGACCCGAACCCACCACGGCTCGCGGCACCTTCCTCCCTTTGGATGCCGCAGCGGGGGGCGCTTGAACCACGGTTCAGGCGCCCTTTGCTTTTGGGCGCGCGTTCCGGACACTTCGGACGCGGATGTATACTGAGTATAGGCCCTGGAGGCGTTTCTGCGCTGCCCTTCCGTACGCTCGTGGGAGAGCGGAAGGGGTGCACGAGCGGACACTTCGGACGTTCAACGTCCACACTGCTGCTTCACCGGTTCAAAGAGCGGCCCTTGCGGGACGCAGGAACATTAGTGGAACATTTGCGTGTAGGAAAGAAGATCGTCACCCCGGCGAAAGCCGCGGCCTCAGACGGGGGCGCGGGACAGGAGCCGCGCGAGATCCCGGCTTTCGCCGGATGACGACCTGCGCGCGGGGATGACGGTTACTGGGGCACCCCGATCAGCCAGGGCTTCACGCGGCCGGTCGGGCGGGCGACGCCGTCCAGGCGCTCGGCGCGGAGGATCTTGACCGGCTGGAGGATCATCTGGTCCTTCATCGCATCGCGGCCGCCGCCGGTGGGAAGCGCGAGGATGCGCTTCACCACGTCCATGCCCGAGACCACCTTGCCGAACGCCGCGAAGCCGCGGAACTGGCCGCGCGCATCGAGCCCGGGGTTCGGGCCGACCATGATCGAGAAGTTGCAATTGGCGCCGTCCGGGTTGGGGCCGTGCGCCATCGAGATCGTGCCGTCGAGGTGGTGGAGTCCGGTTTGTTCGGTCGATTCGAGCGGCACCGAGGGCAGCATCCGCCGCGCATCGGTGCCGATGCCGCCCTGGACGAAGCCCTGGCTCGGTGCGCCCTTGCGGCGGGCGGAGCGGTAGAACTCGGTATTCTCCAGCCGGCCGTCATCGACATAGGCCATGAAATTGGCGACCGTCTTGGGCGCGTGCCTGGCGTCCAGCGCGACGACGATGTTGCCCGCCGAGGTGACCAGGCGGACGCGGATCGTGCCGGGATCCTGCGGGGCGGCCGCGCCAATCAGCAGCGGGGTGAGGAAGAGCGCGAGCAGCGCGACCAGGATACGCATGGGGGTTCGCTAGTCGAACCCGAAGCCGGTTTGAAGGGTTTTCCGGTTTCCGGCGGGTGCCTATCCTTTCCCGTCCGGAATGTCCGGAGGAGATGCGGGATGGAACGGCATAGCGGCGGGTGCCTGTGCGGCGCGGTGCGGATCGAGGCGGTGGGCGCACCCTGGCGGGTGGGGCTGTGCCACTGCCTGGACTGCCGCAAGCACCACGGCGCACCATTCTACGCGGCGGCGATCTTCCCCGCGGGCGCGGTGACAATCACCGGCGAGACCCGCGCCTATCAGGGACGCCATTTCTGCCCCGCCTGCGGCTCATCGACCTTCGCCCGCCATGGCGACGAGGTCGAAGTGATGCTGGGGGCACTGGACGCTCCGGACCAGTTCGTACCGACCTACGAGAATTGGACGGTGCGGCGCGAGGCCTGGCTGCCGCCCTTCCCGCTCGCGCATCATTATGTGCGGGATCGGGAGGGTGCGGGGCGGAGCGAGGACTAGCTATCGTCATCCCCGCGCAGGCGGGAATCCAGGGCAACAAAGCGATGTCCTCTGCGGCTCTGGATCCCCGCCTGCGCGGGGATGACGGAAGTGGTGCAACCCCGGCCGCGCCAACTTCCGTAATCGGACCGTTCAGATCGCCGAATAGTCCATGTTGCGCAGGTCCTCGATCAGGCTCGGGCCGGTGGGGTCCCAGCCCAGCCGGGCGCGGGTCTTGGCGCTGGAGGCGGGCATGTCGAGGCCGGCGAGCATGCCGAGCCAGCCGAAATAGGCGGGCGCCTCCTCGGGGGTGATCGAGCGGGCCGGCAGGCCGAGGCCGGCGGCGACGGTCTCGACGATCGTGCGGGCGGCAATGCCCTCCTCCGCCACCGCATGATAGCGGGCGCCGCGTTCGCCCTTGTCGAGCGCGAGCTGGTATAGCCTGGCGACCGCATCGACCGGGCCGGCCGGCCAGCGATTGGCGCCGTCGCCGATCCAGGCGGCGAAGCCCTTGGCGCGGGCGATGTCGACCATCGGGCTGATCAGGCCCTGGCGGTGCGTGTCATGGACCTGGGGCAAGCGGACGATGCGGACGTCGATGCCGGCATCGAGCAGCTTCGCGCCGGTGACCTCGGAGATCGAGCGCGGGTTGGGATGATCGAGGTTGAAGACATCCTCGTCGGCGGGCTGGCCCGGCCCGGGCGTGCCCATGCCGGTGCCCGAGGTGATCAGGATCGGCCGGTCCGATCCCTGCAGCACCTCGCCCAGCGCAGTGATGACGCGGCCATCCTTCTCGCAATTGGCGACGAAGTTGGAGAAGTCATGGTCGAAGGCGGTGTGGATCACCGCATCGGCCTGCTCGGCGCCGGCGCGGATGCTGGCGAGATCCTCGAGCGTGGCGTGGTGTGCCGCGGCGCCCTGCGCGGCGAGCGAGGCGGCGCCGGCGTCCGAGCGGGTCATGCCGAGGACCTGGTTCCCGGCCGCGATCAGCTCGGGGACGATGCGGGAGCCGATGAAGCCGGTGGCGCCGGTGAGGAAGATACGCATGGGGGATACTCCGTTGTTCAGAAGGCGGTTGTGGCCCCTGCCCTCTTCCTGTTAAAGTAGTGATCTTATCCTAGTATAACGACTGACAGGCTATGCCCGAAGACAGCGTTTCCCCCCTCGGCAAGTTCCTGCGCGACCGGCGCACCCGGCTCGACCCGGCGAGCTTCGGCTTCGGCGCCGGACGGCGGCGCACGCCGGGGCTGCGGCGCGAGGAAGTGGCGCAGCGATCGAACATCAGTTCGACCTGGTATACCTGGCTCGAGCAGGGTCGCGGCGGCGCGCCCTCGGCCGATGTGCTCGACCGGATCGCAGCGGGGCTGATGCTCACCGAGCCCGAGCGCGAGCACATGTACATGCTCGCCTTCGGGCATCCGCCGGAAGCGCGCTATCGCGGCAACGAGGGGATCTCGCCGCGGCTGCAGCGCGTGCTCGACGCGATGCCGGTGCCGGCGATGATCCGCACCGCGACCTGGGACGTGGTCGCCTGGAACGCGGCCGCGGCGGTGGCGCTGACCGACTATGGCGCGGTGCCGGCGAGCGAGCGCAACATCCTCAAGCGGATGTTCTCCGATTCGCGGATGCAGGCGGCGCAGGAGGACTGGCTGCAGGTGGCGCGCTATGTGGTGGCGACCTTTCGAGCGGACGTGACGCGGGCCGGCGCGTCGCACGAGATCGTCGCGCTGGTCGAGGAGCTGTCGCGGACCAGCGCCGAGTTCGAGGCGCTGTGGCGGAGCAACGACGTGGTCGGCCATACCGGTGACGGAGTCAAACGGCTGCGCCATCCCGAGCTGGGGACGATCGAGCTGGAATTCTCGACCTTCGCGGTGGAGGGGCGCCCGGAGCTCAACCTGATGGTGTACAATCCGGTGGCGGCGGACGTGGCGGCGCGGATCCGGGGGATAGTGGCGGCGAAGGGTTAGGCCCCTTCCCCGACACCCCGGCCTTGGGCCGGGGTGTCGAAGAAATCCTAGAGCAAATACACCAGCACGTAGCGGGCGACCAGAGCGAGCATCACCGCGCGCGCCCAGCGCTCGGTTGGCACGAGCATCGCCGCGGCCATCAGCGCGGCGAGGATCAGGGTGAGGACCAGCGCCAGCGGGCGGACGAGGTGCGGAGCGATCGCGGGGATGCTGGCGTAGAAGGCGAGCTGGCTGAGCAGCAGCACGAACAGCATGCCGATCACGACACGGCGGACGCGGAAGAAATGCGCGTCGAAATCGGGCTGCGCGTCGGCCTCGCGCGGGAAGACCAGCCGGGCGGCGAGATAATAGGCGCTGGCGAAAAGCGTGACGGCCATCAGCGCCTTGCCCGAGACCAGCACCGCACCGCGCACCACCCAGGCGGCCTGCCAGAAGGAGAGTAGGTCGAGCAGCACGAAGGCGCCGAGTAGCGGGGTGAGCCAGCCGATGCGGATCGCGGCGTTGGGAAGCAGGCGCGCCTCGATCGCGCGGGCCAGACCGGCGAGTATCTCGGTAATCGACAGGCCGAGCAGCAGCCCGAACAGCGCGAAGATGAACTCGAAATCCGACATGCGGTGTTGTCCCCCCCTGCCCGGCCGTTAGCCTGTGGAATCGGCAGAGGGCAATGTTTGCGCGGCGCGGAGTGAAGGAAGAGAGTGGTTCACGCGGAGACGCGAAGAAGCGAAGATGTCTCGCGCCGTGCCAGCTGCGCCCTTCATCGCGACGCTCCCGAAATGGCTGCCGCTGACGCGGCGCAGGAACCATCTACGTGCGCAGCCTCTTCCGTCTCCGCGTCTCCGCGTGAGAAAATTCTTCTTCGTCGCATCATCGCGTCGCTGCGCAAACCAACAGAAAAGGCCGGGCATCGAGCCCGGCCTTTTCTGAGCCACCCCTTGCCCCTCCCTTGAAAGGGAGGGGTTAGAAGAAGTTACACAAGCCGGCTCTGCCGCACCGCCGCTTCGATGAAGCTGGCGAAGAGCGGGTGGGGCTCGAAGGGCTTGGACTTGAGCTCCGGGTGGAACTGCACGCCGACGAACCAGGGATGGTCGGGCCGCTCGACGATCTCGGGGAGCGCGCCATCGGGGGACATGCCCGAGAAGACCAGCCCGCCCTGCTCGAGCACCGGCTTGTAGTGGGTGTTGACCTCGTAGCGGTGGCGGTGGCGCTCGCTGATCTCGTCGCTGCCGTAGATCGAGGAGACGACGGAGTTGCCGCCAAGCTTCGCGGTATAGGCGCCGAGGCGCATCGTGCCGCCGAGATCGCCGCCGGCCTCGCGCTTCTGCAAGCCCTCGGAGGTCATCCATTCGGTGATCATGCCGACCACCGGCTCCTGCGTGGGCCCGAATTCGGTGGTCGAGGCGTCGGCGACGCCCCCTGCCCGCGCGCCTTCGATGCAGGCCATCTGCATGCCGAGGCAGATGCCGAAGAACGGCACGTTGCGCTCGCGGGCGAAGCGAACGCCGGCGATCTTGCCCTCGCTGCCGCGCTCGCCGAAGCCGCCGGGGACGAGGATGCCGTGCAGCGGCTCGAGCGCCGCGGTGATCTCGTCCTGCTTGTCGTGCTCGAAAAGCTCGGCGTCGAGCCAGCGGATGTTGACCTTCACCCGGTTGGCGATGCCGCCATGGGTGAGCGCCTCGGTCAGCGACTTGTAGGCGTCGGGCACGCCCATGTACTTGCCGACCACGCCAATCGTGACTTCGCCCTCGGGATTGAGCACGCGGTCGACGATCTCGGACCAGCGGGTGAGATCTGGCGAACCCTCGGCATCGATGCCGAAGGCGCGCAGCACTTCGATGTCGAGCCCCTCGGCATGATATTGCAGCGGCACGCCGTAGATCGTCTTCGCGTCGAGCGCGGGGATGACCGAGGAGGCGGGCACGTTGCAGAACAGGGCGATCTTGGCGCGGTCGCTCTCCGGCAGCGGCTTCTCGCTGCGGCAGACGATGACATCGGCATGGACGCCGAGCGAGGCGAGCTCGCGGACGCTGTGCTGGGTCGGCTTGGTCTTCAGCTCGCCGGCGGCGGCGATGTACGGCACCAGCGTCAGGTGGACGCTGACCGAGTTGCCGCGGCCGAGATCGTTGCGCAGCTGGCGAATCGCCTCGACGAAGGGCAGCGACTCGATGTCGCCGACGGTGCCGCCGATCTCGCACAGGACGAAATCGAGGTCCTCGACATCCGCCTGGGCGAAGGCCTTGATCGCGTCGGTCACGTGCGGGATCACCTGGACGGTGGCGCCGAGATAGTCGCCGCGGCGCTCGCGCTCGATGATCGTCTTGTAGATCCGGCCCGAGGTGATGTTGTCGCTCTGGCGCGAGGCGACGCCGGTGAAGCGCTCGTAATGCCCCAGGTCGAGATCGGTCTCAGCGCCGTCGTCGGTCACGTAGACCTCACCATGCTGGTGCGGCGACATCGTGCCGGGATCGACGTTGAGATAGGGATCGAACTTGCGGATGCGGACCCGATAGCCACGGGCCTGGAGCAGAGCCGCGAGGCTCGCTGCCATGAGACCCTTGCCAAGCGAGGAGACCACGCCGCCGGTGATGAAGATATACCGCGCCATGGGAGAAAACGCCTAACGTGAATGGACGCGCGCCGGAAGCGTGCGAATCACGCAACCGGGCACTATTTTTGTGGACGAACCCGGGATCTGCCCGGGTCGGCGAAATTACTGGCGAGCGATTATTGGGCGAGCGGGACCGCGCTGTTGCCCTGCGCGGCCGGCGCCGTACCCGCCGGGGCCGTGCTGTTGGCGGGCGCGAAGGGCACCGCGCCGCCCGGAGGCGCCGTGGTCGGCATCGCCTGGGGCGCCGCAGCCGGAGCGGCGCGCTGGAGCGAGGCGTCGATCGCCGTGCCGCGGTGATTCGCGGCGAGGAAGGCAAGCACGATCGACATCGCGATGAACGCCGTGGCGAGGATCGCGGTGGTGCGCGTCAGGAAGTCGGCCGCGCTGCGCGCCGACATCAGCCCCGAGGGGCTGCCGCTCGAAGTGAGGCCGCCGCCCTCCGACTTCTGCACGAGGATCACGCCGACGAGACCCGCAGCGATGAAAGCCTGGATGATGAGCAGGAAGGTGAACATGAAAAGCGCGGACCTCTTGAAGAAAGGCGGCACATAGGGGAGCCGGCCCGCGCGATCAACCGCCTGCACGCCACTTCCCGTCGCACATGCTCAACGAGAATGTAACATTTCGCATCCGCACTGAAACCGGATCGTCGCATGCGCGTTATGACCTGTGCCCCGGCGTATCGCGGGCGTAACAACAGAGTATATGCCGTGAACGCAATGACCGACAGCTCGCTTTCTTCGTGGAAGAATACGCTGATCGACTATGTGCGATCGGGCGAACCGGACCTGACCAACAGGCAAATGGCGCTGCTCATGCTCGTCTATCTGGATCCCGGCCCCCATACCGTACGCGGACTTGCCCGGGCTTTGAACGTCTCGAAGCCCGTAGTCACACGTGCCTTGAACAGACTAGGCACGCTCGGCTATCTGCGCCGCCAGCGCGACGATACCGACAAGCGGAACATCTTCGTCGCCAAGACCGCGGAAGGGGCAGATTTTCTTGCAGAATTCGGGCATTTCCTCACTGGGGGGCACATCGCCGAGCCAGTCGCCCGCAGGGCCAGCGCGTAAGCGTTTCGCGCTTAAGGGTCATTCGGTTCCGATCGATCCGAGGGTCGATGCAGTTCGTCGCGATCTCGCCGACATCCGTCTGGCGGATCGCGTCTTCGCGCCCCATTATGCTGCGCCTATGGCCCGCATCATCGCCTCCGCAGTGTCGCTTCACGCCGGACCCAAGCCCGATTCGGACGTGCTGACCCAGCTTTCGGGCGGCGACACCTTCGAAGTGCTCGAGCTCGCCGGCGACCATGCCTGGGGCGTCGCCCCGGGGCAGAAGCTGGTCGGCTATGTGCCGGCATCGGTGCTCGAACGGCCCGCGGCATGACGATTCGCGTGTTCATCGACGGCGCCGTCGGCACCACCGGCCTGGAGATCCGCGAGCGGCTGGAAGGCCGCGCGGGGATCGAGCAGCTCATCCTGGACGACAAGGACCGCAAGGACCCGGCCAAGCGCGAGGACGCGCTCAATTCGGCGGACTTCGTGATCCTGTGCCTGCCCGACGAGGCGGCGCGCGAAGCGGTCGACATGATCAAGGCCAGCAAGGTCCGCGTGATCGACGCCTCGAGCGCGCACCGCGTCGCCGATGGCTGGACCTATGGCTTTCCCGAGCTCGAGCCCGGCCAGGCCGCGCAGATCGCCGAGGCGGCGCGCGTCTCCAACCCGGGCTGCTACCCCACCGGCTTCCTGGCGCTGGTCCGCCCGCTGATTCGCGCCGGGCTGGTCCCGCTCGACCATCCGCTTACCGTCAACGCGGTCTCGGGCTATTCGGGCGGCGGCAAGGGCATGATCGCCGACTTCGAGGACGCCAAGTCGCCGGACCATACCGAGACGGCGTTCCGCAACTACGGGCTGGGCCTAGCGCACAAGCATGTGCCCGAGATGACCAAGCACGCGCGCATCGTGCATCCGCCGATCTTCCAGCCGGCAGTGGCACGCACCTATCGCGGCATGCTGGTCGAGGTGCCCCTGCCCCTCCACGCCTTCACCCGGCGGCCGTCGCTGGAAGCGATCGAGAACGCGCTGCGCGAGGCCTACAAGGATTCGCCGATCGTGCGGGTGCTGCCGAACGACGTAACCGCGGTGACGATCGAGGAAGATGCGGGCACCGACCGGCTGTCGCTCCGGGTGTTCGGGAATGCCGAGACCGGCCAGGCGCGGCTGGTGGCGACGCTCGACAATCTCGGCAAGGGCGCGGCGGGTGCCGCGGTGCAGAACCTCAACATCATGGCGGGGTTCGAGCAGACTGCGGGGCTGGTGCTGTAGGGTTGCTTGCCTGGAGATTCGAAGAGGCCGGGCCGGGTGCCCGGCCTTTTTGTTCGCCGCAGACAAGGCGATGAAGAAGATATTTTTCGCGCGTAGGCGCGAAGACGCGGAGGTGTCTCGCGCCGCGCCAGCGGCCTCCCCCCTTCAGAGCTTACCGTGTTTCCAGCCGCTGAACGCGGCACATGCGCTACCCGCGCATGCCAACCTCTTCGCGTCTCCGCGTGAACCACCTTCTTCCTCCCGGCACCGCGCTTGCAACTGCCACCGGTTACCGCCGGTAACCTTTGCCACCAGCCTTGATCTTTCCCGCGCGTTGGTGTCTCCGGGGCGCGAAACGAAAAAGAGAGGCGATCCATGAGCCAGCCCGCGGGCAAATTGCTGTTGTTCGGCGCCACCGGCGACCTTTCCCAGCGGATGCTGCTCCCCTCGCTTTACGGCCTCCACGCCGACGGGCTGCTGCCCGAGGGCCTCACGATTACCGGCACCGCGCGCTCCGATCACGACGATGCAGGGTTCCGCGAATTCGCCCGCGAAGCGCTCGACCATTTCCTTCCTGCCGACCGCAAGGATGACAGCGCTGTCGGAGGATTTCTCGACCGGCTCTTCTACCAGCCGCTCGACGCGTCGAAGACCGACGGCTTCGCGGCGCTGGCCGAGAAGCTGGGCGACATCTCGAACGGGCTGGCGATCTTCCTGTCGACCGCGCCTTCGCTATTCGGGCCGACGATCAAGGGCCTCGAATCAGCGGGGCTGACCGGCGACAATGTCCGCATCGGGCTGGAAAAGCCGCTGGGCTTTGACCTCGCCTCGAGCAAGGTCGTCAACGACATCGTCGCCGAGGCCTTTCCCGAGGACCGCACCTTCCGGATCGACCACTATCTCGGCAAGGAGACGGTGCAGAACATCCTGGCGCTGCGCTTCGGCAATTCGCTGTTCGAGCCGGTGTGGAACGCGCAGGGCATCGATCACGTGCAGATCACCGTCTCCGAGACGGTCGGGCTCGAAGGCCGCGCAGGCTACTATGACGATGTCGGCGCGCTGCGCGACATGGTGCAGAACCACATGCTCCAGCTGCTCGCACTGATCGCGATGGAGCCCCCCGCTCGCTTCAACGGCACCGCCATCCGCGACGAGAAGGTGAAGGTGCTGCGCTCGCTCCGCCCGATCCAGGGCGCCGACGTGCCCAACCTGACCGTGACCGGCCAATATGGCGGCGGCGCGGTGAAGGGCGAGATCGTGCGCTCCTACGACACCGACCTGGAGAAGAGCTCGGACACCGAGACCTTCGTCGCGATCAAGGCGCATGTCGACAATTGGCGCTGGCACGGCGTGCCCTTCTACCTACGCACCGGCAAGCGCCTGGCCGAGCGGCGCAGCGAGATCGTGATCCAGTTCAAGCCGGTGCCGCACTCGATCTTCGCCGACCGCGGCGGCACGCTGCAGCCCAACACGCTGGTGATCCGCCTGCAGCCCGAGGAATATATCCAGCTGCGCGTGATGGCGAAGCAGCCCGGGCTCGACCGCGAGGGCATCCGCCTGAAGGAAGTGCCGCTCAACCTGAGCCTCGAGCACGAGTTCGCCGGCACGCGGCGGCGCATAGCCTATGAGCGGCTGTTCCTCGACCTGATCGAGGGTGACCCCACGCTGTTCGTCCGCCGCGACGAAGTGGAGGCGCAGTGGCAATGGATCGATGCGATCCGCGAAGGCTGGAAGGCCAGCGGCATGAAGCCCAAGCCCTATGCGTCGGGCGGCTGGGGCCCGAGCGCCGCGATCGCGCTGACCGAGCGCGACGGGGTGACGTGGAACGAATGAAATTGCAGGGAGCAGCTCGAACTCAAGCGTCGTCCCCGCGAAGGCAGAGACCCTGGGTAACAGAGCGACGCCCTTCGTGACTCTGGATCCCCGCCTTCGCGGGGATGACGAATATGGGATATTTCGCGCGGGATAATCGTCGAGCAGATCAACATGACGATGAATTTTGAACCCTGAATACCCACCTGAAACGCAAGGAAAGAACATGACGACCGAAATCGAATGGTGGGACTATGACGATGCCGACGAGATGGCCGAGGCCGTCGCGGGGGATATCGGCTTCATCATCGAGAGCGCGATCGATGCGCGCGGCGCCGCGGTGATCGCGCTGGCCGGAGGCAAGACCCCGCTGCCGATCTATGAGAAGCTGGCCAAGGCCAAGATCGACTGGAAGCGCGTGACGATCATCCCCGGCGACGACCGCATCGTGCCGCTGGGCGATCCGCTGTCGAACGTCACCGCGATCGGCAAGATCTTCATTCCCAAGGGCGCGCGGGTGATCCCGCTCGTCAGCGACAAGGCGCCCGACTACAAGGCCGCGGGCCGCTCGGCGGACGCGCTGCTCCAGGACGTGCACTGGCCGCTCGACCTGTGCCTGCTCGGTGTGGGCGGCGACGGGCATTGCGCCTCGATCTTCCCCGGCCCCGATTTCGACGAGGCGCTGAACGGCCCCAAGGAGCGCCGCGCGCTGGGCGTGATGCCCGATCCGCTGCCGCCCGAGGCCCCGGTCGCCCGCGTCACGCTGTCGCGCGCGGCGATCACCACGGCGCGCGCGCTGATGATCGCGATCACCGGCGACACCAAGAAGGAAGTGCTGGAAGCGGCGATCGAACAGGGCGCGTCCTCGTCCTACCCGGTTGGGCGCGTGCTCGCCGATGTCGAGCTGCCGGTGGATATTCACTGGGCGGCGTGAGCCGCCCCTCGCTGCTCCCCGGCGAAAGCCGGGGCCCAGGGTCACAAGCGATCCGGCAGAGAAACCCTGGGCCCCGGCTTTCGCCGGGGAGCAGGTAACCCAAATGGAATGACTGTATGACCCTGCATCCCGAAATCGCCGCCGTCACCGACCGCATCATCGAGCGCTCCAAGGCGAAGCGCCGCGCCTATCTGGCGCTGGTCGAGGCCGAGCGCGCCTCGGGCAACGACCGGCCCAAGCTCGGCTGCGCCAACCTCGCCCATGCCTATGCCGGCACCGACGAGCAGCGCGACGACCTCAAGGCCGGGCGCAAGATGAACATCGGGATCGTGACGGCGTACAACGACATGCTGTCGGCGCACGCGGTCTATTATCGCTATCCCGAGCAGATGAAGATCTGGGCGCACGAGGCCGGCGCGACCGCGCAGGTGGCCGGCGGCGTGCCGGCGATGTGCGACGGCGTCACCCAGGGCTATCAGGGCATGGAGCTGTCGCTGTTCAGCCGCGATACGATCGCGCTGAGCACCGCGGTCGCCCTCTCCCACCGCACCTTCGAGGGCGCGGCGCTGCTCGGTATCTGCGACAAGATCGTGCCCGGGCTACTGATGGGCGCGCTGCGCTTCGGCCACCTGCCGATGGTGCTGATCCCGGGCGGGCCGATGCGATCGGGCCTGGCCAACAAGGAAAAGGCCAAGATCCGCGAGCTCTACGCCGAGGGCAAGGTAAGCCGCGACGAGTTGCTCGATGCCGAGATCGCGGCCTATCATTCGAAGGGCACCTGCACCTTCTACGGCACCGCCAACTCGAACCAGATGATGATGGAGGCGATGGGCCTGCACATGCCGGGCGCGGCCTTCGCCAATCCGGGCACCAAGCTGCGCCAGGAGCTGACCCGCGCTGCCGTCCACCGGCTGGCGGACATCGGCTGGAACGGCGAGGACTATCGCCCGATCGGGCACATCGTCGACGAGAAGGCGATCGTGAACGCCGCGATCGTGCTGCTCGCGACCGGCGGCTCGACCAACCATCTGATCCATGTGCCGGCGTTCGCGCGGGCGGCGGGGATCACGATCGACTGGGACGATTTCGACCGGCTCTCGCGCGCCGTGCCGCTGCTGACGCGCGTCTATCCCAATGGCTCGGCCGATGTGAACGGCTTCGAGGACGCCGGCGGCCCGAGCTTCGTGATCCGCGAGCTGCTCGGTGCCGGGCTGATGCATGGCGACGTGCTGACCGTCGGCAAGGGCGGCATGGCCGATTATGGCCGCAAGCCCACGATGGACGGCGATGCGCTGGTGTGGCGTGAGCACCCCGAGACCAGCGGCGACGACAGCATCGTGCGCACGGCCGCCAACCCCTTCTCCCCCGAGGGCGGCTTCCGCATCCTCAAGGGCAATCTGGGGCGCGCCTGCATCAAGGTGAGCGCCGTCGAGCGCGAGCGCTGGACGATCGAGGCGCCGTGCCGCGTGTTCCAGGACCAGGCGAGCGTGCAGGAAGCGTTCAAGGCGGGCGAGCTCGACCGCGACGTGGTGGTGGTAGTGCGCTTCCAGGGGCCCAAGGCCAATGGCATGCCCGAGCTGCACAAGCTGACCCCGCCGCTCGGCGTGCTGCAGAACCGCGGCTTCAAGGTCGCGCTGGTGACCGACGGGCGGATGTCGGGCGCGAGCGGCAAGGTGCCGTGCGCGATCCACCTCAGCCCCGAGGCGCTGGGCGGCGGGCCGATCGGCAAGCTGCGCGACGGCGATGTGGTGCGGGTGTGCGCCGAGGAAGGCGTGCTGACCGCGCTGGTCGATCCGGCCGAATGGGACGCGCGCGAGCAAGCCGAAACCCCGCCGCCGGCGATCGGCACCGGTCGCGAACTGTTCGCGATGCTGCGCAACCACTGCGACGAGGCCGAAAAGGGCGGCTCGGCGATGCTGGCGGAAGCGGGGCTGTAAGAGAAAATGGGCGGCGGCTGGGCCTGCCACCGCCCACCTCCCCCGCTCCCCTAGAAGCGGAAGCCCACGCCTGCCCCGAACACGAACGGATCGAGGCTGACATTAACCTTGTTGACCGCGGCGCCGGTGGTCAGGCGCGCGGTCGTGTCGATGTCGATGAACTTGACGTCCAGGTTCACGAAGACCTTCTTGGTGATGTCGGCATCGACGCCGGCCTGGAGCGCATAGCCGAAGCTGTCGCTTAGCTTGACCTTGGTGGCGCCGAGCGCGGCGTCGAGCGAATCGCTGGCGTCGCTCGAATGGAAGATCGTGTAGTTGACGCCGGCGCCGACATAGGGCCGGACATGGCTTTTCGGGGCGAAGTGATATTGCAGCGTCAGCGTCGGCGGCAGCGCCCAGGTATCGGCGACCTTGCCGAGCCCGGCGATCGCGCCGGTGCCCTGGATATTGTGCTTGGTGGTCGAGACGATCAGCTCGGCGCCGATATGGTCGGTCGCCATGTAGGTGAAGTCGACTTCGGGCATGTAGCCGTCATCGACCTTGACCGAGCCGCTGGGCACGCCCGGTGTGATCGGGCCGGCCTTCTCGGTGGGCGAGACCAGGATGCCGCGCAGGCGGACGAGGACGTTGCCGGCCGCGATGCCGGTCTCGTCCTGTGCGTAGGCGGGCATGGCGATGCCGGCGGCGAGTGCCAGAGCGATCGGGAAAGCGCGGCGCATGATGGGATCTCCTTGGTTGAGGAGGCCCCGGTACGCCCGGCGCTGCCGCTGCGATTTGACGCGGCGCAAAAGGCTTTGCGGGTGATTTGCCGATGCCGCTTTACTTCCGCGCCGCTTCCGCAGAGAAGGGCGCCGACAACGCTGCCATACCCAAGGCGGCGCGTGGAGAGGCGTGAGGAGAGGGCATGGAAGTCGTCGCGGTCGATATCGGCGGGACGCATGCCCGCTTTGCCGTTGCCGAAGTGGCGGACGGCCGCGTCGTCTCGATCAGCGAGCCGATCACGCAGAAGGTCGCCGAGCATCCCAGCCTCCAGCTCGCCTGGCAGGCCTATGGCGAGGAACTCGGCCGGCCGCTGCCCAAGGCGGCGGCGCTGGCGGTGGCATCACCGGTGGGCGGCGACATCATCAAGCTGACCAACAATCCCTGGATCATCCGCCCCGCGCTGATCCCCGAGCGGCTCGGCGCCGATACCTGGACCGTGGTCAACGACTTCGAGGCGATCGGCCACGCCGTCGCGCAGATGGGCGACGAGCATTTCCTCCATCTGTGCGGCCCCGATCAGGCGCTGCCCGATAAGGGATCGATCACGGTGTGCGGGCCCGGCACCGGGCTGGGGGTCGCGCAGGTGTTCCGCCACCGCGCCGGCTATGACGTGATCGCGACCGAGGGCGGGCACAGCGACTTCGCGCCGCTCGACCCGATCGAGGACGCGCTCGTGAAGCGGCTGCGCAAGATCTACAACCGCGTCTCCAAGGAGCGCGTGGTGGCCGGCCCCGCGATCGTCTCGCTCTACGAGACGCTGGCCGAGCTCGAGGGCAAGCCGGTCAGCCGGCTCGACGACAAGGCGATCTGGGGCCTCGCGCTGGAGGGCAAGGACGAGCTGGCGGTGGCCGCGCTCGACCGCTTCTGCCTGAGCCTGGGCGCGGTCGCGGGCGACCTGGCGCTGAGCCACGGCCCCAGCGGCGTCGTAATTGCCGGCGGTCTGGGGTTGCGCTTGAAGGACCATCTGTTGCAGTCGGGCTTCGGCCAGCGGTTCGTCGCCAAGGGCCGGTTCCAGGGCCTGATGTCTTCCATTCCGGTGAAGCTCATCACGCACCCGCAGCCGGGCCTGTACGGTGCCGCCGCGGCGTTCGCGCAGGAGCACGCACTTTGAATATCGAAGCCATCATGCAGACCGCGCCGGTGATCCCGGTGCTCGTGATCGAAGACGCCGCCACGGCGCGCCCGCTGGCCGAGGCGCTGGTCAAGGGCGGGCTGCGCGTGCTCGAAGTGACGCTGCGCACCGGCGCGGCGCTCGAAGCGATCGCCGAGATGAAGAAGGTCGAGGGCGCGATCGTCGGCGCGGGCACGGTGGTCAACACCGACCAGTTCGAGCAGGTGATGAAATCCGATGCCGAGTTCATCGTCTCGCCAGGCCTGACCGATCGCCTGGGCGACGCGATCTCGCGCAGCGGCGTGCCGTACCTGCCCGGCATCGCCAATGCCGGCGACATCATGCGCGGGCTCGACCTAGGGCTGACCCACTTCAAGTTCTTCCCGGCCGAGACCTCGGGCGGCCTGAAGGCGCTCAAGGCGCTCGCCGCGCCCTTCTACCAGTGCAAGTTCTGCCCGACCGGCGGCATCTCGGCGGCGACCGCGCCCGAGTGGCTGGCGTTCGATCCGATCCTGTGCGTCGGCGGGTCGTGGGTCACGCCCAAGGGCGCGAGCTACGAACAGGTCGAGGCGCTGGCGCGGGAAGCGGCGTCGCTACCGCGATGAGCGAGACTGCCTGCTGCGGGTGCGGCGGCCGCTTCCCCGACATCGCCGGCCCTACCCATCCCTATATGCTGTCGTCTCCCGGCTGCTGGGCGGCCTATGGCGAAGTGCTGGCGCGCGAATATGCCGATCCGGCGCTGTTCGCGGCCTGCCACCGGCTGACCGTCGATGCCTATGCGATCCAGCATCCGGGCAATGCGGACGATCCGCGCGCGGTGCGATCGGTGTGGCTGCACTTCGCCGCGCTCCACGCGGTGTTCGCGCACGGCTATGCGCTCGACGCGGCGACCGGATTGCTGCAGCGGCTGGCGGGGCAGGACTTTCCGGCGCTGCCCGGACCTGCGCCGATCTGGGAGGTGACTCTCGCCGACCTCAATGCCGCCGATCACGCGGCGGAGATGCGGCGCTGGGCGGAAGGGGCATATCGGGGATGGCGTCCGCTGCTGGCTGAGGCGGTCGAGAGGATGATCGCCTGAGGCCCCGGCTTTCGCCGGCGTGACGGCTATAGATGCTGGGACCGAATGTCCCATTTCCTTTGCCGGTACCCGTCCCCAGATAGCTGCGATGGACAAGACCGGCACGCCCTCCCCCCATGCCACCGCGATGCGCGACGAGAAAAGGCGCGCGGCGGCCGAGATGGGGATCGACGACGCGTTCGTTTCCGCGCTGGTCGATCGCTTCTATGGCCGGATCCAGGCCGATCCGGTGCTGGGCCCGGTCTTCGCCGCGCGGATCACCGACTGGACGCCGCATCTGGCGCAGATGAAGCGGTTCTGGCGCTCGATCCTGTTCAGCAGCGGCGAGTATCTCGGCCGGCCGATGCCCCTACACCTCGCCATCCCCGGGCTCGACAAGGCCATGTTCGCACGCTGGCTCGACCTATTTGCGGCGACGCTGGCCGAGATTGGCGGCGGGGATGCCGCCGCGCATGTCCATGAGCGGGCGCGGATGATCGCCAACAGCTTCCTCAACGGAATCGCGATCCACCATCACGGGAAGCTGGGAATGGGACCGGGCGAAGGGTTCGCTTGAACTTGATCTCTCTCCCTTTGGGAGAGGGAGGGAGCCGACACAATCGGCGGAAGGGTGAGGGTCGTCGGACATCACTCGCCCTCACCCTTCCCACCGCCTTCAGCGGCGGCCCCTTCCCTCCCACAAGGGGAGAGGGAAAGTGGATCACATCTCCCCGCGCGCCCGGCGAATCGCGTACCATTTCTGCACGTTGGCGTTGTGCTGCTCGAGCGTGTCGGCGAATACGTGGCCGCCGGTGCCGTCCGCGACGAAATAGAGCGCCGACGAGCTCGCCGGATCGAGCACCGCGTCGATGCTGGCGCGGCCCGGGTTGGTGATCGGGCCAGCGGGCAGGCCGGTCATCTCATAGGTATTGTAGGCGTTCTTCGCGTGCACTTCGGAGAGCAAAGGGCGGCGGCCGAGCGGCTTGCCCTTGGTGATCGGGTAGATGAAGGTCGGGTCGGCCTGGAGCGGCATGTTCTGCTTGAGGCGGTTGCCATAGACGGCGGCGACCGTGCGGCGCTCTTCGGGCTTGCCGGTTTCCTTCTCGACGATCGAAGCGAGCGTCAGCGCGTCGCGCGGATCGCCGACCGCGATGCCGGGCTTGCGCGCTTCCCAGGCCTTGGCGAGATAATTGGCCATCGCCTTCTGCATGCGATCGAGCACGCCCTGGCGGGTGTCGCCGCGATTATAGGCATAGCTGTCGGGCAGCACGGTGCCCTCGACGGGCACCTCGATCTCGCCGGTGAGTTGCGGCGCCTTCATCAGCGTCTCGTAGACCACGATCGAGGGCGTGCCCTCGGGGATGGTGACGAAGCGCTGGAGGGTGCGCCCCCCCTGCATCATCTTGAGGATGTCGAACTGGCTGAGATGTGCCGGCACGCGATATTCGCCTGCCTTGATCGCGTCCTTGCTGCCGAAGACCTTGGCGAGGACGAGGAACTGGCGCGCCGATCCGATCGCGCCGGCCTTTTCGAGCTCGGTCGCAGCCCTCGAGAGGCTGGCGCCCTCGGGGATCATCACGGTCAGGTTCTGGCGCGCCGGCCCTGCCCCGCCCCAGAGCTGGAGCACGCCCATGACGAGCGCCACCAGCACCAGGATGCCGACGAGCAGCGCGCAGCCGCCCAGCCGCCGCTTGCGCGGCCGGGCGGAGCTTGCGGCCGTTGCCGGCGCGGGCGTGTCCTCAGACAGCCTTCATCACCAGGCTGGCATTGGTGCCGCCAAAGCCGAACGAGTTGTTCAGCACGGCCTTGACCTTGCGCTCCTTGGCCTTGTGCGGGACGAGATCGACGCCTGCGCAATTCTCGCTCGGATTGTCGAGGTTGAGCGTCGGCGGCACGATCTGGTCGCGCAGCGCCAGGATGCAGAAGATGCTTTCCACCGCGCCGGCGCCGCCGAGCAGGTGGCCGATCGCCGACTTGGTCGAGCTCATCGACAAGCCACTGATGGCGTCACCGAAAAGACGACGCACCGCGCCAAGCTCGAGCTCGTCGCCGAGCGGCGTCGAGGTGCCGTGCGCGTTGATATAGTCGATGTCCGACAGGTCGAGGCCCGACTTCTTCACCGCCATCTGCATCGAGCGGAACGCGCCCGAGCCCTCGGGATGCGGCGCGGTCACGTGATAGGCGTCGCCCGACAGGCCATAGCCGACGACTTCGGCATAGATCTTCGCGCCGCGCGCCTTGGCATGCTCATATTCCTCGAGCACGACCACGCCGGCGCCCTCGCCCATGACGAAGCCGTCACGGTCCTGGTCCCAGGGGCGGCTGGCGCGCCACGGCTCGTCGCGGAAGCCGGTGGAGAGCGCGCGAGCCTGGCCGAAGCCGGCGATGCCGATCGGGCAGACCGTGCTCTCGGCGCCGCCGGCGAGCATGATGTCGGCATCGTCCATCGCGATCATCCGCGCGGCGTCGCCGATCGAATGCGCGCCGGTCGAGCAGGCGGTGACCACGGCGTGGTTCGGGCCCATCAGGCCGTATTTGATGCTGACCTGGCCCGAGATCAGGTTGATCAGGCGGCCATGGACGAAGTGCGGGCTGACGCGCTTCGGGCCCTTTTCGGCGAGCACGAGCGATTCGCTCTCGATGCCCGGCAGGCCGCCGATGCCCGAGCCGATCGAGCAGCCGGCGCGGAAGCGGGTCGCCTCGTCCATGTTGAGCAGCCCGGCATCCTCGATCGCCTGGCCGGCGGCATCGATGCCGTAGATAATGAACGGATCGACCTGGCGCTGGACCTTGTGGTCGACGCGCTTGCCGGGATCGAAGCCATATTCATGCTCCGGACCCTTCACTTCGCAGGCATAGTTGCTCTGGAAGTCGGTCGCGTCGAAGCGCGTGATCGTGCCCGCACCCGACTTGGCTGCGATGATGTTCTTCCAGGCAGTCTCGACATCCGCACCCAGCGGGGTGACGAGGCCAAGGCCGGTTACGACTACACGACGCATCCGTCTTCTCCGTCCAACTTCTAAAGCTGCACACGAAGCCCTTGATAAATCAAGGTTTTCGCGGCCAAAAACAAAACGGCTCCCCGCCCAACTCTTTTCGAGCCCGGGACGGGGAGCCGCTGATTCACGCTCGGCCCATAAGGGCGCGATCGCCCGGAGGCGATCAGCCCTCCTTGTGCTCGGAGATGTAGGTCACTGCGTCGCCGACGGTGGTGATCTTCTCCGCTGCATCGTCGGGGATCTCGACGCCGAATTCTTCCTCGAACGCCATCACCAGCTCGACGATGTCGAGGCTGTCCGCGCCCAGATCATCGATGAAGCTCGCCGTCAACGTAACGTCGTTGGCATCGACACCGAGATGGTCGACGACAAGCGCGGTCACGCGGGTGGTGATCTCTTCCTGGTTGGCCATGGTCCCTGTTTTCCTTTGTAGCTAGGGGCTCAATTCGTTGGAACGCACCTAGATCGCACATGGTGCCGTTGCAAGAGGGTGCGCGCACGGGCGCGCAAGGTTACGCTGCCGAGAATTGCCAGGCGCTGTAGCGCACGGTGCTCAGGAACAGAAAATACTTGTTGAGGAGCATCGCATTGGCGCGAGTCTGCTTCGCCTCGTCGGTGACCGAGGCGATCACCAGGCCCTGCATCTCGGTGGTGGTGAGCGGACGATTGCGCGCGTCTTCGGGCAGCGCGTCAAACTGGCTCTCGAGTTCGGCGGTGTCGAAGCCCTGCGCGGTGACCGCCTGCTCGGCGATCGGCTGACCGAGCTTGGCGAGCGTGTAGACCCGCGCCGCCTCTAGCGCCGCTTCGGACCATTTATTCTCGTCGGCGCATTCCTTGGCGGCGATCGAGATGCCGCTGCCGATCGCGGGATCATAGGTGGGCCGCGGCGACGGCTCGCCCATGTTGCGGGTGACATCCTTGGCGATCTGGGCGGTGAGCGCGGGCTTGAGCTTGCCGATCACGCAATCGATCGTGGCAAGGTCGGCAGCCTGGGCGGGAACCGCGAAGGCGGCCGCTGCGAGGGCGGCAAATCCGAAAATACGCATAGACTTCAAACTCCAGCCCCCTGGACGATCACAGCATCGCCATCCCGCCGTTCACATGCAAGGTCTGACCGGTGACATAGCCCGCTTCCTTGCTGGCGAGATAGACAACCGCGGCGCCGATATCCTCGCCAGTGCCGAGATCGCCGGCCGGGATCTTGCCTAGCAGCGCGGCCTTCTGCGCCTCGGGCAGCACGTCGGTCATCGCCGAGCGGATGAAGCCGGGGGCGACACAGTTCACCGTCACGCCGCGGCTGCCCAGCTCCTGCGCGACCGCCTTGGACATGCCGACCAGCCCGGCCTTGGACGCGGCATAGTTGGCCTGGCCCGGATTGCCGGTGGCGCCCACGACCGAGGTGATCGAGATGATGCGGCCGAATCGGGCCTTCATCATCGGCTTGGCGGCGGCGCGGATCAAGCGGAAGGCGGCTTCGAGATTGACCGTGATGACCTGGTCCCACTCCTCGTCCTTCATCCGCATGGTGAGGTTGTCGCGAGTGACGCCGGCATTGTTGACGAGGATATCGAGCTTGCCGAGCGCCTCGACCGCCTGGAGGACGAGCGCATCGACCTGCGCCGCATCGGACAGGTTGCACGGCAGCGCGACATGGTCGCCGCCGAGCTCGGCGTGGAAGGCCTCAAGCTTCTCGGCGTTGCTGCCCGAGACGGCGAGCCGGGCGCCCTGCGCGGCCAGCGCCTTGGCGATCGCCGAACCGATCCCGCCCGAGGCGCCGGTGACGAGGGCGGTCATGCCAGTGAGGTCGAACATCATAATCTCCAGAAGAAAGAAGTTATTGGTTCACGGGGAGGCGCGGAGACGCGGAGGGGGAATAGTCGTTCACGATTCGCCTAAGACCCTCCTTCAGCGTCGCGCCGCCGAAGTTGATCAGCAGCCCTACGGGCCGTTTGGTCAGACGCAAATAGGTGAGAAGCTGTTTTTGCATGCGCGGCGGTCAGCCGTTCGACGGACTTGATCTCAACCAGCAAGCGCTCTTCCACGAGCAGATCAATACGGAACGCAGCCTCGAACCGAAGGTCATCGAACTCGATATCGATCGGCCGCTGGCGCGCTACCACGTACCCCATGGCAGCCAGCTTGCTGGCAAGGATTGCCTCGTAGACGCTCTCAAGAAGGCCAGGCCCAAGCTCGCGATGCAGTCGCAACGCCACATCGACGACGTCGCCACTGATCTGCTCGATATCCTTAGGCTCCATCTCCGCGCCTCCGCGTCTCCGCGTGAACCTCTCTCTTTCTTCTATTGCGCCAATTTACAGGCTCTTCGCCAGCGCCTCGATGTCTTCCATCGTCACCACGCTCACCGGCGCGGCGTCGGGGGTGATGCGCTTGACCATGCCGCCGAGGACCTTGCCGCCGAGCTCGACATAGTCGGTGACGCCCGCCGCGAACATCGCCAGCACCGATTCGCGCCAGCGGACCATGCCGGTGATCTGCTCGACGAGGAGCTTGGCGATCGTGTCGGGGTCGGCGACCGGAGCGGCGGTGACGTTGGCATAGACCGGCACGAGCGGCGCCTGGATCGAAACCGCCGCGAGCGCCTCTGCCATCGCATCGGCGGCGGGCTGCATCAGCGAGCAGTGGAAGGGCGCGGAAACCGGCAGGAGCAGCGCACGCTTGGCGCCCATCTCCTTGGCGAGCGGCAGCGCGCGCTCGACAGCCTCGCGGTGGCCCGAGATCACCACCTGCGAGGGATCGTTGTCGTTGGCGACGGTGCAGACCTGGCCCTCGGCCGCGGCGTCGGCGATCGCCTGGGCCTTTTCGCGATCGGCGCCGAGGATCGCGGCCATCGCGCCGACGCCGACCGGCACCGCCGCCTGCATGGCGTCCCCGCGCGTGCGCAGCAGCCGGGCGGTGGTGGCGAGGTCGAAGGCGCCGGCGGCGCACAGCGCGGTATATTCGCCGAGCGAATGTCCCGCGACGAAATCGGCCTTGTCGGCGAGGTGGATGCCGCCTTCCTTCTCGAGCACGCGGAGCACAGCGATGGCATTGGCCATGATCGCCGGCTGAGCATTGGCGGTGAGCGTGAGTTGGTCCTCGGGGCCCTCGCTCATCAGCTGGAAGAGCTTCTGGCCGAGTGCCTCATCGACTTCCTGGAAGACTTCGCGCGCGGTCGCGCTCGCATCGGCAAGGGCCTTGCCCATGCCGACGGCCTGGCTGCCCTGGCCGGGGAAGATGAAGGCGCGCATTTTTTCTCTCCTGGTCAGCGGCGTACGTTGGGGCCGCGCGTTAGGCCCGCGCCCTGCCGCGCGCAACCCCGGGGCCCCGGAACCTGAACGCCCGGGACAGGTTTGCGAAACATTGCGACCATTTCGCAATTGCCGAGACACACCCCTGCGACACGGCATCCCCACATAGAGATCAACGCCGGAGCAACCCGGCGCCAGAATAAAAGAGGAGTGAAGCCATGAAGAAGTTCATTCTCGCCGCGACGGTCGCATCGCTGGTCGCCACCCCGGTGCTCGCCGCAGCACCGCAGCACCACGGCCAGCAGACCCGGGTCGTGGTCAAGCAGCAGCCGAGCTATCGCAGCTGGCACAAGGGCGACCGCTTCGACAGCCGCTATGCCCGCAACTATCGCCAGATCGATTATCGCAAGTATCGCGGCCTGCGGGCCCCGCCGCGCGGCTATCGCTATGTCCAGTCGGGCAATGACGCGGTGCTGGTCGGCATCACCTCGGGCGTGATCGCGGCAGTGATCGCCAACGCGATCCGCTAAATCTCGCCTGACATCGCCCCCAGCGGGCACGAAACGGCAGGGCCATGCCCTGCCGTTTTACGTATCGGCAAAGAATCCGACTCCTCGTTTCGGCCGCGTTAGTGTTATGGTTAACGCAATCGACTGGAGGAGTGTGCAGGATGTTCCGGGCAGCCCTTACGGCCCTTGCGCTGACGATTCTGATGCCCCTCGCGGCACATGCGGGCGACCGCGACGATGGCGGCCTTGCGCCCGATTTCGAAGGCCAGGTCGCCTATTTCGGCAATTATACCGGCAAGACCTCGGTCACCGCCGACCAGCGTCGGCGCGACCAGGGCCCCTGCCCCTATCAGGACCAGCGCTGCTACCAGCAGGTCGTCGGCGGCGGCGTGAAGGTGGTGCTGACCTTCGACGGCGAGCATGTGACCGGCTTCTATTACTCGGTCGGCGGGTTCGAGGGGCCGAACGGCCTGCGCGAAGGCACGCTGATCGGGCGCCGCACGCCCGTAGGCTGCGAGCTCTACGAGGCCGACGGCACGATGTGGCAGGCGACGACCTGCGGCTCGAAGGGCTTCCAGGGCCAGATCGTCTCGGTGCGCGGCATCCCGAAACAGTCCGAAGTGAGCTTCTCCACCGTCGGCATGTATCTGCGCGACACCGGCTGGATCACCAAGCTGGGCGAGGACGAGGCGCGGCGCGACCGGCGGATCAACTGGCTCTCCCAGCGGATCGACGGCCCCGGCACGCCCGAGGCCCGCTTCCGCGCCGGCATCGAGCTCGACAGCTATTCGCGCCACTTCCGCGGCATCGACATGGGCCGCGTCGGCGAGCCGGTGCAATCGGGCAAGCGCAGGAAGAACCGCGACTGGTACCTCGACAGCAGCTATGCCCGGCCCGACGGCAGCACCGGCAATATCCGCGGCGTGATGTTCAACGACCGGCTGCGCTGCATCGCCTGGGACGAGGAAGCCTGCGGGCCGATCCACCCGCCCGCGGACTTCCCCAAGCCGCGCGTAGACGATGACGGCGGCTGGCTCTCGCGCAGCCCGGCGCCGATCGTGCCCGGCAACGACCCGCCCCGCCCGCAGCCGCGCCCGCGCGGGAATGGCAGCGGGAACGGGGATCGGTACTAAGTTCCCGAAAAACGAGCACCAAGACCAATATCATGGCTCCCCATAGGTCCCTGGCCGCGCTTGCCGCTCTTCTCCTGGCGACCATCTCGGCAAGCAACGTCGCTGTTGCGGCGCCGGCCCCACCTGGACCGCAGACAAACACCGAGGAAGTACGCATCCCCTCCGAACCGGGCGTGGTCCTGGCGGGAACCCTGCACTTGCCGGCGCGGAAAGGCCCGTACTCCATTCTCATCCTGCAAACCGGCTCGGGCCTGCAGAAGCGCGGCTCCTACCTCTCGCTGCAGCAGCGGCTGAACGATGCGGGGATCGCCACGATCGATTTCGACAAGCGTGGCACCGGCCAGTCGACCGGCATTTTCACCGACACGATGCAGGATATGGAAGCCGATCTCGCCGCCACGATCAAATGGCTGCGCATGCGCGGGGACATCGATGGCAAGCGGATCGCGATCCTCGGCCATAGCCAGGGCGCCGCCGCCGCGCCGATCGTCGCCGACCGTGACGGCGGGCTGGCAGCGATCGTCTTCCTCGCAGGGCCGGTCGGAGAAAGCGGGACAATATTCCTCGACTTCATGCGCGACCATCTGGTCGAGAGCGGACACTCCGCGGACGCCACCAATCGGGTTGTGTCGGCAACCCGCGCCTGGATGGAGGCGCGCCGCCATGGAGCGCCGGGCACGGAAATTGCGCAAGGGCGCCGCGCTGTGGTCTCGGCATTCGTGCGGGCAGGTTTCGACCCGAATGCCGCCGAAGCCACGACCAAGACGATCGATACCGCGCAGGTCCTGTCGATGTACGAAGCCGCGACCGGGCCGGCATTGAAGCGTCTGCGCATCCCGGTTCTCGCCGTGCTTGCCGGCCGCGACCAATCGCCCGACGCCAACGCCGCAGCGGCGACGGCGGCGCTGGCGGAGAATCCCGACGCACTGGTGGTCCAGGTGCCTGGAGCCGGGCACCTCTTCGTCTATCGCCCGGCCGATGCGCCGCCCAATGTCACCCCGCCCGGCGGACGCTGGCTGTTCCCCGAGACCCTCATCGCGCATTGGCTCATCGAGCGGCTCGCGCCCGACGGCGGGAATGGCGCGCAGCGCTGAGGCCTCCCGCTCGCGAGCGCGGTGTTTGCAGGTTGCCTTCGCCCCCTACCTCCGCTAAGGGCGCGCCTTCGTTCGAGTGGGAAGCGATTCCCGCTCGTGCGGATCAATGACTGAGACGACAGCCGGAGGGGCGTTGCACATGGGGTGCGCGTCAGCGATCGGCCAACATGGAAGAGAACGCATGGCTCTGTACGAGCACGTGTTCCTTGCGCGCCAGGATCTGGCACAGGCGCAAGTGGACGCACTGGCGGAAGCCGCCACCAAGATCATCGAGGACAACAACGGCAAGGTCGTGAAGACCGAGACCTGGGGTCTTCGTTCGCTCGCCTATCGCATCGCTAAGAACCGCAAGGCGCATTACGTGATGCTCGAGATCGATGCCCCCGCGGGTGTCGTCGCCGAGCTCGAGCGCCAGACGCAGATCAACGAAGACGTGATCCGCTACATGACCGTCAAGGTTGACGCGCATGAGCAGGGTCCGTCGGTGATCATGCGCAAGGGCGCCGACCGCGAGCGCGGCCGTGGCAACCGTCGCGATCGCGACGATGCCGGCGGCAACACCGGTTTCGGCGGCGAATAAGGGAGATTTGAACCATGGCACGCCCGTTTTTCCGCCGTCGCAAGAGCTGCCCCTTCTCCGCGAAGGACGCGCCCCGGATCGACTATAAGGACGTCCGTCTGCTCCAGGGCTTCGTGTCCGAGCGCGGCAAGATCGTCCCGTCGCGCATCACTTCGGTGAGCGCCAAGAAGCAGCGCGAGCTGGCCCAGGCCATCAAGCGCGCCCGTCACCTGGGCCTGCTGCCCTACATCGTTAAGTAAGGGAGGCTCGACCCATGGAAGTCATTCTGCTGGAGCGCGTCGAGAAGCTCGGCCACATCGGCGACGTGGTGAAGGTCAAGGACGGGTTCGCCCGTAACTACCTGCTCCCGAACAAGAAGGCGCTTCGCTCGAACGCCGCCAATCGCAAGGTCTTCGAGGCCAACCGCGCGCGCATCGAAGCCGACAACGCTTCGCGCCGCTCGGACGCCGAGAAGGAAGCCGGCACGTTCAACGACGTGACCGTCACCCTGATCCGCCAGGCCTCGAACGTCGGCCATCTGTACGGCTCGGTCGCAGTGCGCGATCTGGTCGACGCGCTGGTCGCCGACGGCCACAAGGTCAACAAGGCGCAGATCGTCCTCGACAAGCCGATCAAGGCGATCGGCGTGTACGAAGTCCGCGTCGCGCTTCACCCCGAAGTGGCGGTGACCATCAAGGTCAACGTCGCTCGCTCGCCGGAAGAGGCCGAGATGCAGTCGCAGGGCGTCGACGTGATGAGCGCGATGTTCGAGAAGGACGAGACCGGCTTCGTCGAGGATTACGATCCCAACGCCGAGCCGGGCGCGACCGCCGAAACGCGTGAGGAGGCTCCGGCCGCCGACGCAGGCGAGACCGACGAGGGCTGATCGCCCTTTCGCGTTCGAAGACAGAAAAGGGCCGGCGGAGCGATCCGCCGGCCTTTTTTGCTGTGCGTATTACCGCATTTCGGTGTGCGAATTACTGGGCCCGGCAAGAAAAAGGGGGCGGCATCAACTAATGCCCGCCCCCATCTGCGACCCGAGAGGTGAAAATACGCGCGTTACGGACACGAAACGCAGGCGCCGATCACCGCTGCGAGCGGGATCAAAGCCAATACGACTGGTAGAACCTTGTGCATCTCAACCCGAACCTTTTTCTGTCGCTCGGAATGTAAAACGAGCCCAACCGAGCAAGGTTGCACGCTGCGTTAATCTTTTGTTCGGGGAGTGTTCACCTAAGCCTGGTCTATGAGGGGGCGATGCTGCCCCTCCTGCCCCTCGCGCTGGCGCTGGCCGCGCCCGCCCAGCCCGGACTTGTCCAGTCCGACATCGAAAGCGCGGTGCTCGACGAGATCAATTTCGCGCGCACGCGGCCACGGGACTATGCGGAGCAGCTGCGCGCCTAACGCAAGCGCTTCAAGGGCAAGATCGTCTGGTATCCGGGCAATCCGAATGGGCTGCGGACCAGCGAGGGGACCAGCGCGGTGGACGAGGCGATCCGTTTCCTCGAGCGCCAGGCGCCGCTGCCGCCGATGGCGCCGGCCGCGCTGCTCGCCCAGGCAGCCGGCGACCATGTTCGCGAGCAGGGGCCGCGCGGGGGCACCGGGCACATCTCCGCCGACGGCGCCAATTCGAGCATGCGCGTGCAGCGGCGCGGCGGCGGCACCTATGTGGCCGAGGTGATCACCTATGGCCCGCCGAGCGCGGTGGAAGTGGTGCGCCAGCTGATCGTCGACGATGCGGTGCCTGGCCGCGGGCATCGCAAGGCGCTGTTCGCCGCCGAGATGCGCTATGCCGGCGTCGCCTGCGAGCCACACAAGGAATACCGGGTGATGTGCGTCGCCGATCTCGGCCGCACGGTTAACGGCGCCTACTGACGGGCTACGGTTAACTCCCGAATATCCGCTTGCCTTCTCAAGCGGTTAAGCCAGGATCGCTACCGGTGACAGATCGGACGGGCGCGGGGCCCGGCCGGCTCCGGGGGGAGCACTCGCATGATTGCCAAGGACCGCTGGTTCGCCGCGCTGAGCGCGTGCGCGATGTTCGTCACGAATGCCGCCCACGCCGGCGAGCGCGCCACCGACGTCTCGCGCCTCGAGCGCGACGTGCTCACCGAGATCAACTATGCCCGCCAGCATCCGCACGAATATGCCGAGACGCTGCGCGAATATCGCCGCTATTTCGACGGCCGCGTGCTGTTCCTGCCGGGCGACCGCAACGGCGTGATCACCAATGAGGGCATGGACGCAGTGGACGAGGCGATCGACTTCCTCGAGCACCAGGAACCGCTGGCGCCGCTCGGCCGCGGCGAATTGCTCGTGCTGGCGGCGCAGGACCATGCCGACGACCAGGGCTCGTTCGGCGGCTCGGGCCATGTCTCACGCGATGGCGCGACGCCCGGCGACCGCGTGAAGCGGCGCGGCGGCGACGTCTATGTCGGCGAGGGCATCTGGTATGGCAGCGGCGATGCCGGCGCGGTGGTGCGCAGCCTGATCGTCGACGACGGCGTGCGCTCGCGCGGCCACCGGGCGCTGCTGTTCCAGAGCGACTTCCGCTTCGCCGGAGTCGGCTGCGGCGCGCATCGCCGCTTCGGCAATATCTGTGTGGTTGATTTCAGCGGCACCGCCGACGGCTCGCCGGTGCTCCCCGCCTGGGCCAAGGCGCGCGGCGGCCAGATCTTCCGGATGCCGGCCAAGCGCTGAGCGACACCGAGACGCATTGCCATCGGCTGCGCGATCGTGAAGGATCGCGGCGGATGGGTTATCTCGTACTGTTCCTCGCCGGCGCCTTGCTCTGCAACGCGATCCCGCACCTCGCCGCTGGTCTCCGCGGCGAGCCCTTCCCCACTCCCTTTTCGCGCCCGCGCGGCATCGGGCCGTCTTCCCCCTTGATGAACTTCTATTGGGGCACGGCGAACCTGCTGATCGGGATCTCCGCGCTGCTCAGCTATCCGCTGAAGGACTATGGCGTGTGGCCGGTGATCGCCGGGTGGCTGGTAGTGGGGAGCTATTGCGCCTGGCACTTCGGCAAGGTGCGGCGCTAGAGCCCGAAGGTGCCAGGCCAGTAATGCGCGAGCACGATCCAGGCGAGCAGCAGGAACACTGGGATCATCAGGATCAGCCAGACCCGGAAGGGCAGCAGGTCGACCACCCAGTCGAAAATGAATTCCAGCACGCCCATCGCCTCCCCCTCACTTCCGCCCGAACAGCTTCTCGATATCGCCGTGCGCCAGCTTCACCCAGGTCGGACGGCCATGGTTGCACTGGCCGGAGTGGGGGGTGACTTCCATCTCGCGGAGCAATGCGTTCATCTCGGCGACCGAGAGCACCCGCCCCGCGCGCACCGAGCCGTGGCAGGCCATGGTGGCGGCGACATGATCGAGCTTTTCCTTAAGGCTGAGCGCTTCGTCGAAGCTGGCGAGCTCGTCGGCAAGGTCGGTGACCAGCGCGTGGACGTCGCCCTTCCCCAGCGCGGCGGGGACGGCACGGACGAGCATCGCGCGCGGGCCGAAGCGCTCGAGATCGAGGCCGAACTCCGATAGCTCGCTCGCACGGGCCTCGAGCCGGTCGCAGCCGGGCTCGTCGAGCTCCACGACTTCGGGGACGAGCAGGCCCTGCGACGCGACACCGCCTTCCGCCATGGCGCGGCGCATCCGCTCGAGCACGAGGCGCTCGTGCGCGGCGTGCTGGTCGACCAGGACGAGGCCATCCTCGGCCTCGGCGACAATATAGGTCTTGGCGACCTGGCCGCGGGCGACGCCTAGCGGGTGCCGGACGCTGTGCGGGACGGGCTGGATCGCGGGCTCGGCACGGGCGAGCGGCGGCGGCGCGCTGAAGCTCGGCCGGCGGTCCTGGACGCTGGCATAATTATAATGTGGCTGCGACGCGGGAGCGTAGGCAGGCTCGGCGTCCCAGAGCTGCGGGGCTGGCGGCGCGGCCGGCTCGCTCGTCCACATCCCCAGCGCCGCCTCGCTCGGGCGCTGGACGCTGCGGTGGCCGGCTTCGTCGAGCGCGCGGCGGAGCCCCGATACGATCATGCCGCGGACCAGCGCGGGGTCGCGGAAGCGGACCTCGGTCTTGGCGGGGTGGACGTTGACGTCGACCTGGTCGGCGGGGACCTGGAGGAACAGCGCCACCACCGGATGCCGGTCGCGCGCCAGCATCTCGGCATAGGCGCCGCGGAGCGCGCCGATGAGCAACCGATCCTTCACCGGGCGGCCGTTGACGAAGAGATATTGGTGATCGGCCACGCCGCGATTGAAGGTCGGCAGCCCGGCCACGCCGCCGAGCACAAGCCCCTCGCGCTCGAAATCGATCGCGACGCTGTTTTCGGCAAGCGCGCGGTCGGTGAGGACGGCGACGCGCTCGGGCCCGGTCTCGCCGCCCTGGACCTGGAGCGCCTTGCGCCCGTCATGCTCGACCGAGAAGGCGATGTCTGGCCGCGCCATCGCGAGCCGCTTCATCACGTCGAGGCTGGCGGCATATTCGGCGCGGGCCGAGCGCAGGAACTTGCGGCGCGCCGGCACGCGGCCGAACAGCTGCTCGACTCGCACGCGGGTGCCCGGCGGCAGCGCCGCGGGGCCTTCGGAGATCAGCGCGCCATTGTCGACGACGCGGCTCCATCCCTCGGCGCCGCGCACGCGGCTTTCGAGCGTCATCCGCGCGACGCTGGCGATCGAGGGCAAGGCCTCGCCGCGGAAGCCGAGCGTCGAGACCTGGTCGATCTCGTCATCGGGGAGCTTGGAGGTGGCGTGGCGCTCCAGCGCGAGCGCCATTTCGGGCGGCGACATGCCGCAGCCATCGTCGGTCACTTCGATCAGATCGGTGCCGCCGCCGGCCAGTTTCACGGCGATGCGCGTGGCGCCCGCGTCGATTGCGTTTTCGACCAGTTCTTTCAGCGCGCTGGCAGGGCGTTCGACCACTTCTCCCGCTGCAATTCGGTTGACAAGATGTTCGGGCAGACGGCGTATTGACATGGTCGTTGCTCTAGCCCAAGCGACGGCATCCCGCGACCCCAACCGCATCGCACCAGGCCGGATTTTATCATCCGGCCCGGAAGGGGCCGGACTAGAATCTTGTGATTGAGCTGCGCGGCGGGCGCCCGCGCCGCAGGACGGAACAGTAAATGGCATTTTCCCGCTTTTTCAATTTCATGTCCCACGACATGGCGATCGACCTCGGCACTGCGAACACCGTGGTGTACCTTCGCGGTCGCGGCGTCGTGCTCAACGAACCGTCGGTAGTGGCGGTCGAGACTCTGAACGGCGTCAAGCGCGTGAAGGCAGTTGGTGACGACGCCAAGCTGATGATGGGCAAGACCCCGGGCAGCATCGAGGCGATCCGCCCGCTGCGCGACGGCGTGATCGCCGACATCGACATCGCCGAAGAGATGATCAAGCACTTCATCCGCAAGGTGCACGGCCAGCGGCGCTTCATGCGCTGGCCGCAGATCGTGATCTGCGTGCCTTCGGGCTCCACCTCGGTCGAGCGCCGCGCGATCCGCGATGCCGCGTCGAACGCCGGCGCCTCGCAGGTGTGGCTGATCGAGGAGCCGATGGCGGCCGCGATCGGCGCCGACATGCCGGTGACCGAGCCGATCGGCTCGATGGTCGTCGATATCGGCGGCGGCACCACCGAAGTCGCAGTGCTCTCGCTGCGCGGCCTCGCCTATTCCACCTCGGTGCGCGTCGGCGGCGACAAGATGGACGAGTCGATCGTCTCCTATGTCCGCCGCAACCACAATCTGCTGATCGGCGAAGCCACGGCCGAGCGCATCAAGCAGGAAGTCGGCGTCGCCAAGCCGCCGGCGGACGGCATCGGCCAGACGATCCACATCAAGGGTCGCGACCTGGTCAACGGCGTGCCCAAGGAAATCCAGATCAACCAGGGCCAGATCGCCGAGGCGCTGTCGGAGCCGGTCGGCACGATCGTCGAGGGCGTGCGCATCGCGCTCGAGAACACCGCGCCGGAGCTGGCCGCGGACATCGTCGACCAGGGCATCGTGCTCACCGGCGGCGGCGCGCTGCTCCAGGGCATCGACGAAGTGCTGCGCGACGAGACCGGCCTGCCGGTCACGATCGCCGAGGATCCGCTGACCTGCGTGGCGCTCGGCACTGGCCGTGCGCTCGAGGATCCGGTGTTCCGCGGCGTGCTCATCTCGGTCTAATCGGAAGGCAGGGGGCAATGGCGCCGCCACGCAACCGGCGCCCGGGGTTTTCGCGACGGGCGCAATACGGGCTCTTCCTCGGTTATGTGGGCCTGGTCGGCGGCATGCTGGTCGCGGCCGGCCTGCTGCTGCTGTCGATCTTCAACCCGCCCGCGTTCGGCGCGGTGCGCGGCTTCTTCAGCGAGATCACCACCCCGATCGCATCGGGCTTCAGTTGGGTTCGCGGCGGCGTCGCCGGGGTGCCGGGCGGGGTCTCCTCCTATGTGAACGTGCGCAGCGAGAATGCGCGGCTGAAGAAGCAGATCGCCGACAATCAGCTGCTGGTCGAGCGCGCACGCACGCTCAACCAGGAAAACCGCCACCTGCGCGACATGCTGAAGCTGCGCGACGTCTCCACCGACGCCGTGGTGGTGGCGCGGCTCGTCGCCAGCTCGATGACCAGCACGCGGCGCTATGCCACGCTCAACGCCGGCAACTGGCAGGGCGTGAAGAGCGGGCAGCCCGTGCGCCAGCCCGACGGGCTGATCGGCCAGGTGATCGAGACCAGCCCCAACACCGCGCGCGTGCTGCTGATCGTCGATTCGGAGAGCATCGTGCCGGTGCGTCGCACGCGCGACGGCCTGCCCGCGATCGCCACCGGCCGCGGCGACGGGCTGCTCGACATCCGCTCGGCCAGCGTGGCGACGATGATCTTCCAGCCGGGCGACAGCTTCGTCACCTCGGGCACCGGCGGCATCTTTCCGCCGAACATCCCGGTGGCCCGCGTCATCCGCACCTCGCGCGATATCGCGGTGGCCGCGCCCTCGGCCAATCCCGACGCGCTCGACTTCGCGCTGGTCCAGGCGACCTTCCTGCCAGATCCGACGCCGACCCCCACTCCTACCCCGACCCCCAAGGCAAAGCCCAAGGCCGAGGATCAATAGGCGTGGCCGACTTCATCCCCCTGGGCCGCACCGAGAAGATGCCGCGCAGCCTGTGGTTGGCGCCGCTCTCGGTGGTGCTGGGGTCGCTGGTGACGCTGCTGCCGGTGATTGTCACCGTGCCGGTACTGCCCCCCTTCGGGCTGCTGATGCTGCTTTCCTGGCGGCTGCTGCGCGGCGATTCGATGAAAGTGTGGATGCCGGTGCCGCTCGGCTTCGTCGACGACATGTTCAGCGGCCAGCCGCTGGGCAGCGCGATGCTGCTCTGGTCGGCCGCGATGCTGATGATCGACGTGCTCGACACCCGGCTGGTGTGGCGCGACTTCTGGCAGGACTGGCTGCTCGCCAGCGGCGCGATCGGCTTCGTGCTGATCGGCGGCCGGCTGGTCGCGACTCCCTTCGGCGCGCATGTCGATACCGCGCTGCTGCTCCAGATCATCGTCTCGGCCGCGCTTTTTCCTGTGGTTGCGCGCTTCTGCGCATGGCTGGACCGGGATAAGAAACGAACCTGATGGCCCGGATCACCGAAGCAGCGCAGGCCTATAGTTTTTCCCGCCGCGCGCTGGTGCTCGGCGGCATCCAGGGCGCGGCCGCGCTCGTCCTGGCCGGGCGGATGACCTGGCTCGCCGTGTTCGAGAACGAGCGCTACCGGCTGACCGCCGAGAGCAACCGCGTGCGGCTGACGCTCACTCCGCCGCGCCGCGGCTGGATCGTCGATCGCAGCGGCATCCCGATCGCCAACAACCGCACCGCCTTCCGCGTCGACCTGATCCCCGATCGGATGGAGGAAAAGGAAAAGACGCTGGGCATGCTCCAGCAGATCCTGAGCCTCACCGAAGAGGACATGGAGCGGATCCACACCGACCTGAAGCGCGCATCGGGCTTCCAGCCGGTGCAGGTCTCCGACAGCCTCGACTGGGAGCGCTTCGCCGCGGTGAGCGTGCGCGTGCCCGAAATGCCGGGCGTGCAACCCACCCGCGGCTTCTCGCGCAACTATCCGCTCTCGGCGGGCGTCGCGCACCTGGTCGGCTATGTCGGCACCGCCTCGGTCGAGCAGTACCGCAAGGAAAAGGACCCGCTGCTCGTCGCCCCCGGCTTCAAGCTGGGCAAGGACGGGTTGGAGAAGACGCTGGAGGATCGCCTCCGCGGCACGCCAGGCGCCAAGCGGGTGGAAGTCACCGCGCATGGCCGGCTGGTCAAGGAGCTCGCCACGCGGCCCGACCAGCCGGGCGAGACGGTGAAGCTGACGATCGACGCGCTACTCCAGGAATATGTCGCGCGGCGACTGGGCACCAATTCGGGCTCGGCGGTGGTGATCGACGTGTCGAATGGCGACATCCTGGCGATGGTCTCGATGCCGGCCTATGATCCCAACAGCTTCTCCGACGGCATCAGCCGCAACGAATGGAAGATGCTGAGCGAGGACGACCACGTGCCCTTGATGAACAAGGTGCTGCAGGGTCTCTATCCACCGGGCTCGACGGTGAAGCCGATGAACGGTCTGGCGCTGATGCATGCCGGAGTCGATCCGCATGCGCGCGTGGTCTGCTCGGGCGCGATGCGCGTCGGCAATGGCGTGTTCCACTGCCACAAGAAGAGCGGCCACGGCCCGCTCGACCTCAAGAACGCGATCATGCAGAGCTGCGACATCTATTTCTACGAGATGGTGCGCCGCGTGGGCTATGACGCGGTGGCGCCGATCGCGCGATCGATGGGGCTCGGCCAGAAGTTCGACCTGCCCTTCTCCACCCAGCGCTTCGGCACCGTGCCCGACAGCGCCTGGAAGCTGAAGCGCTACAAGCAGGCGTGGAGCGTGGCGGATTCGCTCAACGCCTCGATCGGCCAGGGCTATGTGCTGGCCAACCCGCTGCAGCTGGCGGTGATGGCGAGCCGGCTGGCCTCGGGCAAGGTGCTGGTGCCGCGGCTGATCGCCGACGCGCCGTTCCAGCAGCCCGAGCCGCTCGCCGCGACGCCCGAGCAGCTCGCGATCATCCGCGATGCGATGTTCGGCGTGATCAATTCGGGCGGTACCGGCGGCGCCGCGCGAATCCAGGTCCCCGGGCTGACGATGGCGGGCAAGACCGGCACCGCGCAGGTGCGCCGCATCACCATGGCGGAGCGCGCCTCGGGCGTGCTCAAGAACGCCTCGCTGCCGTTCAAGCTGCGCGACCACGCGCTGCTGGTGTGCTTCGCGCCGGCGGACAATCCGAAATACGCCGCCGGCATCGTACTCGAGCATAACGGCCACACGATCCGCAACCTCGATACGCCGATGATCGGGCGCGACATCATGACCTTCCTGTTCGATCGCAAGGTGGCGATGGACTCGCTCCACCGCGAGGAGCCGACCTGGGGCGGCGATTACCGCACCCGGATGGCCGAGCAGTCCACAACCTTCGTCGCGGCACAGGCGGCCCCGCCACCCGAAGCGCCCGAGGATGCGGCCGAGGCGGCGAGCAACGTCGCCGCCGAGGCGGCCAACGCCACGACCAGCAACACGATCGACAGCAGCGCAGCCGAACGCGGCAGCGTGGAGGCAGAGTAATGGCCACGCTCCAGTCCTCCGGCCTCGGCCCCTCGGGCATCGTCCCGGGCCCGCTGGCGCAGCTGCCGTGGAAGATCATCCTGCTGGTGATCGCGCTCGGCGCGTTCGACCAGCTGATCCTCTATTCGGCGGCGAGCGCCGACTTCCACAAATGGGCGCTGCCCCAGGGCATCCGCTTCGCGGTGTTCCTCACTATGGCGATCGTGCTCTCGCGCGTGCCGGAGAATTGGTGGGCGTTCGGCTCCCTCCCCGCCTATGCCGGGCTGGTGCTCGCTCTGATCGGGGTGGAGCTGCTCGGCAAGGTCGCGGGCGGCAGCCAGCGCTGGATCAACCTGGGCTTCATGCAGTTCCAGCCCTCCGAGCTGATGAAGCCGATGATCGTGCTCGCCCTGGCGCGCTTCTACGAGATGCTGCCGGTGGGCGAGATACGCAAGTTCGCTGCGATCTGGCCCGCCGCCGTGCTGGTCGGCGTGCCGGCCGCGCTGGTGATGCTGCAGCCAGATCTCGGCACTGCGCTGATGATCTGCTTCGGCGGCGCGACCGTGATGTTCCTGGCCGGTCTGCCACTGCGCTTGTTCATCGGCGGCGCGCTGCTGGTCTCGGTGGCCGCGCCGCTGGCGGTGAACTTCGTCCTGCACGATTATCAGCGCAACCGCGTGATGATCTTCCTCGACCCCGAGAGCGACCCGCTGGGCACCGGCTACCATATCAGCCAGTCCAAGGTGGCGATCGGATCGGGCGGCGTGTTCGGCAAGGGCTTCCTGCAGGGCACGCAGAGCCACCTCGACTATCTGCCGGAGGGCCATACCGACTTCGCGCTGGCGACGATGATGGAGGAATGGGGCCTGCTCGGCGGCTTCTTCCTGATCGGTGCCTTCGGCGCGCTGATCCGCTGGGGGATCGGCGTGAGCATGCGTGCGCAGAGCCGTTTCGCCCGGCTGACCGCTGCGGGGCTCTCTGCGACGATCTTCTATTACTGCGCCATCAACATGGCGATGGTGATGGGCCTGGCGCCTGTGGTGGGCGTGCCGCTGCCGCTGATCAGCTTCGGCGGCACCGCCGTGATGACCTTCATGATCTGCTTCGGAATCCTCCTGTCGATCGACCGCCAGAGCCGCCGCGTGCAGCGTTGGTGATTTTTTCGAAATAAGGGGTTTACAAGCCGCGAGAGGCGCCGCTAAAGGCGCTCCTCCACTGCGGAGGCGCACTCACCAAGAGCGCCGAAACAACCCGGAATGGACGCATAGCTCAGTTGGTAGAGCAGCTGACTCTTAATCAGCGGGTCCTTGGTTCGAGCCCAAGTGCGTCCACCACCTTCCCAAAGACTTGGCAGATATATCGCCGCCTCGCGGGCGCGAATACCGCGGCTCGGACAACATCTTCGGCACCCATTCTCCGGGCGGTCGATTATGCTCCAAGTGTGCCTGCCCCATGCGGCAAACCCCACCTGACCGGGTAAATACCCCCTGCCCTGCGGGCTTGTCCCGATATGCCACTCCGCGACCTCCATGCAGATTTGGTGACAAATCCAGCATGGGAAGGAATCCGTCATGCCCAAGGGTAAACCCAACATCCTCGTGATCTGGGGCGACGATATCGGGTGGCAGAATGTCAGCGCCTACGGGATGGGCACGATGGGCTACACAACGCCCAATATCGACAGCATCGGCCTGCAGGGCGTCCGCTTCAGCGACCATTATGCGCAGTCCTCTTGCACCGCCGGCCGCGCCGCGTTCATCACCGGCCAGTATCCGATCCGCTCGGGGATGACGACGGTGGGCATGCCGGGCGACCTGCTCGGGCTACAGCCGGAATCCCCCTGCCTTGCCGAAGTGATGAAGGCGCAGGGCTATGCGACCGGGCATTTCGGCAAGAGCCACCTAGGCGACCGCAACGAGCATCTGCCGACCAACCACGGCTTCGACGAGTTCTTCGGCAACCTCTACCACCTCAACGTCTCCGAGGAGGAGGAACAGCGCGATTATCAGAGCTTCGCCAAGGCGCATTCGGGCAGCGTCGAAGCCTATGAGGACAAGTTCGGCGCGCGCGGGGTGATTCACAGCTTCGCCACCGATGTCGATGATCCGACGGTCGATCCGCGCTTCGGCAAGGTCGGCAAGCAGAAGATCACCGATACCGGCCCGCTCCATCAGGAGCGGATGCACGACATCGATGGGGGCGAGTTCATCCCCAAGGCGCTCGATTTCATGAAGAAGGCCAAGGACGACGACACGCCGTTCTTCGTCTGGCTCAACTCGAGCCGCATGCACCTTTACACGCGACTGGGCGACGAATGGCGCTATGCGGCGGAGAAATACACCTCCGAAGTCGATCTCCACGGCTCGGGCATGCTCCAGCACGACCATGACGTCGGCACGGTGCTCGACTTCCTGAAGGCCAATGGGCTCGAGGAGGATACGATCGTCTGGTACTCGACCGACAACGGCCCCGAGCACAGCTCCTGGCCACACGGCGGCACCACGCCGTGGCGCGGCGAGAAGATGACCACCTGGGAAGGCGGCGTGCGTGTCATTTCGATGGTGCGCTGGCCGGGCAAGATCGAGCCGGGCAAGATTCTCAACGGCATCCAGGCGCACCAGGACGCCTTCACCACGCTCGCCGCGGCGGCCGGCGTCCCCGACGTCGTGGCGAAGATCAAGGCCGAGAAGCACCAGTATATCGATGGCGTGAACAACCTCGATTACTGGACCGGCAAGGCCAAGGAATCGGCGCGAAACTACATTTTCCACTACAGCGAGAGCAAGCTTACGGCATGTCGACTGGGGCCGTGGAAATGGCATTTCGCGACGGTCGCGGACTATTACGGCAACATCTCCGGACGCAGCAAACCGTTGGTGTTCAACATCCGCATGGACCCGTTCGAGAGCTATGACAGCACCGATGCCTATGGGCACCTGCTTCAGAAGGTCTCGTGGATGGTCGCGCCGATCGGCGAGCTGATGAAGGAGCATCTTGCGACCCTCGCCGAGTTCCCTCCCGTGCAGGGCGGCAAGTCGTTCGACATGTCCAATGTCGTCGAGCAGTTCCTGAGCCACGGGCACGACTGAAACGGCCGCCGGCGTCGGGATGCCGCGCGCCGGCCACCTTCCCCTAGGGGCAGTTCCGATTGGAAGTCCCGGGTTTCGCCCGATGCCCTTGGGCGACGCAACGCGCTTGAATGAAACGATAATCCCGGGGGATATCGACGAGGGCAGCCGATGGAACACCGTTCCTCTCTCCGCGCGACCCTGCTCCGCGGCAGCATATTGGCCACCGCTACCGCGCTACTGGCCTTCGCGCCTTCCGCCTGGGCGCAAACCGGTCCCGCGCTTCCGAGCGGAGGCGTGTTCACCACCGGCGAAGGGCAGATCGCCCAACCCTCCCCCAACGCGCTGACGATCACGCAATCCTCGCGACGCGGGGTGATCGACTGGCGGGAGTTCTCAATCGCGATCGAGAACCAGGTGCGGATCGATAATGGCGGCGGCGCGACGCTGAACCGGGTGACCGGCGGAGCGCTGTCGCGGATCGACGGCATGCTGAGCGCGAGCGGCTCGGTCTATCTGATGAACCCCAATGGCGTGGTGATCGGCCCGAGCGGCAAGGTGCTGACCGGCGGCGACTTCGTGGCGACGACGCGGAACATGGATGCCGGCCAGTTCATGGCGGGCGGATCGCTGGCGGCCTCGGGCAACTCCAACGGCATGATCGCCAACGGCGGATCGATCGTCTCGCAGGGCGGCAGCGTGGTGATGATCGCGCGTGCGGTGAGCAACGACGGCACGATAGAGGCGCGCCAGGGCCGGGTCACGCTTGCCGCCGCCAATGACGTGCTGATGGCGACGACCGACGGCAAGGCGGACGGCATCTACGTCTCGGTCGGCGCGGGCGGCGGCGACATCACCCAGACGGGACGGATCGCGGCGGCAGCGGTGGCGCTCAAGGCGGCGAACGGCAACATCTTCGCGCTGGCCGGCAATCGCGACGGGCTGGTCCAGGCGACCGGCACCGCGACCATCAAGGGCGAGCTCTGGCTGACCGCGCCCGCTGGCAAGGTGGAAGTCGCGGGCATGCTCAAGGCCGCGAACGCCGATGGCAGCGGCGGGCAGATCGTGGTCAGTGGCCGCGACCTGGCGCTCACCGCAACGGCGAACCTCTCGGCAGCCGGCATAGGCGGCGGCGAAGTGCTGATCGGCACGTCGGGCTATGGCAGCGGCGCCGATCTCGCGCGCAGCACGGCGATCGGCGATGGCGCGCGGATCGCCGCGGGCGGCCCGGCAGGCGGCGGGCGGATCGAGACCTCGGGACATGGTTTGGACCTCGGCGCGGCGACGATCCTGCCGGCCGCGGGCGGCAGCTGGCTGATCGATCCGGATGACTTGGTGATCGATGCAGCTGCGGCTGCGGGGATCGTCACTTCGCTCAACGTAGGCGGAGGCACCGTCCTCGTCCAGACCACGGCCGGCGGGACGGGCGGTGTCGGCGACATCACCGTCGCGTCACCGATCGTCTGGACCGAGCCGACGGGCGCGCTTTCGATCGACGCCTATCGCAACATCGCGGTCAACGCCGCGATCACCGGGGCCGGCGATGTCAGCCTGAGCGCGAACGGCACGCTCGCCATCAACGCGCCGGTCTCGGGCGACACGATGTTCGCGCAGGTCGTCGGCGCCGTGACGATCAATCCCGGCGGGTCGTTCAGCGGCACCGACGCCGTCGGGATCGAGAGCAGCAGCTTCACCAACCTCGCCGGCGCCGGCGCGATCAGCTCGAGCGGAGACCGGTGGTTCATCGCCACGGACGACGCCGCAGGATCGAACGACGGCGGTCTGACGCCTGATTACTATCTCTACGACTATCTCAACACGCCGAGCGTGCCCGCGCCAGGCAATGGGCGCTTCTATCGCCAGGCGCCGAGCATCAGCTTCACGCTGGGCGCGGTCACCAAGACCTATGACGGCACTACCCTCGCCACGCTCGACAGCAGCAACGTCAACCTGACCGGCCTGGTCAACGGCGACGTCTACACGCTCGACGGCAGCTATGCGACCGAGGACGCCGGCATCGGCATCGACGTTACCGCGACCAACTTCCAGGCGAGCCGGGGCGGGATCGCAGTCTATGGCTACGACGTCACCACGCCGAGCGTCACCGCGGCGGTGGGCAGGATCGACCGGGCCGCGCTCACCGCGGCGATCGTCGGCAATCCCACCAAGACCTACAACGCCACCACCGCGGTCGCGCTGACCGCCGCCAATTTCCAGCTGAGTGGCGTGGTCAACGGCGAGAGCGTCACGATCAACGGCGCAGCGACATCGGCCTATGACAGCGCCAATGCCGGCCCGCGAACGGTCAGCACCACGTTCCAGAGCCCCAATTTCACCGCGGGCGCGGGCACCAGTCTCGCCAACTACATCCTGCCGATCAGCGCGAGCGGCGCGGGGCTTATCAACCCGGCGCCGATCCTGATCAGCGGAGTCACCGCGAACGACAAGGTCTATGACGGCACCACCGCAGCGACGCTGAACACCGGCGGCGCGACGATCTTCGGCGTGGTGCCCGGCGACACGGTGACGCTCGACACCTCAGGCGCCGCCGGCGTGTTCACGACGAAGAATGTCGGCAACGCCATCGCCGTGACCGGCGCAGGCTTCGCGCTCGCCGGCACCAGCGCGGCCAATTATGCCGTCTCGCAGCCGACCGGGCTTGCCGCCAACATCACAAGGGCGGCGCTGGTGGTCACCGGGCTGACCGCGAACGACAAGGTCTATGACGGCACCTTCTTCGCCGGCGTCAACACGGCCGGGCTGGTGATCAGCGGGCTGGTTCCCGGCGACGATGTCCTTCCGGTCGATGCCGGCGGCCAGATCAGCTTCGCGCAGAAGGATGTCGGGCAGAATATCCTGGTCACGATCAGCGGCGTCGTCCTGATCGGCGGGGACGCTGGCAATTATGATCTCAGCTTCTCGTCCGCGCTCACCGCCGACATCACCCAGCGCCCACTCAGCATCACCGGCAGCGGCATGCCGAGCAAGGTCTATGACGGCAACACCAACGCCTTCGTCCTCGCGTCGCAAGTCGGCCTGAGCAACGTGGTCGCCGGCGAGACGGTCACGCTCAGCCAGGCGACGGGGCTCACCTATGCCGACAAGAATGTCGGCATCTGGGACATCGACTTCACGCTCAGCCCGTCGGACTTCCAGGCCGGACCGAACACTTTGCTCTCCAACTATCTGCTGCCGAGCATCGGCACGATCCAGGGCGAGATCACCCCCGCCCCGCTGGTCATCACGATCATCGGCAACCCCACCAAGGCCTATGACGGCAACGCCAATGCCGCGCTCGGGCCGGGCAATTTCCAGGTCGACGGCTTCATCACCGGCGAGGGCGCGACCGTCACCCAGGCCTCCGGCCAGTACAGCTCGTCCGACGCCGGCGTCTGGACGGTAAGCGCCAACCTGACTGCCGGCGATTTCGCTACCGATCCCGGCACGCTGATATCAAACTACTACATCCCGTCCCCAGTGAGCGGCGTGGGCACGGTCACGCGGCGCGATCTCGGCCCGGGCGTGGTCACCGTCGACATCACCGGTAATCCGACCAAGGTCTATGACGGCACCACGATCGCCACGCTGACGCCTGGCGACTACACCCTCGGCGGCTTCATCGCCGGCGAAGGCGCGACGATCACCGAGACGGTGGGCACCTATGGCAGCGCCAATGCCGGGCAGCAGTCGGTCACCGTCCAGCTCGATCCGGGCGACTTCGCCCCCTTCCCCGGCACCAATCTCGCCAACTACACCCTACCCGACGTCGCGACGGGCATCGGCACGATCCTGCGCGCGCAGTTGAGCGCCGCGATCATCGGCAATCCGACCAAGGTCTATAACGGCCAGACGCGCATCGGGCTCAACCCCGGCAGCTTCAGCATCACCGGCCTCATCGCCGGCGAGAGCATCACCGTCACCCCGGGCAATATCGGCAATTATGACGACGCCGACGCCGGCAGCCGCACGATCACCGCGCTGTTCCCGAGCATGGCCAATTTCGTCGCCGGGCCGGGCACGCTGCTCAGCAACTATCTGCTGCCGGCCCAGGCGACCGGGCCCGGCACGATCACCCCGGCGCCGCTCAACATCCTCAACGTGCGGGCGCAAGACAAGGTCTATGACCAGACCACGCTCGCACTGCTGACCGGCACGGCCACGCTGTTCGGCGTGGTCTCGGGCGACACGGTCCTGCTGAGCTCGGCGGGATCGACGGGCACCTTCGCCACCGCCAATGCCGGCAGCGGCATCGGCGTGACGGTGTCGGGCTTCACCATCTCCGGTGCCGATGCGGGTAATTATGCGCTGTTCCAGCCGGCGGGACTGACCGCGAACATCGCGCGGCGCGGACTGACGATCGTCGGGCTGATCGCCAACGACAAATTCTACGACAGCACCACCGCCGCGACACTCGGCGGATCGCCGACGCTGGTGGGTGTGCTGAGCGGCGATACCGTAGCGCTGAACGGGCTGGGCTCGACGGCGTCCTTCCTGCAATCGAATGTCGGCACCGATCTGCGCGTCAATATCGGCGGCTTCGCGATTGCCGGGGCGCAGGCGGGCAACTACGCGCTGAGCCAGCCAAGTGGCCTCACCGCCGACATCAACCCGGTGATGTTGACCGGCACAATCCTGGGCAACCCCGCCAAGACCTATGACGGCACCACCAGCGTATCGCTGACCGGTGCCAACTACGCCTTGACCGGCTTCATCGCGGGCGAAGGCGGCACGATCACCCAGTCCTCCGGCGCGGCCTATGACAGTGCTAATGCCGGCGCGCGAACGGTAACCGCGACACTGGTGGTCTCCGATTTCGTAGCCAACGCGGGCACGTTGCTGAGCAACTATGTGCTGCCGACCGCGATCTCGGGCGCGGGCACGATCAACCAGGCGGCGCTGACCGCGACGATCATCGGCAACCCGACCAAGGTCTATGACGCAACCACCACCGCGACGCTGACCAGCGCGAACTATGCGCTCGCCGGTTTCGTGGCGGGTGAAGGCGCGACCGTCACTCAGACCGCCGGCACCTATGCCAGCAAGAATGTCGGCAGCCGCGCCGCGACCGCGACGCTCGGCAGCGGCGACTTCACTGCAAATGGCGGGACCTTGCTAGCCAATTACGTGCTGCCGACGACTGCATCAGGCACCGGCACGATCACCCAGGCCAGCGTGCAGGTGATTGGCATCCTCGCCAACGACAAGGTCTATGACGGCACCACCGTCGCCACGCTCGACAGTAGCGGTGGCGGGCTGAGCGGCGTGCTCGGCAGCGACGCGGTCGGCCTCGTCTCGAGCGGCGCCGCCGGCAGCTTCGCCACGAGGAATGTCGGCACCAACATCGCGGTGACCGCGACCGGCTACACGCTCGCCGGCGGTGACGCGGCCAATTATCTGATACTCCAGCCGACCGGGCTGGCGGCGGACATCACCCAGGCGACCATCCAGCTCCTCTCGGTCACCAAGACCTATGATGCGACCATAAGCGTGCCGACCGCCAACGGCGCCTATACCTTGTTCGGCGTGGTGGCGGGCGACAGCGTAGCCGTCGATGCCAGCGGGATCACCGGCAGCTACGCCGACAAGAATGTCGGCACGGGCAAGCTGGTGACGCTGAGCGGCGTCGCGATCACCGGCGCCGACGCGGCCAATTATTCGATCGCGGCAACCGTCACCAACCAGCCGATCGGCACCATCACGCCAGCGACGCTCGACGTCATCGGCGCGCTGGCGCTCGACAAGACCTATGACCAGAACACCGTCGCCCAGCTCGACAATAGCGGCACCGTGCTGAGCGGCGTGCTCGCCAGCGACGTGGTCAATCTGAGCTTCGCGACGACGGGCAATTTCGACAATGCCAATGCGGGCCTGGGCAAGCCCGTCACCACCACCGCCTATAGCATCTCGGGTGCCGATGCGGGCAACTACACGCTGGTCCAGCCGCATGGGCTGACGGCGGACATCAACCCGCTCGAGATCTTCCTCGCCTCAGTGACCAAGACCTATGACGGCACGACCGCGCTGCCGAGCGCGGCCGGCGGCTATGCATTTACCGGCGTGCTGAGCGGCGACACGGTGGTCGCCCAGACTTCGGGTGTCACCGGCCAGTACAACGACAGCAAGAATGTCGGCACCGCCAAGCCGGTGACGGTCGACGGCCTCACGCTCACCGGCGCGAGCGGGGGAAACTATTTCATCAGGCCGAGCATCACCGGCAGTCTCGGCACGATCACCCAGGCAGTCCTGAGCGTCGCGATCATCGGCAATCCGACACGGGTCTATGACGCGACCAACGCCGCCACGCTGGCGACCGGCAACTATCAGCTCACCGGTTTCGCCGCGGGCGAAGGCGCGACGGTGACCGAGATGGCGGGCAGCTATGACTCGGCCAACCAGGGCGCGCGCACGATCACCGCTATCCTCGACGCCGGCGATTTCACTTCGAATGGCGGCACGCTGCTGGGCAACTATGTGCTGCCCACCAGCGCCAGCGGCGCGGGCACGATCGATCCGCGGCTGCTGACCGTCTCGAGCGTAATTGCCAACGACAAGGTCTATGACGGCACGACCGTCGCGACCCTGAACAGCACGGCAGCCGCACTCAACAATGTCGTGCCCGGCGATACCGTGGCGCTGAACAGCGCGGGCGCGACGGGCACCTTCGCCTCGCCCCATGTCGGCACCGGCATCGCAGTGACCGCCTCGGGCTATGCGCTGACCAACAACCCGTTCGGCAACTACACGCTCCAGCAGCCGACCGGACTGAGCGCGAACATCACTGCGGCCCTGCTCACGCTAACCCGCGTCACGCGCACCTACGACGCATCGACCAACCTGCCGGGCAATGCCGGTGCCTATACGCTGAGCGGCGTGGTCGCCGGCGACGATGTGGCGGTCGATGCCGCCGCGGCAGCGGCGAGCGGCAGCTATGCCGACAAGAACGTCAACACCGGCATCCTCGTCACGATCGGCAACCTGGCGCTGACCGGCGCGGCAGCGAGCAATTACTCGATCGCCAGCCCGCTTACCAATGCGTCGATCGGCGAGATCACCCCGGCGACGCTGAGCGGGTCGATCATCGGCACCCCGACCCGAATCTATGACGGCACGACCGCCGCGCTGCTCGCGAGCGGCAACTTTCAGCTGACCGGCTTCTTCGGCGGCGAAGGCGCGACCGTAACAGAGACGGCCGGCCGGTATGATAGCGCCAATACCGGCGCGCGCACCATCGCCGCGACACTCGACTCTGGCGACTTCACCGCCAATGGCGGCACCTCGCTCTCCAACTATATCCTGCCGACCGGCGCGAGCGGCGCAGGCCAGATCGATCCGAAGGCGCTCGCCGTCACGATCATCGGCACGCCGACGCGGACCTATGACGGCACCACCGCGGCGGCGCTGACGGCCGAGAACTACGACCTGACCGGCTTCGTCTCCGGCCAGAGCGCGACGGTAACCCAGGCCTTCGGCGCCTATGCCAGCAAGGATGCGGGCAGCCGGACCGTCACCGCGACGCTGGGCACCGGCGACTTCCTGGCGGGGAGCGGCACCTCGCTGAGCAACTACATCCTGCCGACCACCGCCAGCGGCGCAGGATTGATCAACCAGGCAATGCTCACCGCCGCGATCATCGGCACGCCGACGCGCGTCTATGACGCGACCACCGCGGTCACGCTCAACCCGGGCAATTATCAGCTGACCGGCTTCGTCAGCGGCGAGGGCGCGACGGTGAGCGAGACGGCAGGCGTGTTCAATTCGCCCGATGCAGGCCCGCGAACGGTGACTGCCACCCTCGATCCGGGCGACTTCGTCGCGACTGGCAGCACCCTGCTCTCCAACTATGTCCTGCCCGTCAGTGCCCGCGGTGGCGGCCGGATCGACCGGGCGGTGCTCGGCGCGGCGATCATCGGCAATCCGACCCGGATCTATGACGGCACCACACTCGCCGCGCTGACCACGGCCAACTATCAGCTTACCGGCTTTGTCGGGACGCAGGGCGCAAGCGTCACGCAGACGGCGGGCGCTTACAGCTCGGCCAATGCCGGCACCCGCGCCGTCACCGCCAGCCTCACGAGCGGGGACTTCGCTGCGAATGGCGGCACGCTGCTCTCCAACTATGTCCTGCCCACCACGGCGAGCGGCCAAGGCCAGATCGATCCCGCACTGCTCACCGCCGCGATCGTCGGCACGCCGACTAAAAGCTATGACGGCACCGCCGCCGCCACGCTGACCGCCGGCAACTACACGCTGAACGGCTTCGTCGCCGGCGAAGGCGCGACCGTCACCCGGACCGCCGGCAGCTATGCTTCGGCCAATGCCGGCACCCGCATCGTCACGACCAGCCTATCGAGCGGCGACTTTACCGCGAACAGCGGCACGCTGCTCGCCAACTATGTGTTGCCGCTCACCGCGATCGGCACCGGACTGATCGACCGCGCGACGCTGCAGGTGTTCATCAGCGGCATCCCGGTGAAGGACTATGACGGCACCACGCTCGCGACGCTGACCCCCGGCAACTACACGCTGACCGGCTTCGTCGCCGGCGAAGGCGCGACAGTGACGCAGGGATCGGGCAACTATGCCTCGGCCAATGCCGGGCTGCGGCTGATCAGCACGGTGCTGGCCGGGTCCGACTTCGCGGCGAACAGCGGCACGCTGCTCGCCAACTACACCCTGCCGACCACCGCCACCGGCGTCGGCCTGATCAACCGGCGCGCGCTCGCCGCCGCGGTGATCGGCCTGCCGACCAAGATCTATGACGGCACCGATGTGGCGACGCTGACCTCGGCCAATTACGCCTTTACCGGCTTCGTGGCCGGTGAAGGCGGTACGATCACCGAGACCGACGGGACCTATGCATCGGCCAATGCTGGGCTGCGCGGGATCACCGTCAACCTGGGCAGCGCCGACTTCGTGGCGAACAGCGGTACGCTGCTCATCAACTATCTGCTGCCGCTCACCGCGACCGGACCCGGGCGGGTCGACCAGGCGATGCTGAGCGCAGCGATCATCGGCAATCCGAGCCGGGTCTATGACGGCACCACCGCTGCGGCGCTGGCCTCCAGCAATTATGCGCTGACCGGCTTCGTCGCTGGCGAGGGCGCGACCATCACCGAGACCGCGGGCAGCTATGACTCGGCTAATGTCGGATCGCGCACCGTCACTGCGTCGCTCGATGCGGGAGATTTCGCTGCGAACAGCGGAACGACGCTGGGCAACTACGTCCTGCCGACCAGCGCAGCGGGCACCGGGACGATCGGCCAGGCGATGCTCACCGCCGCGATCATCGGCACGCCGACGCGCGCCTATGACGGCACGACCCTCGCGACGCTGACCTCGGCGAACTACGCGCTGGCCGGGTTTGCGGCTGGCGAGAGCGCCACCATCTCGCAAGCCACCGGCATATATAGCTCGGCAAATGCCGGCAGCCGCATCGTGACGGCCGTACTCGCCGGCGGGGATTTCACTGCCGGCAGCGGTACCGACTTGTCCAACTATATCCTGCCGACTAGCGCGAGCGGTGCAGGACTGATCAGCCAGGCGGCGCTCAATGCGGTCATCATCGGCACGCCGACCCGAACCTATGACGGCACCACCCGCGCCATGCTGACCAGCGCAAACTATGCGCTCGCCGGCTTCGTCACGGGAGAAGGCGCGACGGTCACCCAGGCTGCCGGCACCTATGCCTCGCCCAATGCCGGAACGCGGAGCGTCACCGCCATCCTAACCGCCAGTGACTTCACCGCCGACAGCGGCACGCTACTGAGCAACTACGCCCTGCCCGCCAGCGCGATCGGAGCCGGGGTGATCGACCGCGCGGCGCTGGGCGCGATCATCGTCGGGAACCCCAGCCGGGCCTATGACGGCACCACGGTCGCGGCGCTGACCCCGGCGAACTATGCCCTGACCGGCTTCGTCGCCGGCGAAAGCGCCACCGTCAGCCAGGGCGTCGGCGGCTATGCCGCGCCCGATGCCGGCGTGCGCGTCGTCGATGCAACGCTGGCTGCTTCCGACTTCATCGCCGGCACGGGCACGTTGCTGTCCAACTATGTCCTGCCGGCGAGCGCCACCGGGCCCGGCACGATCGACCGCGCGTTGCTGGTGGCGCTGATCGTCAACGATCCGACACGGGTCTATGACGGCACCACCGCTGCGGCGCTGACCGCCGGCAATTTCACGCTCACCGGCTTTGCCGTGGGCGAAGGCGCGACGGTGACCCAGACGGCGGGCGCCTATGGCTCCCCGAATGCCGGGATGCGGACAGTCAGCGCGACGCTCGGCGCGTCCGATTTCGCCGCAATCGGGGGCACTTCGCTTGCCAACTATGTGCTTCCCATGAGCGCGAGCGGCACCGGGCATATCGAACAGGCGGTGCTGACCGCCGCGATCATCGGCACACCGACCAAGACCTATGACGGCACCGTCCTCGCGATGCTGGGCGCCGGCAACTATGCGCTGACCGGCTTTATCGCCGGCGAGGGCGCGACGATCACGCAGGCCCTCGCCGCCTATGATTCCGCCGATGCGGGCTCGCGCACCGTCACCGCGATACTCGCCGCCGGCGACTACGCCGCAGACAGCGGCACTCTGCTCGATAACTATGCCCTGCCGACCAGCGCCACCGGGTCAGGCCTGATCGACCCGCGCGCCCTCACCGCCACGATCATCGGCGATCCGACCCGCGCCTATGACGGCGCCACCCGCGCCACGCTCGCCGCGGCGAACTACGCGCTCACCGGCTTTGTCGGCACGCAGGGCGCGACGGTCACCCAGACGCAGGGCAGCTATGGCCAGGCCGATGCGGGCATCCGCACCGTCACAGCCACGCTCGCCGGCGGCGATTTCGCTGCCGACAGCGGAACCTCGCTCACCAACTATATCCTGCCAACCAGCGCCTCCGGCCTCGGCCGGATCGACCGGGCTATCCTCAACGCAGTCATCATCGGCACGCCGACCCGGGCCTATGACGGGACCGACCTGGCGGCACTGACCCCCGCGAACTTCGCGCTTGCCGGCTTCGTCTCCGGCGAAGGCGCGACGGTCACCCAGGCTTCCGGCGTCTATGCCTCGCCCAATGCGGGGACGCGGATCGTCACCGCCACTGTTGCGGCGAGCGATTTCGCGGCGGATAGCGGCACGGCGCTCTCCAACTATGTGCTGCCGACCAGCGCCGCCGGCCTGGGCGTGATCGACCAGGCGACGCTGACTGCGATCCTCATCGGCGATCCGACACGGGCCTATGACGGGACCACGCGCGCAGCGCTGACCTCGGCGAACTTCGCGCTGGCCGGCTTCGTCGCGGGCGAGGGCGCCATCGCCACTCAGAGCGCGGGCAGCTATGCCTCGGCCGATGCCGGACCACGGCTGGTCACCGTAACGCTCGCCGCCACCGACTTCGCGCCCAATGCCGGTACGCTGCTCGACAACTACGCGTTACCTGCCAGCGCCGCAGGGCTCGGAACGATAGACAGGGCCATGCTGACCGCCGCGATCATCAAAGATCCGACCCGCACCTATGACGGCACCACGCGCGCGACGCTGACCTCTGCGAACTATGCCCTTGCCGGCTTCGTCGCCGGCCAGAGCGCCACGGTCACCGAGACCATTGGCGCCTACAGCGCGGCGAATGCAGGCGCGCGGACCGTGACGGCGACACTCGACGCGAGCGATTTTGCCGCCGGCAGCGGGACCGCGCTTTCCAACTATGTTCTGCCTGTCAGTGCGGCCGGGACGGGGCATATCGGCCAGGCGGCGCTGGGCGTCGCGATCGTTGGCAACCCGACGCGGATCTATGACGGCACCAGCCTGGCCTCGCTGACCTCGGCCAATTTCGCGCTCACCGGCTTCATCGCCGGCGAAGGCGCGACGGTCGTGCGGACTACCGGCGCCTATGACAGCGCCAACGCCGGCACCCGCACCGTCACCGCCGCGCTGACCGGCGCCGACTATGCAGCGAACAGCGGCACCCTGCTGAGCAACTATCTTCTGCCGACCAGCGCGACCGGCGCCGGAGCGATCGACCGCGCCAATTTGACCGTTACGATCACCGGCTACCCCACCAAGCCCTATGATGGCGGCACCGACGCGACGCTGGTATCGTCCGACTACAGCATCTCCGGCTTCGTCGCGGGCGAGGGCGCCAGCATCACGCAGACCCAAGGCAGCTATGCCGATCCCGAAGTCGGCGTGCACAGCGTGACCGCGACGCTCGATGCCGGCGACTATGCGGCAAATGGCGGCACGCTGCTCGCCAACTACAACCTGCCGACCACCGCTACCGGGCAGGGCGAAATCACCAAGGCCAAGCCTGCGCCGCCTCCCGACTGCATCCTTCCCTGGTCGGCGGGTTGCCGGGAGCAATTTCCCAGCCTCGCGCAGGTCCTGGGCAACCGGCGCTTCTTCATTCCCTACCCGTCGATGGACTCGGTATATTTCGCCCACACCAACGGCTTCGCCGCGCTGCCGGGGATTCTCTGGCAGAGCAGCGCCGTGCCGATCCCCGACGGCCTCCTGATCACCAGCGGCACGCCGATCGTCAATTCGGCCGAGCAGATCCTCCAGCAGGGCCAGACCGCCAAGCAATGGACGATCCGCTTCCCGCCGCCGCTGCCTATCGACACCCTGGGTGTTCAGCCGTGAGGAAGCTGGCGGCGCTGGCCGTGCTGGCGATCGCAGTCGCAGCACCTGCATCGGCGCAGGACTTCAAGCGCGTCGTCCCCAAGGTGCCGCCGGTGCCCCCGCCCCCAAGCGTGGACACACCGGCGTCCCCCGCGCCTGCCTCTACGGACCAGACGGTCCTGATCCCTGAACTAAAGGGCGTGATATTCATCGGCACGCCGGATGCCGTGCAGCCCGACGGCGTGGCGCCGGAAGCCGTGGCCGGCGGCGTCTCCGCATCCGGCCTGCCGCTGATGGAGACCCCCAACTTTACCGCACGGGTGCGCGCCTATCTCGGCAAGCCACTCACCCGCGCGGGGCTCGATGCCCTCGCGCAGATCGCCCGCGAGGCCTTCCGCGCCGGCGGGCGCCCGTTCCTCGACGTCAGCGTGCCGCAACAGAAGGTGCAGAGCGGCGTGGTCCAGCTGCTCGTCACCGAATACCGGCTGGGCGCGGTCGACGTCACCGGGAACCGGCATTTCTCGACACGGCTGATCCGCGGCATGGGCGACCTGAAATCCGGCGAACCGCTGACGCTGGCGCGGCTGCGCAAGGCGCTGGACGACTACAACCAGAACCCCTTTCTGACGATCAGCGCAGTCGCCAGCCCAGGAAGCGCGACCGGCGAGACCGACCTCACGCTCGAGGCCAAGGACCGGCTGCCACTGCGCGTCTATGCCGGCTACGACAACCAGGGCACGCCGCTGCTCGGTCGCGACGAATGGTATGTCGGGGCGAATTGGGGAAACGTGCTCGGCACCGGGCAGATCCTGTCCTACCAGTTCACCCGCAGCTTCAAGCGGCGCTACACGTCGCACTCGGCGAGCGACGTGCTACCGCTCGGCCCCGACGACCGCTTCCTGCTGTTCGGCGCCTATGCGACCCAGAAACCCGATCTGGGGCCGATCTTCGACAGCGAGGGCCATTCGGGGCAAGTCAGCGCCCGCTGGGCGCACGACCTTCCGGGCTCGCCGAGCGTGAAGCACAGCCTCCAGATCGGCGTCGACTACAAGCGCACCGACAACAACCTCGACTTTCTAGGCTTCCGCATCCTCAAGTCCGATGTCGAGCTGTTCCAGATCCCGGTGACCTATAGCGGCACCTTCATCGACGGCGGCGGGCGCACCGTGGTCGAGGCGACCTGGATCTTCTCGCCCGGCGACGTCACGCCGCACAACAATGACGCAGCGCTAAACCTGCTCGTGCCCTTCTCCGACGCAACCTATGGCTATGGCCGGATCTCGGCGACGCGCACCACCTTCCTGCCCACGGGCATCAGCTGGATCGTCCGCGGCATGTTCCAGGCGGCAACGGGCAACCTCCCCAACAGCGAGCAGCTGGGCGGCGGCGGGATCGGCAGCGTGCGGGGCTATGATCCCAACACCGCGCTGGGCAGCGAGGGCGTGCTGCTCAGCACCGAGTTGCGCTCGCCGGCGTTCAGCCTGCTCGGCAAGAAGATCGACGACCAGCTCCAGCTCGGCCTCTTCGTCGACTATGCCCGTCTCTGGCAGCCGACGCCCTATCCCGACCTGCCGCATCATGATGAGCTGGCCAGCGTTGGCTTCAACATCAACTACAGTGTCGGCCGCTATCTCGACCTGCAGCTCCAGCTCGGCTCGCAGCTGATCCGCGCGCCCTTCGAGACCGAGCGCAAGACACGCGCCGCGGTGATCGCGACGATCGGTTTCTGACCGCCACAACGCCGCGGTTCTCCCGTCCTCCATTCGGGAGAAACCCCGATATCCACGCGAAGCGGTTCTGAGAGAGTCGGCGGATCTCAGCCAGCGCGAGAATCCCGATGCCCGATATCGATCGCACCCATTTGCCGCTCCCCGAACCCGCCTTCACCGGCAAGATCGGCAAGACCTATCAGGAATCGGAGAGCGCCTGGCCGCCTTTGCCCGCGCCATCCACGGGCGCGCCCAACGTCCTGCTCATCCTGCTCGACGATGTCGGCTTCGGCCAGGCGAGCACCTTTGGCGGGCCGGTGCCGACGCCGGCGCTCGACCGGCTCGCCGCCGAAGGCCTGCGCTACACGCGCTTCCACACCACTGCGATCTGCGGCCCGTCGCGCGCAGCGCTGATCACCGGGCGCAACCATCACAATTGCGGCACCGGCTTCCTTTCGGAATGGGCGACCGGCTTCCCGAGCTACAACAACATGATGCCGCAATCGACCGCGACGGTCGGCCGCATCCTCAAGGACAATGGCTATGCCACCAGCTGGTTCGGCAAGAACCACAACACCCCCGATTGGGAGAGCAGCGTCGCCGGCCCGTTCGATCGCTGGCCCACCGGCATGGGCTTCGACTATTTCTACGGCTTCATCGCCGGCGAGACGCACCAATATTATCCGGTGCTGTTCGAGAACACCGTCGCGGTCGAGCCCGATCGCTCGCCCGAAGAGGGCTACCACTTCATGGAGGACATGACCGACCGCGCGATCAACTGGATCCGCTATTCAAAGTCGGTCGCGCCCGACAAACCCTATTTCTGCTATTTCGCCCCCGGCGCCGCGCACGCGCCGCACCACGCGCCGGCCGAATGGCGCGACAAGTTCAAGGGTGAGTTCGACCATGGCTGGGAGAAGGTGCGCGCGGAGACCTACCAGCGCCAGCTCGACAAGGGCATCATACCGCCGGCCACCGCACTGACGCCCAAGCCCGACTGGGTGCAGGACTGGGACGGGCTCTCGGCGGACGAGAAGAAGCTGTTCGCCCGCTTCATGGAGAATTTCGCCGGCTATCTCGCCTACGCCGACGACGAGTGCGGCCGGCTGATCGACGCGGTGCAGGCGATGCCCGACGCAGACAATACGATCATCCTCTACATCGTCGGCGACAATGGCGCCTCGTCCGAAGGCGGGATGACTGGCACCGTCAACGAAGTGATGAACCTGAACGGCATTCCCTCCTCGATCGCGGACAATCTGGAGGCCTATGACAAGATCGGTGGCCGCGACACCGAGCCGCATTATCCGCTCGGCTGGGCCTGGTGCGGCAATGCCCCCTTCCAATGGGTCAAGCAGGTTGCCTCGCATTTCGGCGGCTCGCGCAACCCGATGGTCATTTCCTGGCCCAAGGGGATTACGGACAAGGGCGGCATCCGCCCGCAATTCTGCCATTTGATCGATATAGTCCCGACGCTGCTCGACGCGGCGGGCATCCCCGCTCCCAGCCATGTCAACGGCGTCACGCAAAAGCCGATGGACGGCGTGTCGATCCGCTCGACCTTCGCTGCAGCCGACGCCCATGCCGTGCGCGAGCGGCAGTATTTTGAGGTGTTCTCCAACCGCGCGATCTACGACCGGGGCTGGATCGCCTGCGCGCAGCACACCTTGCCCTGGCGCCAGGACTTTGCGCCTGGCCATTGGGAAAAGGACAAGTGGGAACTCTACCATATCGACGAGGACTTCAGCGAAGCGAACGACCTCGCCGCCCAGCATCCCGAGAAGGTCGAGGCGATGAAGCGGATCTTCGACGAGGAGGCGGAGAAATATCACGTCTACCCGCTCGATGATCGCGGCGCCGGCCGGCTCGCCGAGCCCAAGCCCTCGCCGGGCGGTGCCGACCCCAACCGCACCGAGTTCACCTATTATGAAGGTGCGGCACGTCTGCCCGAGACGGCGGCGCCCAACACCAAGAACCGCTCGCACTCGATCCGGATCGAAATCGATAATTTCTCGGGAACCGCGGAGGGCGTACTGCTTGCCGCCGGCGGCGGATCGGCGGGCTATGCGCTCTACGTCCAGGACGGAAATCCGGTCTATCACTATAATTTCTTCGAGAAGACCCGGCTCAACGTCGTCTCGAGCAAGCCTCTGCCCAAGGGCAAGTCGCTGCTCGAACTGGCCTTTGCCTATGACGGCGGCGGACTCGGCAAGGGCGGCGAGGCGATCCTGTTGCTCGACGGCGAGGAGGTCGGCCGCGGGCGGATCGAGCGGACCGTGGCGGGAAGGTTCGGGATCGACACTTTCGGCCTCGGCGCGGACAGCGGCTCGCCGGTCTCCGACGCCTACAAGCCCCCCTTCCCGCTCAAAGGCGCCAGGATCGGCCGCGTCGACATCAAGCTCGCGCCCCGCAATCTGAGCCAGAGCGAGGAGGACGAGCTGCAGGAGCGCTATCTCGCCTTCGCCCAGCACATCGAATGATTTCCAGCCGCATCCCCTGCCGTACTCGGAGGCCGGCATGACTCTCGCCCAGATCGTGAAATTGGTGCTGATGCTTAGCGTGATACTCACCGTCCTGGCGCTGGCACTACGCGCGCGGCGGCATGACTATCTCTACCTGTTCCACGACGAATGGCGCCTCGGATTGCGCGCGCTAATCGCGATGTTCGTCCTGGTGCCGGCGGCGGCGATCCTGGTCATCGGCTTGTTCGACTTGAAGCCCCCGGTCGAGATCGCGCTGGTCGCGCTGGCCTTCTCCCCGGTCCCGCCGCTCCTGCCCAAGAAGCAAGTCAAGGCGGGCGGCGACGGCGCCTATATCACCGGCCTTCTCGTCGGTGCAGCGCTCGCGTCCCTGATCGTCGCGCCGCTCGGGCTCGCGCTCGCCGGCACCGTCTTCGGGGTGGCGACACATGTCTCGCTCGCAGGCATGGCAATGACGCTGGGGATCACGATCGCCCTGCCGCTCGCGCTGGGTCTGGTCGGCCAGCGCATCCTTGGCGCGCGCGTCGAAGCGGTTTCCGAGCCGCTAAGCAAGATCGCGATGCTGCTTTTCGCAGCCAGCGTACTCGCTTTGCTCTTCGCGATGGCGCCGGCAATCGGCGAACTGCTTGGCGGCGGTACGATCGTAGTGCTGGCGGCTATGAGCCTGGTCGGGCTGGCCGCGGGCTGGCGGCTCGCCGGCGGCGATCCGGGGAACTGGGCGGTGCTGTCGCTGGCCTCGGCCGCCCGCCATCCCGGCATCGCGATCGGTATCGCGACGGCGAGCTTCCCTGATGCGAAGCTCGCTCCCGCCGCGATCGTCCTAGCCGCGGTGGTCAACGCCGTGATCGCGATCCCCTATCTACGCTGGCTGAACGCCAAGGGATAATGGCACCCTAGTCGGTCGGCGCCTGCTCCTTCATGTCCGACAGGATCGACGCCATCCCGATCCCCGTCCCCTTCTGCGAGGGCGGGAAGTCGTGCAGGCTCTGCACGAAGGTTGCGATCGGCCCGATCAGCTCGGGCATGATCCAGCTCTTCTCCTTCATCCACAGGAACTGGCCGCCCGTGTCCGGACTGCGCTCGAAGGGGTCGGCCTTGATGTCGATCACCAGGCCACCCGGCAGCTTGGTCGCCGCCGAAAGCCATTTGTCCTTGATCGCGACGTGAATCTTGAAGTCGTCGATCCGCATCGCCGTTGGCTCGGTCTCGGCGAAGAAAAAGAACTCGCGACGCTTCGACTTGCCATCGGGCTTGGTCAGCATGTCGAGCTGGTTGTAGCCGTCCAGGTGGACCTTGTAGGTGGTGGCGCCGATCTTCTTGCCGGCGATCAAAGCTTCCTTCACGTCCGGATCGCCCACCGCGGCCAGCAGCGTCGGCACCCAGTCCTCGCTGGTCATGAACTCGCCGGTCCAGGTGCCGGGCGCGATCCTGCCCGGCCAGCGTATCAGCATGGGCACGCGGAAGCCGCCGTCCCAAGTCGTGCCCTTCTCGCCGCGGAACGATGCCGTGCCGGCCATCGGCCAGTGCGCCAGGTTGATGCCGTTGTCCGAGGTGAGCAGCACGATGCTGTTCTCGGCCATCCCCTCCTCATCGAGTGCGTCGAGCAGCTTGCCGACCAGCGTGTCGAGCTGCAGCACCGCGTCGAAATAAGGGGTGTGGCCGCTCTTCCCCAGCCATTCGGGCGAGACATGGATCTGTTGGTGCATCCGCGACGGGCAGAACCACAGGAAGAACGGATTGCCCGCCGACTTCTGCTTGCGGACGAAATCAATCGAGGCATCGGTGAACACCTCGTCGATCGATCCCATCTTCTCGCTGGTCAGCGGCCCCTTGTCCTCAATCCGCTGCCTGCCGACCCGGCCCCAGCGCGGATCCTCGGTCGGATCGTCCGCCTCGCTCGCCCAGCTGTGGATCATGTTGCGCGGGCGGCCGCGATAATTCGGGTCGGCCGGGAAGTCCGGCTGCTCCGGCATCTCCATCATGTTGAGGTGATAGAGGAAGCCGTGAAATTCGTCGAAGCCGTGCACGGTCGGCAGGAACTCGTTACGGTCGCCGACATGGCTCTTGCCGAACAGCGCGGTGGCGTACCCCCGGTCCTTGAGCAGCGCCGCCAGCGTCACGTCCTTGGCCCGCAGGCCGACCGGGGCGCCCGGCTGGCCGACCGAGGTCAGGCCGGTGCGGATCGGATATTGTCCGGTCAGGAACGCCGCACGGCCCGCCGTGCAGCTCGGCTGGGCATAATAGTCGGAGATCATCAGGCCTTCCTCGGCCAGCCGATCCATGTTCGGCGTATGCACCGCGCCGAGGCCGCGATGATAGGCGGAGAGGTCCATCGGTGCCATGTCGTCGATCATGATCGCGATGATGTTGGGGTGCGACGGTGAGGAAGGCATAAGCGGCTCCTTTTGCTCCGCTACCAATTTCCCGCGAGTCAGCGGCCGGGAATATCGGGGAAAACCCGTGGCGATAGGGGCGACAGCCCTGCTCACTCGCGATGACATGGATCGGCACCGCGCTTCGATTTACCCAGCCACCCGGCGCGTCTGGCTGACCGACCTTATCGCCGCGTTTCAAATAGATCCGGGATCATGCCGACTTTGCTCGGCAATGGCGCAGGGCTGACGGCGTTCAGTTACCTTTATCGGAAGGGCTTGAGGATCGCGCGGTAGCCGGCGCAGCGCGCGCGGTGCGCACCTCGCGCAGCGTGGCTTCGGATGGAAGCGGCGGCGGGCCGTGCTTCGGGACGGCAAGGCGCTGCGACAGATATATGCCGCTATGGCCGGAACAGATATAAGCCGTGAAGCACGCGACCGCGATCGGCACCGCGTTGGCGGTGCCGAACAATTCCAGGCCCATGATCGTGCAGGCAAGTGGCGTATTTGCCGCGCCTGCGAAGACGGCGACGAAGCCCAGTCCGGCGAGCAGGTCAACCGGAGCCCCGAGCACCCCGGCCAACGCATTGCCGAGCGCGGCGCCGATGAAGAACAGAGGCGTCACTTCGCCGCCCTTGAACCCGCTCAACAGCGTGACGACGGTGAAGACCAGCTTGAGCAGCCAGCTCCACGGGTCGATCGGGCCATCGAAGAAGCCGGCGATCGTAGGATCTCCAGGGGTCGCGGACCAGACACCCAACCCGAGATAGGCGCGGGTCCCCAGAAGCCAGACCAGCGCGATCACCAAAAACCCGCCAAGCACGGGCCTCGCCGGGCCGTAGGGAATGCGGCGTTTCAGCCAGGCGCCCAGAACATGATTGGCCTCGGCAAAGCCGAGCCCGACCAGCCCGAAGACGACCCCGGCCAAGGCTGCCTTGGCGGCCAGCAATGGCGCGACGGCCAGCGATGCGCCCGCCTTCGGCGCGAAAGCGATGTGATAGGGCGTGTGGTGGATACCCCAAGCACGGCAGATCCAGTCGCCGACCACCGCCGCGACCAGGCACGGCACGAGCGCACGATACTCGACGCGGCCGATCGCAAGCACCTCGAGCGCGAACACCGCGCCGGCCAGCGGCGTGCCGAATACTGCCGCGAAGCCTGCTGCGACGCCCGCCATCAGCAGGACGCGCACGCTCGGCTGATCGAGCCGGAACCCACTGGCGACCGCGCTGGCGAGGCTGCCGCCGAGCTGGACCGCCGTCCCTTCCCTGCCCGCCGATCCACCGCACAGGTGCGTGACGACGGTCCCGAGGAAAATCAACGGCGCCATGCGCAGCGGCACGCCGCCGCCCGGTGCGTGGATCTGCTCGACGATCAGATTGTTGCCGCCCTCAACCGGCTTGCCGACAGCGTGGTAGAGCAGCCCGACCGCCCCCCCCGCAAGCGGCAGCAGGAAGAGCAGCCAGGGATGGTCGAACCGCGCGCGGGTCGCGCCGTCGAGGCTCCACAAAAAGGCTGCGCACAATGTGCCGACAGCGGCTGCCATCGGCACGAGCAGCAGCGTCCAGCGCAGGACGGACATCGCGTGGTCGTGCCGGCTGCGGACGAAGCTCAGGATGTTGAGCATGTCGAACAGGTTACGAAAGGTAGCGCGCACGATTCCTCCTTGCTGCCTTGCGGCGCCTGGTAGGAATCATCGACCCTTGCGAGGGTGGTTCGGCTCGAAAGCCCGGCAGAAATCCATTGCCGTTGGCCGCCTAATGTCTTCCATCGCCCGCGCGGTCAACAAAAACGATGCTAGGCAGTTCGGTTTCGCTTTCGATGATCAGGATATGCGCATGGGGCGGCCCCGCGGCGAACACCTGCCCGAACCGCCCGAGGTGCGAAGCTGAGAATGTGGCAAAGGATGTCCGCAGACCCTAGGATTCCGACAAGCGGGCAGCATCGAATGTCGATAATTATATAATTATCTTTATATATCAATATATTATTTTATGATTCTAATATAAGATATTTAAGAATTCATACGAGGGTGCAAGCATTGGTGAATGCGCGCAGCGCGCACCCTCCCTACTCCCTACATCTCCACGATGTGCTTCAGGCGCTCCGTCCGCACGCAGCCATAAATGCAGTGCTGAGAATTCGGCCCCCTCTCCGCACGCCAAGCGGCGCGTGAGACAGTGACAAGCGCAGCCTGCCCAAAATCCGGCCAAGAAAAACAAGTCGAGCGTACTGCAGCAAAGTTATTGTATTTATACCTAGCCTCTCCTCCAACAAATCACTGAAATGCAACGATACTCCTCAAAATGGAGGTGATTTAGACGCGCCTTCGTCAAGCACGCGATCTCCGCGCATCTATAGGTCAATGTGACCTTTCGATGGTCTGCGGATTAATTCTTGGAAAGTTGTCCTGTGACGACCTTCACAAGAATGACTGCGATCATCGGCAGGTTTAAATATCGCTGAGGTTCGCTTGAACTCGTGCAATGGTTATTGGCTCGCCCTTTCCACGCCTCCAGGCTACGCAGTTCGGGCGCCATGCGCTCGGCATGGGCGCCGCATTCGTGATACTCGCGAGCGCCGGTACCGCGAAGGCGCAGCGCGCGGGTAGCGAGGTGCGCAATGTCGCGACCGCGACGCTGCAGGCCGATGGCACCCCCAATCAAATCGCCTCGAATGCCGCCACCCTCCGGGTCGAAGAGCGCCTGGATGTGCGCCTTGCCGCCACCGGCAGCGGCGCGGAACTGGCCGGCACCGGAAGTGCAGCCCCCTTCCTGCTGACCAACGCCGGCAATGGCGACGAGCGCTTCGTGCTCGCCAGCACGCTCGACGGGATTACCGGCACGGTTCGGGGATTTGCCATCGATCGCAATGCCAATGGCCTGTTCGATGCCGGCGACACGCTGGTCGAAGGGCCGACGCCTTCGCTCGCTCCCGGCGCCACACTCGCGCTGCTGGCCCTGTTCGATCCCGGCCAGATGACCGGCAGCGGGGCGCTGAACGTCTTCGCGCGGGCGCTTACCGGCTCCGGCGCGCCCGGCACCGTCTATCCGGGCCGCGGCGACGCCGGCACCGATGCGATCGTCGGCAACACCACTGCCGAAGCGACCCTGCGCCTCTCGCTGGTTCCCGGCGCCGTACCGACCGCCAGCCTGGAGAAGAGCCAGACGGTGAGCGCCCCCGATGGCAGCACCATGGTCGTGCGCGGCGCGGTGATCACCTATGCGATCGTCGCACGCTTCGAGGGCAGCGGCACCGCACGCGCGGTCACGGTAACCGACCAGGTGCCCTCGGGCACGGTCTATGTCGCGGGAAGCCTGTCGCTCGACGACAGCCCGCTCACCGACGCCGCAGACACCGACCCCGGCAGCTTTTCCAGCGACGGCATCAGCGTCGCGCTGGGCGATGTCGCCCGTGCCGCCACCCACACCATCCGCTTCAAGGTCAAGATCCTGTGAGGAGTACGCTCATGTCGCTTATCCTGTTGCTTACGCTTGCCAATGCCGCCCCGGCTCCGGCACCGATCGAGATCCGCACCAGCGTTCTCGCCGAAAGGCGGACGCCGGCCGCCGACGGCACGACGCATGTCCAGCTGGCGCCTGCCGCGCGCGTCACCCCGGGTGACCGCGTCGTCTACCGCATCGACTATCGCAACAACGGCACGCAGGCCGCGACCGGCCTGGTGATCGCGAACCCAGTTCCTGCCGCCATGCAATATGCTGGTCCTGCCGAAGGTTCGCCCGCGCCTGAGGTTTCGGCCGACGGCAAGACCTTCGGTCCGCTCTCCGCGCTCAAGGTCCGCAGCGGCACGGCGTTTCGCCCCGCTGCCGCCGCCGATGTGCGCGTAGTCCGCTGGCGCCTTGCCCAGCCCGTTGCCGCCGGCGCCAAGGGCCAGGTGGCCTTCCGCGCAATTCTCAAGTAATCTCAAAGGGGTAGTTCGTCATGTACAAGCTTAAACTGAACAACGCGCTGCTCGGCAGCGCCGCTCTGGGCGCGATGAGCGTTGCCGGCGTCGCACAGGCCCAGCAGACGCCCGCCGGCACCAGCGTCAACAACCAGGCGACCGTCAGCTATGAGGTTGGCGGCACGCCCCAGTCGGTCTCGTCGAACGTCGCCTCGTTCGTGGTCGATAAGAAGGTCAACCTGGCCGTCGCAGAAGTCGGCGGTGCAGTGACGCAGACCGCGATCGGCGCCACCGACCAGGTGACCACCTTCACTGTCACGAACCTCACCAACTCGGTGCAGGATTTCCGCCTGGAAGCGGACCAGCAGCTGGTGTCGATCCCGCTGCTCGGCGTCGACAATTTCAACATGAACAACCTGCGCGCCTTCGTCGACAGCAACGGCAATGGCACCTATGATCCGGGTGTCGATACCGCGACCTATATCGACGAGCTCGCGCCGGACGCGACCGTCACGGTCTTCCTCGTCGGCAACGTGCCCAACACGCCGGGCATCGAGACCGCGATCGTCTCGCTCAACGCCATCGTCGCCACTGGCGGCGCGGGCGGTGCGCTCGGCGCCGATCTCGTCGCCAGCTCGACGCTGGTCGCGGATTCGCCGAGCACGGTCGAAATCGTGTTCGCCGATGACGGCGGCGTGGCCGACGCCGCGCGCAACGGCCAGGGCCGTGCGTTCGACGCCTATCACATCTCCACCGCCGTGGTGACGATGCTGAAGAGCGCGACCGTGATCAGCGATCCGGTAAACTATCTGCTCAACCCGCATGCGATCCCCGGCGCGACCGTGGAATATTGCATGAAGGTGAGCAATGCCGGCCCCGGCACCGCCAACAATGTCGTGTTGAGCGACGTCGTGCCGGCGAACAGCACCTTCGTGCCCGGCTCGATCACGGTCGGCACATCGGGGATCCTGGGCGCCTGCATCCTGCTCGGCACGGTCGAGGACGACAACAACACCGGCGCCGACGAGTCCGACCCCTATGGCGGCTCGTTCGACGGCACCACGGTGCGCGCGACGCTGCCGAGCATCGCGCCGTCGACGTCGATGTCGATCGCGTTCCGCGTGACGCTGAACTAAGCGCCACTCGAGCCAGACAAGGACCTTACCACCGGCGCGCGGGCACTCCCCGCGCGCCGGATGGGAGCCTGCATGCTGCGAACCCCTCTCCCCCTGCGCGCCCTGGGCCGCGCGATGGCCATCGCCATCGCCACGCTGTCGATACCGACGGCGGGGGCACAGACGATTCGCAACACCGCTTCCATGCAATTCCAGTCCGCAACGGGCCCGCAGACGGTCGCGTCCAACACCGTGACGCTCGACCTCGCCAAGCGCCCGACCAAGATGCGGTTCCACGAGATTCCGGCCGGATATCAATATACCGGCCTCGCCTGCCAGACCGATCCCGTCCTTCAGTTCACGCCGAGCATGGTCTCGCCTGCGGAGCTCGCTGCGGCACCGCCGCTGGCATCGATCCAGCGCGGCCAGGCGCTGATCGTCGAGCTCGACGCACAGGCGGAGAACCGCGACCCGAACAAGCGCGAAGTCGTGTGGATCAACGTTTCCGCGGGCCAGCTGTCGGTCAAGCTGCCGCTTACCGAAACCTCCACGAACACGGGCGTGTTCGCCGGCGGCGTTTCCGCGTCCGGCACCCATCCCCAGTTCGCCGCCTGTGACATCGCCAAGCGCGTGTCCGGATCGAAGATCGAGGTCGGCTTCGACGGCAGCGACGACAGCTTCTCCTCCGACGCCGAAGTGCTGATCGATCCCGAGGGCTATGTCTTCGATTCGGCCACCGGCGCCCTCGTCGACGGTGCAACTGTCACGCTGATCGACAACGCCACCGGCCAGCCTGCCGCCAACGTGTATGGCGATGACGGCACCAGCGCCTATCCCAACACCGTCGTCACCGGCACCAGCGCGACCGATGCGAGCGGGCAGGTCTATCCCTTTACCCCCGGCAATTTCCGCTTCCCGCTCGCGCCCAAGGGCTTCTACCGGCTGCAGGTGACGCCGCCGGCCGGCTATACCGCCCCATCGCGCGTCGCGCCGGATGCGCTTGCCCATCTCACCGGGCCGCCGGGTGCGTTCCGGATCACCGATTCCTCCTATGGCGCACCGTTCGAGCTTGCCGATCCCGAGCCGGTGCACATCGATATCCCCGTCGATCCGACGCGGCTTCGGTCGCTCCTGCTCGCGGGGCTGATCCTGGACAAGACCGCCTCGGTGCGGGAAGCCTCGCCCGGCGAGTTCGTCCAGTATCGGCTCGAAGTTCGCAATGCAGCGCGCACGGCAACGCCGGGCGAAGTCCGCATCGAGGATCGCCTGCCGACTGGCCTGCGCTACCGTGCCGGCACCACGCGCGGCGCACCCGAGCCAGAAATCTCGCGTGACGGCCGCTCGCTGGTCTTCACCCTGCCTCGCCTCGCCGGCCTCGCCACCGCGCCGGTCAGCTACGTCCTGTCAGTCTCCCCTGGGGCACCGAAGGGCGAAGCGGTGAACAAGGCCGTCGCGTCCACCGCGATGGGATCGAGCAACGAAGCGAGCGCCTCGGTGCGCATCCGCTCGCTGCTGATGACCGACGCGCTGACCCTGGTCGGCCGCGTGACCGAAGGCGGCTGCGGCGATCCGGCGCGCAGGCGCAAGGGCGTCGGCGGCATCCGCGTCATGATCGAGGACGGCAGCTATGCCGTCACCGATGCCACCGGCTATTATCATTTCGAAGGCGTCCGCCCGGGCACGCATGTCGTCCAGCTCGACACCGCAAGCATCCCGGCGACCCATGCCCCAGCCACGTGCGACCGCGACACGCGCAGCGCCGGCAGCGACATCTCGCGCTTCGTCGAGGGCCAGGGCGGAAGCCTGCAGCGCGCGGACTTCCAGCTCGTGCGCACCGGCAAGAAGGCCGTGGCGGACACCGCGCTTCCCATCGTCCAGGGCGACGATGCGCTTGCCGCGGGCAACCGGCCCGACTGGCTCGATACCGCCACGCCGGGGATCGACTGGTTGTTCCCGGAGATGAACCACAATCCGCGCTCGCCCGCGCTGCGCGTCGTCATCCGCCACCAGCCCGGTCAGCGTATCGCGCTGAGCGTCAACGGCAAGCAGGTCGATCCGCTGAGCTTCGACGGCACCGATACCGATGCCGCGCGCGGCGTGGCGATCTCGCGCTGGACGGGCCTGCCGCTCGCGGAGCGCGACAATCTGCTCGAAGCGCGGGTACTCGATGCCGGCGGCAAGACCGTCGCGACGCTGACCCGCACCGTCCATTATGCCAATGTGCCGCTGCGTGCCGAGTTGGTGGCCGCGAAGTCGCGCCTCGTCGCCGACGGCCTGACCCGCCCGCTGATCGCCGTCCGCGTCACCGACCGTGACGGGCGCCCGGTGCGGGCCGGCACGATCGTGCCCTTCCGCGTCGACCAGCCCTATTCCGCCGCGCAGGAGAGCGAGGCGCAGCAGGGCCGCAAGCTCGCCGGCCTCGACCGCAGCGAGGCGACCGCGCGAGTGATCGGCGACGAGGGCCTGGCCTTTGTCGCACTTCAGCCGACCACGCAGACCGGCAGCGCCCGCATCACGATCAAGCTCGCCGACCAGGGCCTCATCCAGACCAGCGAGATCAAGGCCTTCCTCGCCGCCCCGGTGCGCGACTGGATGGTGGTGGGCTTCGCCCGCGGCACCGCCGGCTTCGACATGCTGCGCTCGAAGAGCAGCAACCTGCCGCGCGGCCAGCGCAACGCCGTCACCAGCGACGGGCAGGTCGCGCTCTATGCCAAGGGGCGGATCAAAGGCGCCTGGCTGCTCACCCTCGCCTATGACAGCGACCGCGCCTATGATCCCGATCGCGGACTGCTCGGCACGATCGACCCCGATCGCTATTACACGGTCTATGGGGATGGGAGTCGGCAGGCTTATGACGCACCCACTCGGGGCAAGCTCTATCTGCGGCTCGAACGCAAGACTTTCTACGCGCTTTTCGGCGATTTCGAGACCGGTTTCGTCGATACGCGGCTGACTCGCTACAGCCGCACGCTCAACGGCATGAAGGCCGAGGCATCGGGCGACCGGGTGACCTTCAGCGCCTTCGCCGCGCGCGACCAGGACCGCTATGGCCGCGACGAGATCCAGGGCAACGGCCTGTCCGGCCCCTACCGCCTCACCGCGCGCGACATCGTGCCGAACAGCGACAAGATCACGCTGGAAACCCGCGACCGGCTGCGCCCCGAGCGGATCGTCGACAGCAAGCTGCTCACCCGCCATATCGACTATGACATCGACGCGATCGCCGGCACGCTGCGCTTCCGCGAGCCGATCCTCAGCCGCGACCCGTCGCTGAACCCGATCTACATCGTCGCCGACTACGAGATCTACGGCACCGGCAAGAAGCTGGCGGCGGGCGGCCGCGGCGCGGTCAAGTTCGCCAAGGGCAAGATCGAGGTCGGCGCCACCGTGCTTCACGACCAGGCCCAGTCCGACGCGACCGTGGCCGGCCTCGACCTGCACGCCAAGCCGATCCAGGGCGTCGAGGTCCGCGCCGAAGTCGCCACCGGCGGCCGCGACGGGCTGCGCTCGGCCCAGGCGTTCATCGCCGAGGTCGAACACCATGGCGGCGGCGCCGACGTGCTCGCCTATGTGCGCCGACAGGACAGCGGCTTCGGCGTGGGACAGCAGAATGGCGGCGAGGCGGGCACCAGCAAGGCCGGCATCGACGCGCGGCTGCAGCTCGGCGCCGGCCTGTCGGCAGTGCTGACCGGTTGGCACCAGGAAGACCTGACCAGCGACGCGAGTCGCACCGCGGCGGACGCACGGATCGAGTATCGCAAGGGATCGAGCCTGGTCTTCGCCGGCGCGCAGCTCGCCGCCGATCGCGACGCCACCGGCGCCAAGCGCAACTCGACGCTGCTGACCGTCGGCGGCACCCAGTCGCTGCTCAACAACAAGCTCGAGCTTACCGGCCAGGCGCAGATCGCCATCGGCGGCGCCAACGAAAGCAGCGACTTCCCGGCCCGCCAGCAGATCAGCGCGAGCTGGCGCGTGCGCGACGGCGTCCGCCTGATCGCAGGCTATGAAATTGCCAAGGGTGACAAGTATTTGGCGCACAATGCGCGGGTCGGCTTCGAAGTTTCGCCCTGGACCGGCGCGCGGATCATGTCGACGATCAACCAGCAGGAACTCGACCAGACGGCCGGCGAGAATGGCCGCCGCGCCTTTGCGCAATATGGCCTGAGCCAGTCGCTGCCGCTCGGCAAGAACTGGACGATCGACGCGACGATCGACGCCAGCAGGACGGTGTCCGGCAAGGTGCCCGATACCAGCCTGTCGCGCCCGGTGATCGACAGCTCGATCCTCGGCCAGAATGTGCGCGAAGGCGATTTCGTCGCGATCACCGCGGGTGCGGGCTATCGCAGCACGCTGTGGTCGTGGAACGGCCGCGCCGAGTTCCGCACCTCGCAGGAATCGCGCCGCCTCGGCTTCACCAGCAACCTGTTGCGCACGCTGGGCGAAGGCAAGACGCTCGCCTCGTCGATCCGCGCCTATCGCACCACCGACAGCAAGGATCGGTCGGTCGTCTCCGCCACCGCCGATCTCGCGCTGGCGCTGCGCCCGGCGGACAGCCGCTGGTCGGTGCTGGAACGCTTCACGCTGCGCCACGAGCAGGCCGACCAGGGCGTCAGCGAGAACAACGTGCTCACCGTTCCCACCTTCGCGCAGGGCACGCTGGCGACGACGCGCGCGGTCAACAGCCTGGCGCTCAGCTATCGCTCGGGCGACGAGGGGACCTCGCACGGCTTCGAAGCGACGCTCTACTACGGCGCCAAATATGTCCGCGGCCGCTATGCCGGTGAGAAGCTCGACGGCTTCATCGACGTGATCGGCGCCGAGATCCGCAAGGATATCCGCCGCAACCTCGACATCGGCGTGCAGGGCAGCATCCAGCATAGCTGGACCGACGGCACCGCATCCTTCTCGGCGGGCCCCAGCATCGGCGTGTCGCCGGGCAAGAACCTGTGGTTCAGCGCGGGCTACAACGTCTCGGGCTATCGCGACCGCGACTTCGAGGACGATCGCTACACCCGCCAGGGCCCGTACCTCACACTCCGTGCGAAGTTCGACCAGTCGCTGCTGCGTACCGCAGGCAACTTCTTTGGAGGTAGAAAGTGATGCGTTCGATTCCTCCATTCTCGAGCAAGTTCCGCCGCTTAACACGGCTAAACCATCGGACACCTTCTTCACGCCCGTGCGTTTTGATCTATGTTAGCGATTCCACAGGGCCGTGGGGCGTCGCAACAAAGAGGCTTCGTCCGTCGGGCGAGCAGGTTCGCTATGGGTGCAAAGAAAGACGATATTGCCAAGAAGGGGCAGGCCAAGCCTGCCGAACCTGGCGCTATCGAGGGGATGATGTACCAGCGCGAGGGCATCGACCATCGCGAGGAAGTGGAGCGCATCATCCGCGTCCGCGAGGCGCGCGGCAAATACATGCCCGAGAACTGGTTCTCCGATCCGGCCTGGGACATATTGTTGCGCCTGTACCAGGCCTATCTGGACGGGCTCGAGCGCACGGTGGGCGACCTGGGGAGCTTTGCGAGCACATCGCCCGCGACCACCAATCGCTGGCTCGACGTGCTTTCCGGGCGCGGCTGGATCCATCGCCGACGCTGCGAGCGCGACCAGCGCCGCGTGTTCGTTTCGCTGACCGACGCCGGCGCGGAGCAGATGCACGAATGCCTGGAGCTGATGGGCAAGCAAGGCTGACCGCCGCCGCCTCCGCGCCACACCGCGCCCGGGAGGCTTGCCGATGATCGCGCTGCTTCGCTGCCTGGCCCTGGCGTGCGTGGTGCTGACCCTGTGGTCTGCGCCCGCCGACGCGGCCGCATGTGCCGTCTCCACCCCGGCTTCCTCCAGCCTGGGCAGCTATTCGCCGAATGCCATCAGGGCGGGCGCCGTCCCGGTGGTCGAGAAGTTCGCGGGGATCGACTGCACCCTCTCCCTGCTCACCGGCAACACGCTCACCGCGACGATCAGCAACGCCAACAGCTTCAAGCTGACTTCGGCGGGGCAGCCCGACGGTGCGTTCCAGGTGTTTCCCAGCGCGACGAACACCACGCCGATGGCGTCAGGCGTCGCCGTCAACTTCCTCAATGCGCAAGTCGTCGATCTCACTGCGTTGCTCGGCCCCAATGCGGGCCACATCCCGCTGTTCATCAAGCCGTCGAGCACGGCATTGCTCACCCCCGGCACCTATAACGGTGCGTTCCGGGTGACCTGGGCGTGGAAATTCTGCTCGGGCGTCTGGGTCGGCAGCACCTGCACGCTCGGCACGCTCGACCAGGGCAGCGGCTTTGCGGATATCACCTTCACCGTCACCGTCGCACCCAAGCCGGTGACGGTCGCGATGAGCGACGTCACCACCTGGGACCCGATCGCCGGCACGACCTACCCCAAGGCGATCGTCGGCGCGAAGAAGCGCGTTACCGTGGTCGTCACCAACCCCGATATCGTCGCGACCGACCTCAACTCGGTGCGCGTCGAGATCCCGAGCCAGCCCGGCACTTCGATCGCGCTCGAAGGCGATGGCGCGAGTTCCGGTGCGCCGATCAAGTTCACCGACGGCACCCCGAGCTCGACGCTCGCCTTCAGCTACACCAATGCCGGCGACGGCGCCGACGATGTCGACTTCTATGCCGACGGCACGGGCTGGGCCTATGTCCCCACGCCGGGCGACGCGGTATCGCAGCGGCTCGTCAAGAAGGTGCGGCTGAAGCCCCGCGGCAAGCTCGCCCCGGGATCGTCGTTCACGGTCACCCTGCCCTATCTCATTCAATAGGGTTCGACGCGCCCGCCTCGTCGCGGCTACTGCGCCGGCGTTGCGGCCAGGCCGCGCATCCATGCCTGAAGGCGGGCGAGCAGCGGGTCGCGGACCTCGGGCCGGGTCGCGGCAAGGTCGTGCGCCTCGCCCGGGTCGCTCGCCAGGTCGAACAGCTGGACATCGCTGCCGCCCGGATTGGCGAGCAGCTTCCAGTCGCCGTCGCGGATCGCATAGCGCGGCGACTTGTCCTGCTCGCGGAAGGGCGTGCCGGGCGGCTGCGCCTTGGCGCCTTCCCTGCCATAGGCCCAGAACAAGGGCGTGCGCCGGGTCAGCGGCGTGCCCTTCAGCACCGGCGAGAGGTCAACGCCCGCGCTGCCTGCCGGCACCTTCTGCCCGGTGATCGCGGCGAGCGTCGGCAACAGGTCGACGCCCTGCCCCACGCTCTGCTCGTCGCGCGTGCCCGGCTTCATGTGGCCGCGCCAATAGAGGATCAGGGGCTGGCGGATGCCGCCTTCGTACAGGCTGAACTTGCGCCCGCGCAGCGTGCCGGTGCTGCCCGGCGCGCCGGTGGTGGCCGTGTAATAATGCTGGAGCGACGACGGGCCGTTGTCCGAGGTGACGATGATCAGCGTATTCTCGAGCTGCCCCATCTGCTCGAGCCGGTCGAACAGGCGACCGAGCGTCCTGTCCATCTTGACCAGGCTGGCAAGGAAACGGTCGTCGTCCGCGCTGTCGCCCTTGCCCATCACGTCGGAAAGCGAGTCCGCGTCGGGCGCCCAGGGATCGTGGACGTCGTTGAGCCAGAGGTTGACGAACCAGGGCTTGTCGGCGTGCTGCGCGACGAAGTCGACCGTCATGTCGGCATAGAGCCGGGTCAGGTTGGTCTTGAGCTCCCAGAAGCGCGTGCCCTGGCCCAGCTTGTCCGATTGCTCGGCGAGGCCGCGCTCCTGGTCGGAGACGAGCACGCGCGGGCCGAGCCCCTCGAAGGTGGTGAAGCTCTGATCGAAGCCATAGGCCGTCGGCCAGGGCGCCTCGCCGACGTCGCGACCGCCGCCCAGATGCCATTTGCCGATATGCGCGGTGGCGTAGCCGGCGCCTTTCAGCAGCCTGGCGATCGTCGGCAGCTTGGGATCGAGGAAATCGGCCTGGCCGATCTGCGCGTTGCGGGCATGGCTGTCGGTGATGCCGACAAAGCCGACACTGGCGGGGAAGCGCCCGGTCAGGAAACCGGCACGCGACGAGGAGCAGATCGGCGCCGCATCGTAGAATTTGGTCATCAGCACGCCCTCGCGCGCCAGGCGATCGAGATTGGGGGTGCTGACCTTCCTGTCCCCCATCACCGAAAGATCGCCCCAGCCCATGTCGTCGACCAGCACGAACAGCACGTTCGGCCGGCGCTCGGCCTGCGGCGTCGCGGCCGGTGGCGCGCTCTGCGGTGCGGGTGGGATCGGGCGGGCAAAAGCGATGCCCGTCGTCGCGATGGCGAGGGCGGTGACCGCGCATCCCGCGCGGCCCATCAGGCGATTGATCCGGTTCATGTGCATCCCAGGCCTCCCCGATCCTTCACGCGCTCTCGCGTCGCGTTCCGATCCTGGCGCCAGCATAGCGTGCACGGGCAAAAATCTGCAATGATTTATATTACAATACTTGCAGCCAAACCGCTCCCCTCACCCGCGGTGCCGCAACCGGGTGATGCCGACATCGGCAAAGCTGCCGCCGATCGGCGCCTCGGGCTTGTGGACGGTGACCTGCAGCGTCGCGACCTGGGGGAAGCGCGCGAACAGCGCGGCGATGAGCCGATCCGCCAGCGTCTCGATCAAAGCCCAGGGCTGGCCGCCGACCACCTCGCACACCCGGTCGTAGAGCTGCTTGTAGCACAGGGTTTCCTCGAGCCGGTCGCTGGCGACCGCGGCGCCGGTATCGATCCACCAATCGACATCGATGACGAAGAGCTGGCCGGCGCGGCGCTCGAAATCGAACACGCCGTGCCGGCCCCGCACCTCCACGCCGTGCAGGAACATGCGGTCCAGCACGGGCGCGGAAGATCCGGGGTGCGGCGCTGCGCACCCCGGGGCTTCGACATCAGGCGAGCGCAGCACGTGCCGCCTTCGCCGCCTCGACCATGTTGACCAGCGCGGGCTTCACGTCTTCCCATTTGCGGGTCTTGAGGCCGCAATCGGGATTGACCCAAAGCTGTTCGGGCGAAAGCCGCTCGCCCGCCTTGATCAGCAGTTCCTCCATCTCGCCGGTGGACGGGATGCGCGGGCTGTGGATGTCGTACACGCCCGGCCCGATCTCGTTCGGATATTTGTAGTCGATGAACGCGTCGAGCAGCTCCATCTTCGAGCGCGAGGTCTCGATCGAGATGACATCGGCGTCCATCGCCCCGATCGCGGCGATGATGTCGTTGAACTCCGAATAGCACATGTGCGTGTGGATCTGGGTCTGCGGCTGCACGCCCGAGGCCGAGATGCGGAAGGCCTCCACCGCCCAGTCGAGATAGGCGTTCCACTCGGCACGGCGCAGCGGCAGGCCTTCGCGCAGGGCCGCCTCGTCGATCTGGATCAGCTTGCAACCGGTCCGCTCGAGATCGACGACCTCGTCGCGGATCGCCAGCGCGATCTGGCGGCAGGTTTCCGAACGCGGCTGGTCGTCGCGCACGAACGACCATTGCAGGATCGTCACCGGGCCGGTGAGCATGCCCTTCATCGGCTTGTCGGTGAGCGACTGGGCATAGCGCCACCAGGCGACGGTCATCGGCTCGGGGCGCGAGACATCGCCGTAGAGGATCGGCGGGCGCACGCAGCGCGAACCATAGCTCTGCACCCAGCCCGCGCGGCTGAAGGCGAAGCCCGCGAGCTGCTCGCCGAAATACTGGACCATGTCGTTGCGCTCGAACTCGCCGTGGACGAGCACGTCGATGCCGATCTCCTCCTGCCAGCGCACCGCGCGCTCGGTCTCCTCGCGGAGGAACTGCTCATAGCCTGCGGTGTCGAGCTCGCCCTTGTCGTGCGCCGAGCGCGCCTTGCGGACCTCGGCGGTCTGCGGGAACGAGCCGATCGTGGTGGTCGGCAGCGGCGGCAGGCCGAGCACCGCCTGCTGGCGGCGGATGCGCTCGGCGAACGGGGTGACGCGGCGCGTCCAGTTCTCGGTGACCCCGGCCATGCGCGCGCGGACCCGGGCGTCGTTGGTCAGCGGCGAGGTACGGCGCGATTGCACGGCGGCGGCGTTGTCGGCGAGCGCGGCGGCGACCTGGTCGCGGCCCTGGTTCCGCGCGGCGGCGACCAGCGCGAGTTCGCCGAGCTTCTGCGTGGCGAAGGCGAGCCAGGTCTTCACTTGCGGATCGAGCCGGGTCTCGAGCTCGAGGTCCACCGGCGTGTGGAGCAGCGAGCAGGACGGCGCGACCTGGATCTCGCGCTCGCCCGCGGCATAGTCGACGATGTCGAGCACCCTGGCGAGGTCGGCCTTCCAGATGTTGCGGCCGTCGATCACCCCGAGCGAGAGGACCAGGTCCTTGCGCGCGCCTGCCAGCACGGCGTCGAGCTGCTCCGGCGCGCGGACCAGGTCGACGTGAAGCCCGGCGACCGGCATCGCCAGCGCCGTCTCGAGATTGTCGCCGAGCGCGCCGAAATAGGTGGCGAGCATCAGCTTGATGCCGGGCACCTCGGCCAGCTCGGCATAGGCGGTGCGGAAGGCGGCGCGCGCCGCGTCGCTCAGGTCGAGCACCAGCGCCGGCTCGTCGATCTGCACCCAGTCGGCGCCCGCCGCGGCGAGCTTCGCCAGCAGCTCGGCATAGACCGGGAGCAGCGCGGGCAGCAGCGACAGCGCGTCAAAGCCCTCCGCCTTGGACTTGGCGAGCAGCAGCCAGGTGACCGGGCCCAGGATCACCGGGCGAGTGTGATAGCCGAGCGCCTTGGCCGCGTTGAACTGGTCGATCGGCTTGGTCGTCGACAGCGCGAAGGACTGGCCCGGCGCGATTTCGGGGACCATGTAGTGATAATTGGTGTCGAACCACTTGGTCATTTCCTGCGCGGGCACGTCCGCGCCGGCGCCGTGGCAGTGGATGCAGCCCTCGGCTTCGGGCTGCCCGCCCTTGGTCTGGCGGCCGCGCGCCATCGCGAAATAGAGCTCGAGCGAATCCGCCGGCCCGATCGCGCGGTAGATCTCGGGGATCGCGCCGAGCATCACGCTGGTGTCGAGCACCTGGTCGTAGAGCGAGAAATCATTGCTCGGGATCACCTCGATCCCGGCGGCCTTCTGGCGCTGCCATGCCATGGCACGCAGGCCCTCGGCAGTCTCGCGCAGTGCGGCCTGGTCGATCTTGCCGGCCCAATAGGCCTCGGTGGCGGTCTTCAGCTCCCGGCGCGGGCCGATACGGGGGAAACCGAGATTGGCAGCGGAAACACGCATTATGGACTCCTGGTCTGCCGGACGGTCGAACCAGGATAGAGCGCTCCAGGAGACAAGGCGCCGCGGCCCGGACGAGCGGACGCGCGGCGCTATGGCGCCTGGCGCGATCCACCGGAGGAACCCCCGTCCGAGGAACGTTATCGCGTCGGAGGCAGGTCTCCTGGCTCACGGTTCAACACGTCGGTCCCGGCCTTCCCGGCGCCGCGTGCGACGCCAGTGACACATGTGTGGGACCGCCGCTCGCCGCTTACAGTTGCGGGGGCAGCGCCGGACTCCGCCCCTGCGGGCGCCACCGGCTTCCCGTCTTAGCCCCATCGCCCGGATCCTTGCGGCGCCGGAAATGGGGAACCTCGACGCCGACTTGATCGCGCGTTTCATCGGGCGCGTCAAGCATCATATAAAGATATCTTTATGTCGTTATGCGGCGAACTGCGGACGTGCGAATGCAGCCGCGCGGGCGATCGAGCCAGCGACGGCGGTGGATGACGGAGCCCAGATACGAAAAAACCCGCCAATCCTGCTGGACTGACGGGTGCTGTGTGTTGGTTGCGGGAGTAGGATTTGAACCTACGACCTTCAGGTTATGAGCCTGACGAGCTACCGGGCTGCTCCATCCCGCGACAACCGACGAAGTTGGGATCAGGATCGGAAGGCGAAGCCTTCC